>CAMWUK010000004.1 GCA_947177415.1 uncultured Clostridiaceae bacterium
TTGTTATAAAAAATGTGTCGCATTTATGCGGCTTGTGGCGTTTCGCAAACGCCTAGTATCATTTAAATGAAAGGAGTATGGTTAATCATTAATATGAAGAATGTACACATAGATATTGAAAACCTAACATTTTCTTATGGAAAATCTCTTGTCCTAAAGGATATAACTATACATGCCCATGAGGGAGAGACTATAGGAATTATAGGGCAAAATGGAGCAGGTAAGTCTACACTTCTTAAGCTTATAGTAGGTTTGTATCTTGATTTCACTGGTGAAATCAAAGTGGAAGACATTTTGGTAAAGAAAAAGAATCTTTCCGAAATCAGAAAAATCATTGGCTATGTATTTCAGGATTCTGACAGTCAGCTTTTTATGTCTACTGCCTATGAAGATGTAGCCTTTGCTCCAAGAAATTATGGACTTCCAGAAGAGGAAGTAGAAGAGAGAACATTGTATGCACTAGAGAGGGTTGGTGCTTTAGGTCTTCGGGATAAACAAATTTATAAAATGTCTGGCGGCGAGAAAAAGCTGGTGTCTATAGCCACAATATTATCCATGACACCAGATATTATGATTATGGATGAGCCTTCTGTTGCACTGGATCCGAAAAACAGAAGAAATTTGATAAAGTTAATGAATTCTTTTGATAAACTAAAGATTATTACATCCCATGATTTGGATTTTGTTATGGATACTTGCACCAGAGTTATATTGATAGATAATGGTTCTGTGATTCAAGATGGGAAAGCAGAGGATATCCTTCAAAATGAGAAATTACTTGAGGCACATGGACTGGAACTTCCATTGTCTCTATACCATAAAAGGAAAGGAGATTGAGATGAACTTAGAAACTTTTTTTGCAGAAAATAGAAAATGTGCAATTGCCTTTTCTGGTGGAACTGACTCCGCCTTTCTTCTGTATGCAGCAAAAAGTTATGGATGTGATGTCAAGGCATACTATATACATAGTCCCTTTCAGCCTGCATTTGAACTTGAGGATGCAAAAAGGATGGCGGAACAATTAGATATAGATCTGACAGTAATAGAATGCAATATTTTAGAAAATGAGCAGGTAAGAAGCAATCCAGTAAACAGATGTTACTATTGTAAGAAAAATATATTTGAAAAAATAATAACACAAGTCCAAACAGATGGTTATCCAGTTATTCTTGATGGAACAAATGCATCAGATGATGTAAATGACCGACTGGGAATGAAAGTTTTGGCAGAATTAAATGTGTTATCACCATTAAGAATATGCAAAATTACAAAAACAGATGTCCGCAGACTGTCTAAAGAGGCAGGGTTATTTACTTATCAGAAACCATCTTATGCATGTCTTGCCACAAGAATTCCGTCAGGACATAGAATTGAAGAAGCAGATTTATTGAAGATTGAGAAGTCAGAAGACGTACTTTCCAAAATGGGTTTTCAAAATTTTCGTATAAGAATGTACCGCTATGAAGACAGCGTGGCTGCACTGGAGACAGAGGAAGGACAGTGGAAATATGCATACAATAATCTGGATAAGATTGAGGAAAGATTAAGTCCATGGTTTGATAAAGTTGTTTTGGAGAATACATATAGAAAGTCAGAAATTATTTTCTAACGGGTATATGGAGGTTGAGATGAACGAATCAGGAATTATCACATTATTAGAACAGGTCAAGGAAGGAACTGTAGATGTTTCAGAGGCAGTATTGAAGTTAAAAATGGAACCATTTGAAGAGTTAGGGTATGCAAAAGTAGATCACCATAGAGGGGTAAGACAGGGGATGCAGGAGGTAATCTATGGGCAGAGCAAAACCCCGGAACAGATTTGTGGAATTGTAAACAGTATGTGGAATCGTGGAGCAGAAAACATACTAATTTCCCGGATGAAACCTGAGGCAGCAAATTATGTAAGAAAAGAACTTGGAACGAAAGTGGAATTGTTTTATGATGAAATATCACATACTGGTGTTGTCAACTGGTATAGAGATAGAGAATTAGTTGGAAATATAGTAATTGCATCTGGTGGTACAAGTGATATGCCAGTTTGCGAAGAAGCTGCTATAACGGCGGAAGTTCTTGGTAACAAGGTAACCCGCTTGTATGATGTCGGGGTATCAGGTATTCATAGACTTCTTGCACATTCCAAAATTCTTATGGAGGCGAGAGTGATTATTGTAGTTGCTGGTATGGAAGGTGCACTTCCAAGTGTAATAGGCGGATTAACAGACTGCCCGGTTATAGCTGTACCAACCAGTGTCGGATATGGAGCCAACTTTGGAGGACTTTCTGCACTTCTTTCCATGCTTAATTCTTGTGCCAGTGGTGTAACGGTTGTGAATATAGACAATGGATTTGGTGCGGCATATAGTGCCAGTATGATTAATCAGATGAAAGGGATGGATGAATAGATGGGTAAGACTTTATATCTGGAATGTAATATGGGAGCGGCAGGGGATATGATTACCGCTGCATTATATGAACTTCTTGAAGAAAAGGAAAAAGAGGAATTTTGTCAAGTAATGAACAAGGAAGAATTGGGAATCCGTGTTGTGCCTGAGAAAGTAGAGAAGTGTGGTGTACAGGGAACACATATAAAGGTATTGATAGGAGAACAAGAAGAGGAAAGCTGCGAAAAATATATAAAAGAACATAGTCATCATAAGCATCATCACTCAAACCATGAAGACACTCATTATCATTCCCAACAGGAACATACACATCACCATAAGCATTTTCATGCTTCCCTTGCAGAAGTTCATTCTATTATTGACAGTTACCCTGTAAAGGAATCTGTGAAGAATAGAGCGAAAGCTGTGTATGAACAGATTGCAGAAGCAGAAAGCCATGCTCATGGAAAGCCCGTGTCTGAAATTCATTTTCATGAGGTAGGTATGAAGGATGCCATCGCAGATGTATTAAATACATGTTGGATTGCAGACAGGCTTTCAGTTGATAACATTATAGTCTCTGATATAAATGTAGGATTTGGAGAAGTGCATTGTGCTCATGGAATTTTACCAGTACCAGCTCCTGCTACAGCATTTCTTTTGCAAGGAGCACCTATTTACCAAGGAGAAATCCGTGGGGAGATGTGTACCCCTACAGGGGCAGCATTATTACAACACTTAAAGACTGGATTTGGAAGAATGCCAGCCATGAAGATAGAAAAGATTGGATATGGCATGGGAAAAAAAGACTTTCCACAAGCTAATTGCATTAGGGCTTTTCTAGGTGAAGAATCGGAAAGTTTATCAGACAAAATCGTAGAATTGTCCTGTAATTTAGACGATATGACAGGTGAAGAGATCGCATTTGCCACAGAGATATTAAGGACAGCAGGGGCTTTAGATGTATATACAGAGACAATTACAATGAAGAAAAACCGACCAGGAATAAAGCTTGTATGTCTCTGTAAACCTGCTGACGCAGACAGAATGGCACATACGATTTTAAAAAATACCACTACTTGGGGAGTACGGAGATTAGAGTATGACCGTTATATTTTAGAACGTCACATAAAAAACATAGAAACAGAATATGGATGTGTAAGAATAAAAAAAGGTAAAGGATATGGAATTACCAAATGGAAACCAGAATATGAGGATATGGCAGATATAGCAGAAAGTAAACAGATTTCTATTAAGGAAGTAGAGCAGACCGTAATCAGAGGTAATAGTTCAGGTAGGTCTGCACATTTACTGTGCTGACCGTAAGAAAAACTAAAACAGGATTAGAATTGGCATAATGATTCATATATTTGTAAGGTAAATATATGCTTACTGTTGCAGGTCTTGTGTTTGGAGTTTTATGTCTTATATCATACATAAAGATTGGATGGAATGGTCTGGGTGGTGTGGATTATTGTTTTTTTGAACTACTATTTGGAAATAATAAATAAGATGTAACTATTCAGGTAGAAACACGCATTTACTGCGTGTTTCGTAAGAAAAAGCAAATCTTAAAATCTTACAATGTTTAAGCCCTATCGCCGAAGGCGAATTAATATGGGCTTAAACGTAACTGTTCATGGTTCTGAACAGTTACAATAAGTTTATTAAGTCTCATAAACCTTATTGTTGGATTTATGGGACTTTTTTGTGCTTGAGTTATATTATATCTCAACTTGTACAATTTTTATTTTAAATACAAGAATAATTGTGCAAGTTGCATGTGATGAACCATGGATTCTGAAAAGTCATTGCAAGTTATACATACTTAATCAATAAAAATGGTAACATTATGTAAGAAAGGATAAAAAGAAGAAAGGTTAAAGTATTTTCTTGACAATAAAAACCACCAATGATAAAATAAATACATACTAATCATATAAGATAAGTAGGATTTGAAAGCACAAAGCACTATACAAAGAAAAAATAATGTTCCGAGATTATTCACGGCCTTAAGCATGAACTAAGTCTTATGTAAGCCGAAGGCTAGAAATAAAGACTTAGTCATGCTTAATAGGTCAATTGACAATGATTGCAGACAGGTGACGCTGCCAAGCGGCTCCTAGCTGCGATAGCAGCGGTCTGCAATATAAGTCGTGAATAATTGAGGATATTGATTCAAAGAAAGGATAAACTATGAGCGAACATATACATAATCATAAACAAGAACATACACACACACATTCACATAATGGCAGTCCTGCAAATATTCATTCCCATCGTGCCTTAATTGGCTTTGATGAACATGGAATTCCTACAGTTGTTGCAAAGGCTGACCACAATGATGATGACGATCCACAGGCATTTATCCGTGACTATATGAATGCTGTGTCGGAATACCGTAAAACATTTCCATCCAAGCAGGATGTAATGGAGCAGACCCCTGACCCGGCAGTACGTGAAATGCTTCTTAGAACGGAGCAGCTAGGTATTGATACTACCTTTGACCGTTTTGATAAACAAAAGCCACAATGTAATTTTGGACTTGCCGGAATCTGTTGTAAAATCTGTAATATGGGTCCATGCCGGATTACTGCCAAAGCACCAAAAGGAGTGTGTGGTGCAGATGCTGACCTTATTGTTGCAAGAAACCTCCTTCGTTCTGCTGCCGCAGGTGTGGCACAGCATGGTATGCACGCAAGGGAAGTTATTTTAGCTCTTAAATGGGCAGCGGAAGGCAAGCTTGATGTGCCAATTATGGGAAAACAGAAAATTAAAGATACTGCAGAAGCTTTTGGAATAAAGACAAAGAACCGTCCTCTTAAAAAAATTGCATCAGAACTTGCAGATGTTCTTTTAGAAGATCTCTCAAGAACAATTCCAGACGATTATAAAACAATTCGTGCCTGTGCACCTTTAGAAAGGCAAAAGGTTTGGGAGAATCTGGATATTCTTCCTATTAGTGCCTACCATGAAGTTTTTGAAGCATATCATAAGACAGGCTGTGCTACAGATGGTGATTGGAAAAGCATTATGCAGCAGTTTCTACGCTGTGGGCTTGCTTTCACATTTTCCGGTGTTGTGGGTGCTTCCATTGCAACAGATGCCCTGTTTGGTGTAGGTGACAGAGTTACTGCAAAGGTGAATCTTGGAGCATTAAAAAAGGGATATGTAAATATTGCCGTACATGGTCATTTACCTCTTCTTGTCAGCCAGATTGTGAAAACAGGCCAGCAGGAGAAGTTTATAGAACTTGCAAAATCGAAAGGTGCAAAAGGAATCCGTTTTTATGGAATATGCTGTTCGGGACTTTCTGCAATGTACCGTTATGAGGGGGTAATTCCTCTTTCTAATGCAGTTTCTGCAGAGCTTGTTTTAGGTACAGGTGCCCTTGATTTGTGGGTAGCAGATGTCCAGGATGTTTTTCCATCCATAATGGAAGTTGCAAAGTGTTTTAAAACTACCGTTGTTACCACCAGCGAATCCGCAAGACTGCCTGGTGCAGAGCGTTTTGAATACGACCATCATCATGCAAATATTGACGAAACGAAAGCGTTGGCAGAAAAAATCGTTCTTCGTGCCATTGAAAGCTTTGAGGAAAGAAAGGGAATCCCTGTCTACATACCGCCTTATGAATCAGATGCGGAAGTTGGTTTTTCAGTGGAATATGTACACAAGCGTTTTGGAAGTATGGCACCATTGGCAGAGGCAATAAAAAGTGGAAAAATTTTAGGAATTGTCAACATGGTAGGATGTAATAACCCAAAGGTGCTTTATGAAAAGGCAATTGTGGATGTAGCAAAGGTTCTGCTTGAAAATAATGTTCTCATTTTGTCAAATGGCTGTGCATCTTTTCCTCTTATGAAGCTGGGATATTGTAACACTTCGGCTCTTGAGCAAACCGGGGAAAGTCTTAGGGAATTTTTACAGCCTGACCTGCCTCCTGTGTGGCATGTTGGCGAATGTATCGACAATACCCGTTCTTCTGGTATTTTTGCAGGCATTGCGGGAGAACTGGGAAAGAAAATTTATGAATTGCCATTTGCATTTTCCTCACCAGAATGGGGAAATGAAAAAGGAATTGATGCAGCACTAGGTTTCAGGCTTATGGGCGTAAATTCCTATCATTGTGTAGAAGCACAAATATATGGTTCTAAAAATGTAATAGAATTTTTAAAACATGGTACAAAGGAGCTTTTAGGCTCTACTATGAACGTTGACACAGATCCAGTATCACTAGGTCACAAAATTGTGGAAGATATGAAGCTAAAAAGAAAGCAGTTGGGATGGGATTAAAGTAAAAGTCAAGGAAAGAAAGGATAAGATTATTATGAAGAAAAGAAAGATACAAAAATATGCTGCAATATTTGCGATAGCAGTACTGACATTTGCCTTATCCTCCTGCAGTAAGGGAACTGGCAAGGCATCTGACGGCACAGCTTCTCCTAAAAATACTGTAAAAATAGCATATCTGCCAATTACACATTCTCTGGCTGTTTTGGAAGAAGCAGAAGAATTGGAAGAAAGCACTGGTTTAAAGATTGAGTTAGTAAAATATGGATCTTGGCCGGAACTTTTAGATGCTCTTAATACAGGTCAGGTAGATGGTGCAGAGGTGCTTATTGAACTTGCAATGAAATCAAAACAGGAAGGTATTGGAATTAAGGCAGTAGCCCTAGGTCATAAGGATGGTAATGTTATTGTAACCAATAAAAATATCAAATCTATATCCGATCTGAAAGGCAAGAAGTTTGCCATACCTCACCGCCAGTCCTCACACAATATTTTACTTAACGATGCATTGGCAGAGGCAGGTTTAACCACAGCCGATTTAGAGGTGGTAGAGCTTGCACCAACGGAAATGCCATCAGCGTTAGCATCAGGTCAGATTGATGGATACTGTGTGGCAGAACCATTTGGGGCAAAGGCAGTTTCCCTTGATGTAGGACAGGTGCTTTTAAAGTCTGAAGAAATTTGGAAAGATTCCCTATGCTGTGGATTGGTATTGACAGATGCCTTCCTTAATGACAGAACTACAGATGCAAAATCATTTGTAGAAAGTTATAAAAAGGCAGGAAAAAATCTTACTCAAGAAAAGGCGAAAGAGGTTGCTAAAAAATACTTGAACTCGGATGATAAGGTACTTGACCTTTCTCTTCAATGGATTTCATACGATGATCTTGAAATTACAGAAGAGACCTACAATACCCTTGTAGAAAAAGTGAAGAAGTATGGTCTTTCTGACAATCCGCCTGTGTTTGATGATTTTGTAAAAAAAGATTTGTAACAGTTTAGAACCTGCAAAAGTGATGGACAAATCAGACAACAGAGTATTTGACTTATGTGCAAAAGGCATGCACAAGAATGGAGAATAAAATGAAAAAATTAATTTCTATAAAAAATATAATCGTTTCATTTGCTTTTATTATAGTTTTATGGCAGATTGTTTTTTTAACAAGCGATTTTAACGAAGCTTTGTTCCCGTCGCCTTATCAGGCATTGCAGGCTTTTCTTGAAATGATAAAAGATGGTTCAATTTTTGTTCATATTGGTACAAGTATGTATCGGTTTGGAGCAGGTTACATAAGTGCCATTGTAGCTGCCGTTTTGCTGGGGCTGGTTTTAGGTTGGTTTAAAGGGATATTTCAATACGTTAACCCATTAGTACAGCTTTTACGGCCAATTTCGCCTATGGCTTGGATGCCGTTTATTGTATTATGGTTTGGTATTGGTGATACTCCTGCTATTGTTATTATTTTTATAGCAGCATTTTTTCCTGTGTTATTATCCACGGTTTCTGCGGTAGGTGGTATCAATCCTATTTATTTTAAAGTTTCAAAAAACTTTGGTATTAAACAGCCACAAATTATGTGGAAGGTAATTTTCCCAGCAGCTTTTCCACAAATTGCTAATGGTATTCACCTTGCACTGGGAACAGCATGGATCTTCTTAGTTGCTGGCGAAATGGTAGGAGCTCAGTCAGGTCTTGGATATTTAATTATTGATGCCCGAAATAATCTTCGTGCAGATATCCTTCTTGCAACGATAATTGTAATAGGTTTGATAGGATTATTGCTTGATACCCTGCTTAAGTGGGCAGAAAAGAAAATTTTGAAAGCGTGGGGAGGTGCTTTGTAATGTATATCGAAGTTAAGGATGCAGTAAAAACTTTTAAACAAAATAGTGGAGAATTCACTGCACTGGACCATGTTTCATTAGATATTGAAAGAGGGGAATTTATCTGTCTCTTAGGACCTTCCGGTTGTGGAAAAAGTACACTACTAAATGCAATTGCAGGCTTTGACAAGATAACAGAAGGTTCCATAAAAATCAATGGAGAAGAAGTGACACAGCCATCTATTCATAATGTCACTATTTTTCAAAACTATGGATTATTGCCCTGGCGGTCAGTTCTAAAAAATGTGGAATTGGGACTTGAGGCAAAAAAGATTCCGAAAGAGGAACGAAGGGAAATTGCAGAAAAATACATTGATCTTGTAGGGCTTTCCGAATTTAAAAATTCCCATCCAAACCAGCTATCTGGAGGAATGCAGCAACGTGTTTCCATAGCAAGAGCCTTAGCAGTTTCCCCTGATATTATATTTATGGATGAACCCTTTGGGGCATTGGATGCTATAACCCGGATGAAACTTCAGGATGATATTTTAAATATTTCAAAACAGGAAAATAAGACCATTATTTTTGTTACTCATGATATTGAGGAAGCGGTTTTTCTGGCAGATAGGATAGTAGTAATGACACCAAACCCCGGAAGAATTAAAAGTGTGGTTACTGTTCCCCTTACACATTATCGGGAACGCACAAGCGAGGATTTTTTATTGGTACGAAATAAAATCTTTGAATTGTTTAACATGAAGCCAGATGATAATATTGAGTATTTTATTTAGCGGGAATTATTTATGTAAATAGAATACTTGAGGATTAAGTCCAAATAGATAGCAAAGTCCGCAATGCAATATAAATACTGGTTTTGCGAACTTTGCTTTTTAAGGTACTTCTATCTTTGCATTTTATTCTTTCTAAATAGGGATTATACACCAATAATATTTATAAAAAATTCAAAAGCTTCATTTGATGTAATGAAATAAAGGAACATCCCCAAATGGCACCATTATTTTACTATTACTTTTTTTGTCTTAGACCATGCACTGTATTTTTTCGTGCCATTTACTGTACACATGGATCTTACCCGAATCGAATATTGCTTTTTTGATTTTAAATTTTTAATAGTGTATGTATTCTTTTTGGTTTTATATGTTTTCCAAGAACCGCCCTGTTTTTTCACAGCAATCTCATAAGATTTTGCGATTTGTGTTTTTGAAAACTGTACCACTACTTTTCCTTTTTTGGGAGTAACCTTTTTTAGTGCTGGAGTTCGGGACACCTGGTATACAGAAAAACGATATGGTGTTTCCTTCAGATAGAACGGATTCAAACTTATAAGATATTTGGTATTTTTCTTCAAGGTAACTCTATTTTTATAGGTTCTTGCCCTTGTGGGATCCACATAGTCCCCTTTAATGACCTGTTTGTTATAATCATAAATGCCATCTTTGCGAAATGGTTGAACTACAATGTTAATAAATAGTATACTAAAATCGGGGTCATCCGATGGTGCATCATTGATTAAAAGGAACTCATAATCTACATTTTTATTATCAGTTGTAATGGAATAATAATGTGCTCTGTCATGTACCAGACTGTCTGTTATCTTTGTGTTAAGTGCCAAATTTTCCGGTTCAGCTATTGTTGTCATGACTGGTTCACTGGTGGTATCTGCAGCATCCACAACTGGCACAGAAGGATTTTGTGTCAATATACTTCCTGTCAGCATTAAAAATGCCATTGCTAGGTATCCAAGTTTTTTTATTTTTCTCATAGTTGTTCATTTTCCTTTCTTCATAAATGTGATAAATATATGTTATAAACAATATTGCGTCTAGTATATCACAAAAATATTTTGTTTTCAATTGTATTCAACAAATCGTTCAGAATAGATGTAGTAGAATGTTACTGTTCACTCACAAGCTTGACACTTGCTGTCAAGCTATGTGACAAGAATCTAGAACAGCCAAGAATCCAGCCTTTCGCCGAAGGCGAATTATAAATAGGCTGGATTCCGTTACTGTTTGCACCGTAGGTGTGAACAGTAACAGTAGAATTATCAGGGGGACAGAAACAAAGAGTTGGCATTGCCAGAGCCATTATCAATGATCAGGACATTATCCTGACAGATGAACCAACTGGGGCTTTAGACACAAAGACCGTACAAAATATTATGGAGTTATTTGAAAGATATTGTTGAATTTCTTATTTTATTATAATATAATCTATAAAAAAGTAAGGAAAATGGCAGAATGAATAAAAAGGATAAAATAGCTGCAAAAAAGGCGGCTATAGAAATATTAAACGAATATGGAATTAAAAATGATAATGACCTGTATTCCCAAGACTGTGAACAAGTAGCTGAATTATATGGATATCTCAAAGCGGGAGTATTAGAAGAATATAATTTAGACGATGATGATATGGAAGAACTTCTTGATGAAATTTTGTCATAATAACCAGATAACTATTTGAAAAAATAAAACAGAAGGAGGTTACAGACAAACATGAATGAACAGGAATTAATCAACCAAATGATAGAAGAAGACGATGCATATACTTATGTGGAATATATGCGTAAAGAAAATTTAAAAAGCAGTGAAGCTGCGAAAGCTGCATTTGAACATGCTATTCTTTACCCAAACACTAGCATTATCTATAAATATGCATCAAATGATATAAGGGATGCTATTATAAATGAACTTAATAAAGAGGAATTAGATGAAACAGTTAATGTAAATAATTTACTGATGGCACTGGCACAAATTGGTGATGATGTAGTTTTTGAAGCATTTTCAAAATGGGAAGAACAACCGCCTAAGTGGAGGGAGGAGTTATATGTAGGACCAGCCAGTTATGCTATGGAAGGTGGCTGGTGCATAGAAAATGGAAAAAAGAAAATGCTTACCTATAACAGATGTTATTCTCTTCACAAAACAGATAATCCTTTGGAAGCTGATATTGTCATGGGGGGTGTTTCCAAACAAAAATGTCCATACTGTGAATCCAGTTATTCTAATCTATTGGTGTTAGATGGAAAAGATGAGAGATTGTCTGATATTGGTATAAAGGGAAAAATAAAGATAAAATATTGTGGTAGTTGTGTGCCATACGAACCATTTACTTTCAGTAAATATGAAGTAAATGGGGAAGGAGAAGTGATTCATAGAACAGATGGAGAAGACTATTATGTGGAAGATGAGGATTTAAACGAACTTACCTATTTTAAATTATCCAAAGAACCAGTGTCTGATATTTATTGTAATGAATTTGAGAGAAGTGCTATTGGCGGTTTTCCAGCATTTATAAATGATGCAGAGTATGCGGATTGTCCAATATGTAATAAGAAAATGAAACATTTTGCACAGCTTTCAGAAGAGGATAGTGGAGCAGGTGGAACTATATATGTACAAATATGTACCGATTGTGAGACCGCTGCGGTGCATTATCAGCAAACTTAGAAAAAGAAGTAAGTAATGAGAGCCGAAGAACCAATCACTATTTTTACAAAGTTATGTCATAAGAAGGAGATAATAACTATGTTTTGCTATCACGCAGAAGTAATAAACTTAAGCTTGAAAAATGATAAAATACTTGAGGAATTTCAAATACTCGAAACAAAGAAAAGGTTTTTAGGAATCGTAAAAATTCATACAATTGCTATACCAGAGAAAGATTTGGAAAAGTCTGTTAGGATGTTTCAAAAAAATATGAGTACAAAGATGAAAAAGGAGTGGTATATCACTTTTCATAATGCAGAACAAATTATCATTGTTTTTCGGAAACGAATCTTTTATTTATCAGGTAAAGGAATTATTCCAGTTTATCAAAAACTATTAGATATATCAGGAGCAGAGGAAAAAGAAAAGTGGGAAGAACTCATACAGTATGCAAAACTTTTGGGAATCCCAGATAACCAATGTGATTTTTTGCCAGAAAATTTTAGGACACAAATATACACCATACCCAATAAATAGTAAAGTGAGATTATTTATGATTAATAGGACAGAGTTTTGCAATATAAGTCGTTAATAATTAAGGATAAATATATTTTTATAAGCACAAGGCAGGGATTGATGATAAGAAGTCTATTTCTGCCTTGATTTATAGTTACTGTTCACACCTCCAGTGCTCACAGTAACAAATCTGGTCTATTTATAATTCGCCTTCGTCGAAAGACCAGATTCTTCACTACCACTACTTATTCTATAGGACTTTGCAGCAAGTGCAAAGTCCTATAGTAAACAGTAACGATTTATAAACTAAATATATGAAAATTTAGAAAAGAAAAGTAATTGATTTACATATAGAAAAGTTATAAGATAGAAGGGTGGTAACCTTTAAAGAAACAATACAACAAGAAAGAGAAGTATACTTAGATTGTTCACATGGTCTGTAATATAGAGTGTGAATAATTGATGATATAAAAAACAAGGAGATGACAAAAAACGATGACTAAAAAGAAACTTGCATTAGAAATTATAAATCGTTTAAAAGAAGAATATCCAGATGCCGGGTGTACTTTAGACTATAAGGAAGCATGGAAATTACTAGTTAGTGTTCGTTTGGCAGCACAATGCACCGATGCCCGTGTAAATATGATAGTACCAAAACTATACGAAAAATATCCAGATGTGAATGCACTGGCAGATGCGGACGTAGAAGAGATAGAAGAAATTGTAAGACCTTGTGGTCTAGGGCACAGCAAAGCAAGGGATATCAGTGCATGTATGAAGATATTAAGAGATGAATACCAAGGAAAAGTTCCTGATAATTTTAATGACTTATTAAAATTGCCAGGGGTGGGGCGTAAAAGTGCAAATCTAATTATGGGAGATGTATTTGGGAAACCTGCAATTGTAACAGATACGCATTGTATCCGTTTAGTAAACCGGATGGGGCTGGTTGATGGAATAAAAGAACCAGGAAAAGTAGAGAAAGCATTGTGGGAAATTATTCCTCCCGAAGAAGGAAGCGATTTTTGCCACAGATTGGTTTACCACGGAAGAGATGTCTGTACGGCAAGGACAGCTCCTCATTGTGAAAAATGTTGCTTGAAAGATATATGTGCAAAAAATGTAACAGTTCAGGTAGGTCTTGCACACTCCGCTGTGCAAGACCGTAAAAAAGACTAAAACAGGATTGGAATTGGGCAATTTACAATGCGAAGCTTGCCCAATTCCGTAACAGGTCAGCTCTTGGCTGAACTGTTACCAAAAAAAGGTGTGTAGAAAGGTAAAGATAGGATGGATAAGATTATCATTGAGGATTTAGAGTGTTTTGGTTATCATGGAGTATTAAAAGAAGAGCAGGTATTAGGACAAAAATTTTTAGTTTCTATTATTTTATATACCAATACTCAAATTGCTGGAAAGAACGATTGTCTGGATAAAACTTTGAATTACGCAGAGGTATGTAAAAAGGTACAGACCTTTATGCATGAACAAAAATTTTTATTAATAGAAGCAGCCGCAGAGCATTTAGCACAAATGCTCTTATTATCCTATTCCCTTTTAAAAGAAGTGAAGATTACAATTAAAAAACCTTGGGCTCCGGTGCATATTTCCATGAAGACGGTTGCTGTTGAAATAAAACGTGGGTGGCATACAGTATATCTTGGCATAGGTGCAAATCTTGGAGACAAAGAAAAGAATATACAAACTGCAATAAACTTTTTTAAAGAACATCCTTTATGTAAATTGGGAAAAATTTCCTCATTGCTTTCCACAAAGCCTTATGGTGTAAAAGTTCAGGATGATTTTCTAAATGGAGTTTTTGGTATCCAGACTTTAATGACACCAAGAGAAATTTTAGCATGTATCCAGGAAATTGAAGAGAAGCTACAACGGGTACGCACTATGCATTGGGGACCTAGAACCATAGATGTGGATATTTTATTATATGATAATTTAATTTGCAGGGAAGAAGATTTGATAATTCCCCATATTGAAATGCATAAGAGAGATTTTGTCTTAAAACCTCTTTGTGAAATTGCTCCTTACATCCTGCACCCAATTTATCAAAAAAATATACAGGAACTTTGGGAACAATTGCAAAAAAGCGAAATCTATGAATCTAACCTAAAGTGATATGTAAACTGCTTAGAACCATGAACAAACAAATTCAACCATGCAAAATATGAATGGCATGACTGACACTTTTACTCATAAAAGTGCTTGTAAAGCAGACATATAAGTTTTATAGAAAAACCGCCAGAAAAAATCCTGACGGTTTTTGTTTTATTTATTCTTTTCGGCTTCTGCCATTTTCATAGCACGAACTTTTAGAGATAAACCAAATAAGTTGATGAAACCATCTGCATCATGATGATCATATAAATCACCAGTTGTAAAGGATGCAAGGCTTTCATTGTAAAGAGAATATGGAGAAGTAGTTCCGGCTTTAATGATATTACCTTTGTAAAGTTTGAATTTTACTTCACCAGTTACATATTGCTGTGTAACTTCAATAAATGCCTGAATAGCTTCACGTATTGGTGTAAACCATTTTCCTTCGTAAACAATCTGTGCAAATTTATTTCCCAAATCCTTCTTTAATGTATAAGTATCTCTGTCAAGAATCAATTCTTCCAATTGCTGATGAGCCTCCATTAAGATGGTTCCGCCAGGAGTTTCATAAACACCACGGGATTTCATACCAACCACACGGTTTTCTACGATATCAATAATACCAATACCATGCTTTCCGCCAAGTGTATTTAACTCTGTAATAATTTCAGATACTTTCATTTTCTTGCCATTCAATTCAACTGGAACACCTTTTTCAAATTTCATGGAAACATATTCTCCTTCATCAGGTGCTTTTTCAGGAGAAGTGCCAAGTACCAGCAAATGATCATAATTTGGCTCATTAGCAGGATCTTCTAATTCAAGACCTTCATGACTGATATGCCATAAGTTTCTGTCACGGCTATAGCTGGAATCAGCAGAAAATGGCAAATCAATACCATGTTTTTTACAATATTCAATTTCTGCTTCTCTGGAATCCATCTGCCAGCTATCTAATCTCCAAGGAGCAATAATCTTGATATCTGGAGCTAATGCTTTGATTCCAAGTTCAAAACGAATCTGGTCATTTCCTTTACCTGTTGCACCATGACAGATAGCAACCGCATTTTCTTTTCTTGCAATTTCTACTAATCTCTTTGCAATGACAGGTCTTGCCATAGAAGTTCCAAGTAAATATTTGTTTTCATAAACAGCAGCAGCCTGCACACAAGGAACAATATAATCGTCACAGAATTCATCAATGACATTTTCAATATATAATTTGGATGCACCAGATAATTTTGCTCTTTCTTCCAAATCATCCAGTTCTTCCCCTTGTCCACAGTTGATGCAGCAGCATACAACATCATAGTCATAATTTTCTTTTAACCAAGGGATAATTGCTGTGGTGTCTAGTCCGCCTGAGTAGGCAAGAATAACTTTTTCTTTCATAAGTGTTACCTCCGTATGAATAATAATGTATAATTATGCATCTCCTAAAAGAGATTCATATAGGGATTGCAATAGATACCAATCCATTTACTTATAAATATATAACAAATGTTGGGATTATTCAAGTGTTTCTCCAAGATTATTGCAGAACGTATATAGAAACGAAGTCTTAATAAGTGAAAAATTTACAACAAATGTAACTATTCAGGTAGAAACACGCATTTACTGCGTGTTTCGTAAGAAGATATAAATTTTACAGTGTTTAAGCCCCTTGGCGAAGGCGAATTATAATGGGCTTAAACGTAATTGTTCATCGTTCTGAACAGTTACCGACAAATAAAGGATTAGACAAAATAAGAGATTTTCTAAATATACACATTGACGGGGAAAATATTCATGTACTTTATGAATTATTTAAAGATTTTCAAGAAAAGTGTTGAATAAAAATAAATTTAGTTGTATAATTATAAAATCTAAAATAGAAATAAAATGCTAGATTTTCATAGATGGATAAAGAAGGGAGTGAGGCTGTGAAAATCCGGGCAATGGAGATTGTAGATTATCAAAAGGTATATCATTTATGGACACAAATAGAAGGATTTGGATTGAGAACCATTGACGATTCCAAAGAAGGCATTACACGTTTTCTGATGCGAAACCCGCATACAAGCGTAGTTGCAGAGGAAGATGGTAAAATAATAGGATCTATTCTTTGTGGTCATGATGGCAGGACTGGTTGTTTTTACCATGTTTGTGTGGAAAAAAATCATAGAAACCGGGGAATTGCGACAAAAATGACAAGCTTTGCCATGGAGGCTTTGAGAAAGGAACATATTAATAAAGTAAGTTTAGTAGCCTTTCGCCAAAATGAAACTGGAAATGCTTGCTGGCATGAACTTGGCTGGGAAGAACGGGAAGATTTGAATTGCTATGATTACATACTAAATTCGGATAATGTGGTCATTTTTAATAAAGATAAAAGGTAACTGTTCAGAAAAAAATAACTGGTAAAAAGTTTGAGAAATGGAGGTCATCAAATGAAAAAAATTGAAGGTGGTGTAACTGCGGCAAAAGGTTTTCTGGCAACTGCCACAGCAGCAGAAATAAAATATAAAAATAGAGATGATATGGCTCTGGTATATAGTGAAGTTCCGGCAAAAGTAGCTGGTGTATTTACCCGTAATGTAGTGAAAGCAGCTCCCGTAAAGTGGGATATGAATATTGTGGCAAAAGAAGAAGTGGCACAAGCAGTAGTATTAAACAGCGGAATTGCTAATGCAGGTACTGGAAGTGAAGGAGACAAAGTGAATGAAGCAATGGCACAGCAAGTTGCCGATGCTCTGCAGATTCCACTTTCTTCTGCATTAACAGCTTCTACTGGTGTAATTGGTGTGCAGATTCCAGTAGATAGAGCCAAAAAAGGAATTGCAGACATGGCAGGAAACCTTTCTGATAGTCTGGAAGCGGGAAACCGTGCAGCAAAGGCAATTATGACTACAGATACCATTTGTAAGGAATGTGCAATAGAATTTACCATTCAGGATACAACGGTAACTATTGGTGGTATGTCCAAAGGCTCTGGTATGATTCATCCGGATATGGCAACTATGCTTTGTGTAGTTACAACAGATATTGCGATTTCCAAAGAATTGCTACAAGAAGCAGTAAAAATTGATGTAAAAGATTCTTTTAATATGATTTCTGTAGATAGGGATACTTCTACCAATGACAGTATGATTGTTCTGGCAAATGGTAAAGCTGGAAATGTGGAAATTACAACAAAAGGACAGGAATATGACCGTTTCTGTGAGGCTTTGGCAATGGTCACAAAGACTCTGGCAAAAATGATGGCAGGTGACGGAGAAGGAGCCACAAAGCTTTTAGAAGCAAAGGTAGTAAATGTGAAATCCAAAGAGGATGCCGTTGTACTAAGTAAATCTGTGATTACTTCTAATCTGGTAAAAACAGCGGTATATGGTTCTGATGCAAACTGGGGCAGAATCCTTTGTGCGTTAGGCTATGCAGGAGTAGAATTTAATCCAGATATTGTAGATATCTATATAGAGAGTGAAGAAAAACGTATCAAGCTATGTGAGAATGGTCTGACAACCGATTATAGTGAAGAAGAGGCTACAAAGATTCTTTCTGCAAAAGAAGTAACTGTCATTGCAGATATGAAGGATGGAAAGGCATCTGCAACCGCATGGGGATGCGATTTAACATACGATTATGTGAAAATAAATGGTGATTATCGTTCGTAAGACGATAAATGGGATTTAATGGAATAGAAAAGAGGAAAATAATAATGCAGGCAACAGATATGGAACAGATTTTAATCAAAGCAGAAACGTTGATTGAGGCATTGCCATATATACGTGATTTTAACAATAAAAAAGTAGTCGTAAAATATGGCGGAAGTGCCATGATTGATAAACAGCTTGAAGAAAGTGTTATTAAAGATGTGGCACTTTTGAAGCTGGTTGGTATGAAACCAATTATTGTGCATGGTGGAGGAAAAGAAATCAGTAAATGGCTTAACATGGTTGGCAAGGAGACAAAATTTATTGAAGGTCTCCGTGTAACAGATACGGAAACTATGGAAATTGCTGAAATGGTATTGAACCGTGTAAATAAAGGTTTAGTACAACGTATTGAGAAACTTGGTGTAAAAGCAGTAGGAATTAGCGGAAAAGATGGCGGAACCCTGAAAGTAAATAAGAAAACCGTAAATGGACAGGATATCGGTTTTGTGGGAGATGTAAATGAAGTAAATGAAGGATTAATTGATACTTTGTTAGACAATGATTTTATTCCCGTTATTGCACCAATTGGTCTTGGAGATGATTACGAAAGTTACAATATCAATGCAGATGATGCAGCTTGTGCTGTAGCAACAGCGATTAAAGCAGAAAAACTGGCATTTCTCACAGATATTGAAGGGGTTTGTAAAAATCCAGATGATAAGAGTACCCTAATTTCTGTTCTAACATTAGATAGAGCAGATGAAATGATTCAAAAGGGAGAAATCAGTGGTGGAATGCTGCCAAAAATCCGTAATTGTATTGATGCGGTAAATAATGGAGTAAATCGTGTGCATATCTTAGATGGCAGAAGAGAACATTGTCTGTTACTGGAATTCTTTACCCAGAAAGGTATTGGTACAGCTATTATTGATGATGAAAACAAGCTTTATGAACATGAAGTGCAACGTTAGGAGGAAATAACCATGACAGATCAGGAATATATTGAAAAAGCGGAACAAAATTTAATCCATACCTATAACCGTTATCAGATTGTATTGGAAAAAGGTGATGGCGTATATCTATATGATGTAAATGGAAAAAGATATCTGGATTTTATGGCAGGAATTGCAGTATATGCTTTGGGATATAACAATAAAGCATACAATGACGCCCTAAAAGATCAGATAGATAAACTTATGCATACTTCTAATTTATTTTACTCATCCATTTTAGGAGATGCAGCGGAAAAGCTTACCCAAGCAAGCCAGATGGATCGGGTTTTCTTTACAAACAGTGGAACAGAAGCAATTGAGGGAGCAATTAAACTTGCTAGAAAATATGCATTTCTCCGGGATGGACATACGGATCATGAAATTATTTCCATGAATCATTCTTTTCATGGAAGAAGTCTTGGATCACTTTCCGTTACTGGAAATACCCACTATCAGGAAGCCTTCAAGCCATTAATTGGAGGAGTGGTATTTGCAGAATATAATAATTTAGAAAGTGTACGTTCTAAGATTACAGACAAGACTTGTGCCATTATAATGGAAACGGTACAGGGGGAAGGTGGAATTTATCCAGCTACAGAGGAATTTATCCATGGAATAAGAAAGTTATGTGATGAGCATGATATTTTATTGATTTGTGATGAAATTCAATGTGGTATGGGACGTACTGGTACTATGTTTGCCTATGAAAATTATGGTATAAAACCAGATATTATGACTTGTGCAAAGGCTCTTGGATGTGGTGTTCCAGTTGGGGCATTTGGAGCAACCAAGGAAGTAGCAAAAGCTTTTGTTCCTGGAGACCATGGAACCACTTATGGCGGAAATCCTTTCGTACTTGCTGCAGTTAGTAAGGTCTTTGATTTATTTGAGGAACAAAAGATTTTGGAAAATGTAAAGGAAGTGTCTGCATATTTAGAAGAAAAATTAGATGCCTTAAAAGATAAATATGATTTTATTATAGATAGACGTGGTAAAGGATTGATGCAGGGATTAGAGTGCAGCATACCAGTGGGAACAATTATTCAGAAAGGCTTGGATAATGGATTAATTTTAGTTAATGCTGGTACTAATATTATTCGTTTTGTTCCTCCACTTACCATTACAAAATCCCATGTGGATGAGATGATTACTCTAATTGAGAAATGTTTTTAACTGTTTAAGTACGGAACAGATATAAATGTTTTGCATAGAAAACAGAAAAAAGGAAAAAATAAAGAAAGAGCATAAATGCTCTTTCTTTTTTATGTATGAAAGTCCTGACAAATACAGTTAGTGATTGTGGGAGTGCGTAGCACGTAGCAATCAACTTTCATATATGGTGGAACTGTCGAAGGCAACATGGAGGTTACTTTATAGGAAAGGATAGATGAAACATGTGGGGAATTCTTATTGCTTTATTATCTGGTGCTTTAATGAGCATACAAGGTGTGTTTAACAGTGGTGTAACAAAACAGACTAGTATATGGATGGCAGCGGCTTTTGTGCAGCTTACCGCATTTTTAGTTTGTATTACAGCTTGGTTTTTTACAGGAAGGGAAAGCTCAGTAGGAGATATCTTTCATGTGACACCTAAATATATTTTACTTGGTGGGGCAATTGGAGCCTTTATTACAATTACCGTGGTAAACAGTATCAATACACTTGGAACGGCTAGAGCAGAAATGTTTATTGTATGTGCACAGCTTATTGTGGCATATTTAATAGAATTATTTGGATTGTTTGGTATGGAGAAATCAAACTTTGAGTGGAAAAAAGTATTTGGTGTAGCTTTGTTTTTAGCAGGTATTGTTCTATTTAAATGGAAAAATTAATGGTGGAATTTATATATTTGACATTTCACAGCAAAAAGTATCCGTTTCACAGCATTTTGTTATCGTTACTTAAATAAAATTCCGATACATTAATAAAAAATGTGGTAACTATTCATGGTTCTGAACAGTTACAAAACACCCAAAAATGTAAAGGAAGTGGAAAAATGCAGATAGCAGTATGTGATGATGAAAAAGAAATCCGGGATATGCTTGCAGAAAAGAATAGAAAATGGTATCCAAAGGCAGCCTTGTCGTTATATCAATCAGGAAATGAATTGCTTTTATCAGACCAGCAGCCGGATATTTTGCTCCTTGATATTCAGATGCCAGAAAAAAATGGTATGGAAACAGCTAAGGAATTACGCAAAAATAATAAAGAAATCATCATTATTTTTGTGACAGCTTTGGACGATTTTGTATTTCAGGCATTTGATGTATGGGCATTCCATTATCTGGTAAAACCCTTTAATGATGAGAAATTTACAGAAGTATTACAAAATGCTATAAGACAGTTTGAGGACAGAAAGAAGCTGAAAGCTGCAAAAATAAAAAAAGAAGTGCCTAATTTGATGATATCCAAAAGAGGGAAACATATTATTGTCAATATAGAAGATATTGTATATGCGGAAGTATTTGACAGGAAAGTGATTATCCATACCATGGATTCAGATATAGAATATTACGGAAAAATGAAAGAATTAGAGAAAAAGGTTGGAGATGAATTTTACCGTCCTCACAGGGCATATCTGGTGAATTTCAATTTTATCAGAAAATATGATGCTACAACTATCTATCTAAAAAAGGGACAAGCACTTATGGCAAAGCAGAATTACAAAGAGTTTGTGAAATGCTATTTAAGGTACAATCAGAGAAAGGGAAGAGAAAATGGTACATGATGAAATATATTGGACAATTATACCGTATGTGATACTAATTGCACAATGCTTTATGGAAGGATATTGTCTATACCGGCTTGCAAAACCGTTTATGAAAAATAAAAAAGGCATATTTTGTGTTGGAGTGATATATCCTTTAACCATGCTAATGCTTTATATGATACCTCTGCATCTTGATAGTTTTATAGCATATAGTATAGGCGTTTTTGCAGCTTTTGTTGTGATGTGCCGGATAGATCAGAGAAATTATGAACAAAAAGCCTTTATTGTGGTGACATTTTTCTCTTTGCGTTGGTTTAAATCAGCAATAGCAGAAATTCTATATGATAATCTATACAATTATGGTACAAATATGGGTTACATGATAATTCATCCAAATATGTCATTTGCCCTATATGTCGGGGTAAGTCTGCTTTATCTGGGCTTGGAGTTTTTGTTTACAGCTATTGGTATATGGTGTATTAAAAAAAATTATGCTTACAAGTATGCCAGGATGTCAAAAAAAGAGCTGCTTATGTTGGCTGTTCCATCGTTTTTAGGAGTAGTGGGTTATGAAATTATATGGTATTACCGTAACTTTTACATAGTCAAAATGGGAAAAAATTCTGATATGTATGATATTATGTCGTTGCTTTATTATGCAGCAGCCATTATTACAATTGTAGTGGTTATTGTACTGTATCAAAGTATTAAGGCAGGGCAGAAAGAAAAGTTGCAAAATGAATTGCTTGCCACGCAGATGGACAGCATCAGACAGCATATTGAACAGGTAGAAAACCTATATCAGAGCATCCGCAGTATGAAGCATGACATGACCAATCATGTTATTACTTTGGAAAGGCTTTATGCTGGAAATAAAGTAGAAGAGGCAAAAGCCTACAGCACAGAATTAAAAGCCATGCTTGCCAAAGTAACAGATAAGGTAAACAGCGGAAACCCTGTAACTGATGTTATTTTGCAGGAAATGCAAAGTGAAGCCGGGAAAAGAAAAATCCGTTTCCATATAGATTATCATTATCCTACAGATTCTAATGTGAATGCCTTTGATATGAGTGTAATTTTGCATAATGCTTTGCAAAATGCGATGGAAAATGCTGGAAAAAGCGAAACGCCTTATATATCTATTTTGTCTTACCGCAGAAATAATGCCTATATGATAGAGATAAAAAACAGCTTTGAAGGAAATCTTAAATGGGATGTAGAAAGTGGGCTGCCAATTACATCAAAAGGGAACATGGACGGTCATGGGTATGGGTTATTCAACATCCGCAGGATGGCAGAAAAATATTCTGGAGATATCGCCATTGACTTAAATGGTAAGGAGTTCTGCCTTAGCATTATGTTGATGATGGAAATATGAGGATGTCTTACAGTGTGCAAAAATATGGTTACAAGAATAACAAAATATGTATAACAGGTCAGCCAAGGGATGGGAACCCTGCAAGCTTCGCATGTAAATTGCCCAATTCTAATCCTGTTTTAGTCTTTTTACGGTCTGCACAGCGGAGTGTGCAGACCTACCTGAACTGTTACAAATATGTTCACAGCAGAAAAAGGTTGTTCTACATCATATCTGTTTAGTTTGAAAGAAAAGATTCCGAAACAAAAAATGAGGACAGTTAAGCCAAAACGTTACTCAGATAGAACAACAAATAATAGGGATTTGCGAAACTCAATTTACTCATAGAGTTTTTGTGCAATATTCACATATCAACACAAGGCACGTTTTCACTGCTCTCAACCGTAACGGTACATATGCTAGTAAAGCCTAAGAAACCGAGCCAAAAGGCGAAGGTTGATTAGCTGCTTTACTGTATGCATGCGAAGCGTTTTTGCTAGGTGCTAAAAGACAGCACCTAAGTACCGACGGTCTCGAAAGCACCTTGCTTATGATATGTAAATCTGCACAAAATAATTTAAGTTAACAAGAGTTTCGCAATTACCTAAAACAACAAATAAACAAGAAAGGAGATGCATATTATGATGATTGGTAGTATAGCAGGAACAAATAATATGCAGGCAGGATGTTCTGGCATGAATATGCAGACAGATGCTGTCAGCAGAAATATTCAGAACAAGATAGCAAATGCACAGAAACAGCTACAGGAACTTTCTTCCGATGAGGAAATGACACCAGAAGAAAAAATGAAAAAAAGACAAGAAATCCAGCAAGAGATTACTAATTTGAACCAGCAATTAAGACAGCACCAGATTGAGAAAAGGAAAGAACAGCAGTCTAAAGGTGCATCCATGGATGATATGCTTGGTGGAAAACAGAGTGAAGGAAGGACAAAGGAAGGTGACAAAGGAACCGGTTTGTCACAGGCGGGCATGCAGGCAATGATTTTGGCAGATTCTTCTATGAAGCAGGCACAGGTACAAGGAAGTGTAGCTACAAGAATGGAAGGCAGAGCAGGCGTGTTAAAGGCAGAAATAAAACAGGATGCAGGCAGAAATACGGAAGCAAAAGAAGCGGAACTTGCAGAAGTAGAGCAGAAAGCTATAAATGCCAGTGCTGCACAGATGGATACATTTGCAAGCACAAATCAGGCAGTAAAAGAAGCTGCAAAAGCTGAACGGGACAGCAAAGAAGATGAAGTGGATACAAAGAGCGATAGTAAAGATGGCAAGATGGACAAAGCAGATAACAATGGACAGACAATAGAAAATACCAAAGCGGATGAGGCAGAGGGGTCTGCACAGCTTGCTGCCTATGCACATGTAGATGTTCGTTTGTAAGGAGGTGGAAATCATGTCAGAGATTAACAGTTTCAGCGATTATGCAAGTAAATACAACAGCAATATAGATTTTACTGCATTATTGGGCGGCACTTCTGAAACGGCATCAGTTGGGAATTCTAATCTGCTGGCAGACTATGGGGCTATCAAAAATGGCAGCTACAAAAAACTGCTGAAAGCATATTATGCAATGCAGGATGCTGAGAAATTGTCTGGCAGAGGGGATACTTCACAGAAATTAACATTGATGAGATCGGGTGCGGATTCCTTGAAAAAATCAGCAGATGCCTTAGACAACGATTCTCTTTGGGAGAAGAAAAAGATTAAGAAAAAAGATGACACCACTGGAGAGGAAACAGAGACAGAGGATTATGACTGGGATACAATCACAAAGGCGGTCAAATCCTTTATCAAAGATTACAATGACGTAGTTGGCATGGCAGGAGAATTAAACACCAAAAATGTACTTCACAATGCGGTATGGATGACGAATTTGACAGATAAGAACAGCAATATGCTTTCGAAAATTGGGATTACCATAAACAAGGAAAATAAACTTGAGTTAAACGAGGATGCTTTGAAGAAAGCAGATATAAGCTCCCTGAAAATAATTTTTACAGGATATAATTCCTTTGCAAGCAAAATATCGCAGAAGGCAGCAGGTATATCAAGTGCTGCGAACAGGGCGACAGCCACTTACACAAGTGGTGGGGCATATTCTAATACACTTTCCTCTTTGGTATCAAGCAAGATAAATGAAGAAGTATAGGCTGTTCTAAGGAGGGTTGGGAAAGCGTTTGTTGAAAAAATCAATGAACGCTTTTTTTTGCATTTAACAATTATTAAACACTGTGTGTAATCTGCCCTCTGTGAGCAAGCTCCCTCGTGCAATTTGCACATATACTTTTGCATGGCTGAACTGTTACCAAATAATTAAATTTTTATTAAAAAAAGTGTTGTAATTATGACAAAAAGTAGGTAAAATATAAATTGGTTCATAGTATAGAGGGTGTACCATAAATGAGGTGCAAACTATGAAGATACAAAATATAATAAAAGTTATAACAATAGGTGTATTTGTCTGTGTGGCTGGTTTGTTTTTTTATTTAAACCAAAACCAACAGGAAGAGGGTGCAGAGGAGGTGCTCATTGCCAGTGAGGATGCACAGGAGTCCCAGAATTCTACTATAGAAAATACACCAAAAAAAACAGAGGCTGGCAAAGAAAAAAAGAAAAGTATTTTTGTTCATATATGTGGTGCTATAAAAAAAGCTGGAGTATATGAACTCAAAGAAGGTTCTAGAATTTGTGATGCCATTAAGGCAGCAGGAGGTTTTAAAAAGACTGCTAACCAGACATTTCTAAATCAGGCACAGGTTTTATCAGATGGAGAACAGGTTGTGGTTCCTGTGAAAGAGAATACAGAAAAAAATGTGCAGAATATGGAAGAAATGCCAGCTTCACAAAATACGCAAAAAGTAAGTATTAACCATGCTACTTGTGAAGAACTTATGACATTACCAGGAATTGGAGAATCAAAAGCCAATAGCATTATTAAGTTCAGGGAAGAAAATGGTGGTTTTCAAACTTTAGAAGATTTGAAAAAAATACAAGGAATTAAAGATGGAGTGTATAGTAAAATTGCAGACTACATCATGTTATGATAAAAATTAGATGAGGTGAATGTTTTGAAAAAAGTTTTAGTGGTAGATGATGAAAAATTAATTGTAAAGGGTATCCGTTTTAGCTTGGAACAGGATGGAATGGAGGTAACCTGTGCATACGATGGAGAAGAAGCATTAGAACTGGTACAAAACAATGAATTTGATGTCGTATTGTTAGATGTAATGTTACCCAAATTAACTGGTTTTGAGGTTTGCCAGCAGATTCGTGATTTTTCCAATGTGCCTATTATCATGCTAACTGCAAAGGGAGATGATATGGACAAGATTTTAGGTTTGGAATATGGTGCAGATGATTATATTACAAAACCTTTTAATATATTAGAAGTAAAAGCAAGAATTAAAGCAATCATGCGAAGAAGTAAAAATGCTAAAATGGAAGAACCGGAAACTACCAAAGTTGCAGTTTATGAGGAATTAAAAGTAGATTGCGACAGCCGCAGAGTGTATATTAATGAAATAGAAGTAAATCTTACTGCAAAGGAGTTTGATTTATTAGAATTGCTCTTATTTAACCCAAATAAAGTGTATAGTCGTGAAACCTTATTGAATACAGTATGGGGATACGATTATCCAGGTGATGTCCGTACAGTAGATGTGCATATACGGAGATTACGCGAAAAAATTGAAGCAAACCCAAGTGAACCCAAATATATACATACAAAGTGGGGTGTAGGATATTTTTTCCAGGGTTAGTGCAAAATTTCGTTTTCTCCGTACACTACGGGTACAGCTTCTAGTTGTACTCTTATTGATTGGTATTATTCCGACTATACTAATTAATTGGGTTGCTTTATTTTCTTATCGTGAAAACATGATAAATAGCGAACTGGAAAGTATTCAAAAACAATGTACCTCTCTGGTGGAAATTTTAGAAAGAGAGGATTATTTTTCTGCTGATACCAGAGTAGAAAGTCCATGGGAAATTAGCAATTGTATTACATTAATGCAAAGTTTATACAAGGAACGGATTCTTCTTAACAGAGGCACAAGTGTTCTGTATGATTCTGCAAATAGCAAGTCCTCAAATGCAATTACCAACAAAATCAAAGGTACCATAAAAGATGTATTATCAGAAGAAGATGTAGAACTTCTTTTGCAATCTTATGATAAAAAAGAAAGTGTTACTTTAAAAGGAAATAAGGTACTAAAGGTAGTAATACCATTATATAAAGAGGAATGTTCCATAGAAGAGACAGGTTTTATTTATGTGATTGCAGATACCAAAGAAATCTTTTCAAATTACCACAAAATAAGAGAAAATTTAATTACGATTTCTTGTATTTTGTGGGCTTTGGTTTTTGTAGTAACTTTATTTTATTCCGGTTTTGTAGTAAAACCACTAAAAGAGTTAATCCAATACATTGAAAGAATTACAGAAGGCTTTTTAGGGGAAAAAGTTTCCATCAAAAGTTATGCAGAAGTGGAGGATGTGGTGGATAGCATCAATCACATGACCACCAAATTGGAAACTTTAGAAAGTTCCAGACAAGAATTTGTTTCTAATGTGTCCCATGAATTAAAAACACCAATTACCTCCATTAAAGTATTGGCAGATTCCCTGCTTCAGCAGGAAGACGCTCCAGCAGAGTTATATAGAGAGTTTTTGACAGACATCACCGATGAAATTGAAAGGGAAAATAAGATTATTACAGATCTGCTTTCTCTTGTTAAATTAGACAAAACATCCGGCGAATTAAATATCGAAACAATCAATATTAATGAATTGCTGGAGCAGATTTTAAGGCGGATTAAGCCAATTGCAGCAGAGCGTAATATTGAATTGGTTTTTGAAAGTTATCGTCCGGTACTTGCAGAGGTGGACGAAGTGAAGCTTTCCCTTGCTGTAAATAATTTGATAGAAAATGCTGTGAAATATAATTTTGATGATGGATGGGTCCGGGTTTCATTGAATGCAGACCATAAGTTTTTTTATGTAAAAGTTTCCGATTCCGGAGTTGGTATTCCTGAGGATGAGCAGGAAAATGTATTTGAACGTTTTTACCGTGTGGATAAGGCACGTTCCAGAGAAACCGGCGGTACCGGGCTGGGATTGTCGATTACCCGGAATGCAATATTAATGCATCGGGGAGCTATTAAAGTTTATAGTAAAGAAAAGGAAGGAACTACATTTACTGTACGAATTCCTCTTAATCATGTAAGAAAAAATGAAAGTTAATTAAGATACCTTTCTATATATTCACTATCTTCAGGTAGAATCTTGCACTCTGCTGCAAGGTTCGTATAAGTGCCAAGTGCTGCTTTTGCACTTGTGTGCATCATCGTTTACGAAACTCCCATGCGGAATATATTTATGGTGATGCCTAATTGTGCGAGGCATGGGAGTTTTGTAACTGTTCAGAATCATTAATAGTTACATACTTTTCTACTATAATTCAAAACGAATCCTTTATCTATACAAAAGTTTGGTGTACTGTCTCATGTATATTTTGAGAATGAGACAGTACACTTATATTTAATGAAAGCAGGTGAAATATGACAAAAAGACCATTTGTAATTTTGTTTCTGATGGTTGTAATTTATGCCCTATATCAATTTTACCATCCTGTACCTTTAGGCATAGACAAGTTATTTGATATAGAAGCACACAGTAAATTAGAAGGAACGGTTACGCAAATTATTCCAAAAGAAAAAACAACAGCTATCTATTTAAAGGATGTTACAATCCTTACCATAGACAATAAACAAATAAATTCTACAGATATAAATAAAATTCTTCTTTATTATACAGATACCAATAATCTGAAAATCGGTAATAAAATCTGCCTGACAGGAACCCTTCAAAAATTTCAGGAGGGTACCAATCCGGGACAATTCAATGAATATCTTTATTATAAAAGCAATAACATAGACTATAAAATTTTTGGGGAAAGCCTGCAGATAATCCATAAAAAATATGATTTTTTAGGGGAGAATTTTCGGAAAATACGGGAGAAATTTTCCAAAGTATATCAAGATATTTTAGGTGAAGACGCAGGGATAATATGTGCCATGGTATTAGGCGAGAAATCTGCAATTGATATAGATACAAAGGAACTATACCAAAAGAACGGAATTGCACATATACTTGCGATTTCGGGACTTCATATTACTATGATTGGAATGTTTCTTTATAAAATTTTAAAAAAATTATATCTTCCCAACGAAACAGTGATCCCTTTGGCAATTCTGGCTTTGATCTTATATGCAAAAATGACGGACGCGGGGATATCAACGAACCGGGCGGTATTAATGCTTGCAATTTCTTTATTTGCAAAGTTGTTAGGAAGAACCTATGATTTGATTACCGCGATGTGTATCAGTGGAAGTATTACTTTACTGCAAATGCCGTTACAAATTGCAAATAGTGGCTTTTTGCTTTCTTATGGGGCTGTATTTGCTATAGCTGTGGTATATCCTGTTTTTCGGGATATTTTCCTTCCTGATGAAAGAGAGAGAAAGAAATTACAGAAAAAAACAAGTGTTTTACAATTAGATCTTTTGTTTTTTCATAAGAAGGATGTGGAAGAGAAAAGAGAGACAGCAAGAAAAAAAGCTGCACGGCAAGTTATATTAAAATTGCTGGATGGATTTCTTCTTAGTTTTAGCATCAATCTTGTAACCATACCGGTTATTCTTTATTTCTATTTTGATTTACCTATATATAGTATCTTTTTAAACCTATGTATTTTGCCTTTTTTATCCTTGCTCCTTGGAATGGGTATTATAGCTGGCTGTATCGGAAGTTTTTCTATTTCTTTTGGAATATTTCTTGGAGGGAGTATTCATGGGATTTTAAGGCTGTATGAACAGCTTTGTAATATTTTTTTACAATTACCTTGCAGTATTATTACCTTAGGAAGACCAGATAAATTTACTTGTATGTTATATTATGGGGGATTGTTCATTTTTTTAATTTGCTATTCTTATTTTCAAAAAAAATGGGTAATAATTTTTTGTCTTAGTATGTTAAGTGTGTTCTATATGCCAAATCCCTCTTGCTTGACAGTCACTATGTTGGATGTGGGGCAAGGGGACGGAATTTTAATTGAAAATTCAACTGGCAAAATTTTTTTTATTGATGGAGGCAGTACATCAGTAAAACAGTTAGGAAAATATCGTATATCCCCTTGTTTAAAATCAAAAGGAATTTCCAGTATTGACTATGCATGCGTTACACATCTGGATCAAGATCATATTTCTGGTTTAACCGAGTTAATGGAGGGCTGTGATACAACAGGAAATATAAAAATAAATCATCTGGTACTGCCGGATACTTCCCTAAAAGATGAAGCTTATCAGAATATGGTACAGCTTGCAGCAGATAAAAATATACCGGTTATTTATTTAAAAAAAGGGGATAAACTAATGGATGGAGACTTAAAATTTACCTGTTTACACCCTTATCCCGAATTTATAACAAATGATAGAAATAATTATTCTACCGTTTTATGGATGCAATATGGAAATATGGATATGTTGTTTACAGGAGATGTTTCTGATGAAGGAGAAGACGCAATTACAGAGAGCGGGTTACCAGAATGTGAAGTTTTAAAAGTAGCACATCATGGTTCAAAATACACCAGTTCAGAAAAATTTCTTGAACAGGTTTTGCCTAAATATGCCATAATATCTGCGGGTGAAAACAATAGGTATGGACATCCTCATAAGGAAGCATTAGAACGTTTAGAGGAAATTGGTACAAAAACATTTTGCACCATTGATTATGGAGCGATTGTGCTGCAAACAGATGGAAATAAACTTAAAATGTCATGGTTTGGAAATTAAAAAAAAGAAAAAAACACTTGACAAATAAATGTTATAGTGGTAATTTAAGTTATGAAGATATTAGCACTCTAATTAAATGAGTGCTAACAAAAAAATGGAGGTGAGTACTTGGATTTAAGCGAACGTCAGGTAAAGATTTTACAGGCCATTATTTGTAATTATCTGGAAACTGGTGAGCCGGTTGGTTCTCGTACCATTTCTAAATACAGCGATTTGAATTTGAGTTCTGCTACCATCCGTAATGAAATGGCTGATCTGGAAGAACTTGGATACATTGTACAGCCCCATACTTCGGCAGGAAGAATTCCTTCTGATAAAGGATACCGCTTCTATGTAGATGGTCTTATGAAAGAACAGGTACAAGAAATTGTGGATATGAAGAAGGATTTAGAAGATAAGTCCGATAAGATTGAAATATTACTTCAGTATGTGGCAAAGCTGTTGGCAACGAATACGAATTATACCAGTATGGTATCGAAACCACATTATAAATACAAAAAGATAAAGTTTGTCCAGCTTACAGATGTGGATGTAAACCAGATTTTGGCAGTTATTGTTATGGAAGGCAATATTATTAGAAACCGTTTAATTATGGTAGAGGATTTGGTTGATAAAGAAATTGTTCTAAAGTTAAATATTATTTTGAATACATTTTTGCAAGGTCTTGATATGACTGAGATAAACATGCAGATTATTACGAAAATGAAAGAACAGGCAGGACAATATGCTTCTTTGTTAAATGAAATTCTGGATGCAATTGCCAAAGAGGTATCAGAAGTAGATAATGTTGAAATTTACACAAGTGGTGCAACGAATATTTTAAAATATCCAGAGCTTAGTGACCGGGAAAAGGCAACTGAATTATTATATACCTTTGAAGAGAAGAAACAGCTTACCCAGTTAATTGGAGATAAGTTTCAAGAGGAAGAACAGCGGGGAATCCAAGTGTATATTGGAGATGAAACACCAGTGGAATCTATGAAAGATTGTGCCTTAGTTACTGCAACTTATGAGATTGAAGAAGGGGTTTACGGTAAGATAGGTATTGTTGGTCCAAAGAGAATGGATTATGAAAAGGTAGTCAGCACATTACAAAATTTGATGATACAGCTTGATGAAATATTCAAAAAAAAGAGTTAATGGAAAGGTGGTCTATACGTGGCAAAGATGAAAGAAAAGAAAGAGCAGGAAGTAGAGCAGAGTGAAGAAACAACGGAGGATACTGTAATAGAAGAAACAGAAGAACAGGATACCGAAGCTGTGGAAGCTGCAACTGAAGAAGGTGAAAAGGATAAGAAAGATTTACAAATTGAAGAATTGAATGACCGCCTGATTCGTAATATGGCAGAATTTGATAATTTCCGTAAACGCTCTGAAAAAGAAAAATCACAGATGTTTGAAATTGGAGCAAAAAATATTATTGAAAAGATTTTGCCGGTTATTGATAATTTTGAGAGAGGGCTTGGCACTGTTACAGAAGAAGAGAAAGAAAGTTCTTTTGTACAGGGAATAGAACAGATTTACAAACAGTTCATAACTGCTCTTGAAGAAGCTGGTGTAACTGCCATTGAAGCAGTAGGACAGGAATTTAATCCTGATTTTCATAATGCAGTTATGCATGGTGAAGATGATAATTATGGTGAAAATATTATTTCTGATGAATTTCAGAAGGGATATATGTATAAAGATACTGTAGTAAGACATAGTATGGTTAAAGTTGTAAATTAAGGTTACTGTTTACAGGTAGTACTTTGCACTTGCTGCAAAGTATGTAAGAACAATAACAAATTAAGTTTTGCTTGAACATAATCTGTGGCTTAGATTAGGTACAGATAGAATATGTTTATATAAATCTAGGTAAGATATTAAGTTTAGGAGGAATATATTATGAGTAAGATTATTGGTATTGACTTAGGAACTACAAATTCATGTGTAGCTGTTATGGAAGGTGGTAAACCGGTTGTTATCGCAAATACAGAAGGTGCAAGAACAACTCCATCTATTGTAGCTTTCACAAAGAACGGAGAAAGATTAGTTGGAGAACCTGCAAAACGTCAGGCTGTAACAAATGCAGATAAGACCATTTCTTCTATTAAGAGACATATGGGTACTGATTACAAAGTTAGTATTGATGATAAGAAATATACCCCTCAAGAGATTTCTGCCATGACACTTCAGAAATTAAAAGCAGATGCAGAAAGCTATTTGGGAGAATCTGTAACAGAAGCAGTTATCACAGTGCCTGCTTACTTTAATGATGCACAGAGACAGGCAACAAAAGATGCTGGTAAAATTGCTGGTCTTGATGTAAAACGTATTATCAATGAGCCTACTGCAGCAGCTTTAGCTTATGGACTTGATAACGAACATGAACAAAAAATCATGGTATATGATTTAGGTGGTGGTACATTCGACGTATCTATTATCGAAATTGGTGATGGTGTTATCGAAGTATTATCTACATCCGGAGATAACCGTTTAGGTGGAGATGACTTTGACGAAAAGATTACCAGATATATGATTGAAGATTTCAAATCAAAAGAAGGTGTAGATTTATCTACCGATAAGATGGCATTACAGAGATTAAAAGAAGCAGCAGAAAAAGCGAAAAAAGAATTATCTTCTGCAACTACTACAAATATCAACCTTCCATTTATCACTGCAACTGCAGAAGGTCCAAAACACTTTGATATGAATCTTACCAGAGCAAAATTTGATGAGTTGACTAATGATTTAGTAGAAAGAACTGCAACACCTGTACAGAACGCTTTAAAAGATGCTGGAATTACTGCATCTGAATTAGGTCAGGTATTATTAGTAGGTGGATCTACCCGTATCCCTGCTGTACAGGATAAGGTAAAACAGTTAACAGGTAAAGATGCTTCCAAGTCTTTGAACCCAGATGAATGTGTAGCATTAGGTGCTTCTATCCAGGGTGGTAAGTTAGCAGGAGATTCTGGTGCAGGAGATATCTTATTACTTGATGTAACTCCACTTTCCCTTTCTATTGAGACTATGGGTGGTGTAGCAACAAAATTAATTGAGAGAAATACTACAATTCCTACGAAAAAGAGCCAGATTTTCTCAACTGCAGCAGATAACCAGACCGCTGTTGATATCAATGTTGTACAGGGTGAAAGACAGTTTGCAAAAGATAATAAATCTCTTGGACAGTTCCGCTTGGATGGTATTCCACCAGCAAGAAGAGGTGTTCCTCAGATTGAAGTTACCTTTGATATTGATGCAAATGGTATTGTAAATGTATCTGCTAAGGATATGGGAACTGGAAGAGAACAGCACATTACAATTACAGCAGGATCTAACATGTCTGATGCAGATATCGAAAAAGCAGTTAAGGAAGCTGCAGAGTATGAAGCTCAGGATAAGAAACGTAAAGAAGGTATTGATGCCCGTAACGAAGCAGATTCTATGGTATTCCAGACAGAAAAGGCTTTGAACGAAGTTGGTGATAAGATTGATGCAAATGAGAAAGCTGCTGTAGAAGCTGACTTGAATCATTTGAAAGAATTATTAGAGAAAACCAACCCAGAAGTTATGTCTGATGGTGAAATTGAAGATATTAAGGCAGCAAAAGAAAAATTAATGACTGGAGCACAGGCATTATTTACAAAGATGTATGAAAATATGCAGGCAGATCAAGGTGGAGCAGGTCCTGATATGAGCAATATGGATATGGGCGGAGCTGCAAATGATTCTGGAATGAATGATGATGTAGTTGACGGAGACTACAGAGAAGTGTAAAATAGTAACAATAAATATATCTGTTCAGTACCTGAACAAATACCAATAAGTTATGATAAAGATTTGGAACTACAGCTTGATGATACTCAAGCTGTAGTTTCCGATTATGTATAATTGTTCATGGTTCTGAACAGTTATAATTCTATCAATTCATAGAAATGAGGAAAAATCATGGCAGATAAAAGAGATTATTATGAAGTACTTGGTGTGTCCAAAGGTGCTTCTGATAGTGAAATAAAAAAGGCCTATCGTGTATTGGCAAAAAAATATCATCCGGACACCAATCCGGGTGACGCAGAAGCAGAAAAGAAGTTTAAAGAAGCTTCCGAGGCTTATGCTGTACTTAGTGACTCTGAGAAACGAAGTAAATATGATCAGTTTGGTCATGCTGCTTTTGAAGGTGGAGCAGGTGGTGGAGCTGGCGGATTTGATTTTTCCGGAATGGATATGGGCGATATTTTTGGAGATATCTTCGGAGATTTCTTTGGTGGTGGAAGAAGCCGCAGTTCCTATAATGGACCATCTAAAGGTGCCAACTTAAGAACCGCTGTCCGCATTACCTTTGAGGAAGCATGTTTTGGTGTAGAAAAAGAAATTGAGTTGAATTTAAAAGAAGAATGTGAAACTTGTCATGGGACAGGAGCAAAGCCTGGAACCAGTCCTGAGACTTGTCCAAAATGTGGGGGTAAGGGACAGACTGTGGTTACCCAACAATCTTTATTTGGTGTAATCCGAAATGTTACCACATGTCCGGAATGTCGTGGTAAAGGCAAGATTGTTAAGGAAAAATGTCCGGATTGTTATGGCAGTGGATATATTACCAAAAAGAAAAAGATCCAGGTTTCCATACCTGCAGGTATTGATGATGGACAATGCGTCAGAATCCGTGATAAAGGTGAACCGGGAGAAAACGGCGGACCAAGAGGTGATTTGCTGGTAGAAGTTATCGTAAGCAGACATGCAAGTTTCCAGAGAGAAGATTATGATATTTATTCAACAGAACAGATCAGCTATGCAAGAGCTGTCTTAGGTGGAGATGTTCGTATCAAAACAATCGATGGAGATGTAATTTACACCGTAAAACCAGGAACACAAACCAATACAAAAGTCCGTTTACGTAGTAAAGGTATTCCTACTTTAAGAAACAAACAGGTTCGTGGGGATCACTATGTTACTTTAGTAGTGCAGGTTCCTACAAAGTTAAATAATGAGCAAAAAGAATTGCTTCGTAAATTTGATTTGGCTTTAAATGGTGCAGAGGAAAATTATACTCCTGAGAAAAATGAAAAACCCAAAAAAAAAGGATTTAAAGAAAAGCTAAAAGATGGTCTTAATGAATTTTTAGATAATTAAAATAACCGCAGGAGTCACATCTAAATTTCTTTGAAACAGAGCTTATAGTAATCTATAAGCTCTGTTTATTACGTTTAGCAGGGATTTGGTAACAGTTCAGCCATGCAAAAGTATATGTGCAAGTTGCACGAGGGAGCTTGCTCACAGAGGGCAGCTTGCACATATACTTTTATATGCTTAACGCCATACATGAATATTTTGCCAGCCAATTTATAATACTTTTAGTCATGTTGTATATTCTGGCAAAATATGAATGGCATGGCTGACCTGTTACACGAAATTTGAGGTTTTTTCATGGATTTACTTGCAACATAAAGAAATTCAGTATAAAATAGAAAGTAATTGTGCAAAGGTGCCTAGTGTACTGTCCCATTCACATTTCGCCAAATAACTTGTCTGAATTTCCATCTGCCACGTTGTCTTCACTCAACGATGCCACCGCATCGCCTCGTTCAGCCACCTTGCAGACTGAAAATTCATTCTGCGTTATTTAACTGAAAATGAATGGGACAGCACACTAGTGTATGTTACCAATAATATGTATATACCCACACTAGTGTAATGTGTTTGCAAGGAGGAAATTAATATATGAAATACACAAAGATATCTTTAAAAACAACTACAGAAGCTGTGGACTTAATAAGTAATTTATTTGATGAACTTGGATTAGAAGGAATTCAGATAGAAGATAATATTCCTTTAAGTGAAGAAGATAAGAAAGCTATGTATATTGATATATTACCAGAGCTTCCAGAAGATGATGGGACAGCAGTTGTAAGCTCATATTTTGAACCAGGTTCATTTGATGTGGAAGACTTGATACAAAAAATACAGGATGGTCTGGAAGAAATTGCAATATTTACCAATATTGGTGAAGGAACCATACAACTTGGAGATACGGATGATAAAGACTGGATAAATAACTGGAAAGAATTCTTTAAACCTTTTCGTGTGGCAGATGACATTGTAATTAAACCAACTTGGGAAGAACTTGAAGCGACCAGTGAAAATGATATCATAATTGAAATTGACCCTGGAACTGCTTTCGGAACAGGTTCTCATGAAACAACAAAGCTATGTATTCAAGGATTGCGTAAATATATTACACCAACCACAGAATTGTTAGACGTAGGTTGTGGTAGTGGTATATTGTCTATTATTGGTTTAAAATTAGGTGCAAAACATGCACTTGGAACAGATATTGATCCAAATGCTCTGACTGCTACTTTAGAAAATATAGAAGTAAACCAGATTAAAAAAGAACAGTTTTCTGTATTTGCGGGAAATATTATAGAAGATAAGAACCTACAGAAAGAAGTCGGAATGAAAAAATATGATATTGTAGTGGCAAATATTTTGGCAGATGTGATTATTCCATTATCAGGTATGATTCAACAACACATGAAAGAAGATGGTGTATTTATTTCCTCTGGAATTATTAATATGAAAAGAGAAGAAGTAAAAGAGGCATTGCTTGCCAATGGTTTTACGATTATAGAGACCATTGAAATGGGAGACTGGGTATCCTTCGTGGCAAAAATTGCATAATATCACTAAACACAGATGATTGGATATTGACTATATGTATTATGATTGTAGAAATGAGGACGAAAATGCATTGGTTTTATGTAGAAAATGGACAGATAGATGAGCATACGATAACAATAACAGGAAGTGACGTGAACCATATAAAAAATGTTCTTCGTATGCAAAAAGGAGAAAAAATTGTTATTTGTGACGGACAAGGAACTGATTACTATTGTAGTATTGCAGAATTTTCAAAGGATAAAGTGATTACCAATATTTTAGAGATGAATGATACAGAAACAGAATTGCATACTAATATTTATTTGTTTCAAGGACTCCCTAAAAAGGATAAGATGGAGTTGATTATCCAAAAAGCTGTAGAGCTTGGTGTACATGAGGTAATTCCAGTTTCTATGAAACGCTGTGTGACCAAAATCGAAGATAAGAAAAAGGAACAAAAAAAACTGGAACGTTGGCAGACAATTGCCACCTCTGCAGCAAAACAATCCGGCAGAGGCATAATTCCTAAGGTAAAAGGAGTAATGTCTTTTGAGGATGCTTTGCAAAAGGCTAAAGAGTTGGAATGTGCTATAGTACCTTATGAACAGGCAGAAGGTATGGCAGAATCAAAGAAACTGATTGAGACAGCATGTAAGAAAAAATCCATTGGAGTATTCATAGGGCCTGAAGGCGGTTTTGATGATGCAGAAATTCAAAAAGCAATAGAAGCCGGATTTTCTACATTTTCTTTAGGAAAACGAATTTTACGAACAGAGACAGCAGGACTTACCATTTTGTCTATTCTTATGTTTCAAATAGAAACAGACAATGAATAAAGCAGGTAACAGTTCAGTCCTTGGCTGAACTGTTACTAAAGTAGGAGGAACATCATGAAGGCATATTTAGATAATGCAGCAACTACCATACCATTTCCAGAAGTGCGTGAAATTATGATGCAGACTATGGAAACGGATTATGGAAATCCTTCATCCATGCATCAACTAGGTGTAGATGCTGAAAAATATATTAAAAACGCCAAAGAAATTATTGCCAAAAGTTTGAAAGTAGAAGAAAAAGAAATTGTATTTACTTCCGGAGGAACAGAATCTAATAATCAGGCATTGATTGGAACAGCATTTGCTAATAAAAGAAAAGGTATGCATCTGATTACTACTAACATAGAACATGCCTCCATTCACAATCCAATGTTATTTTTAGAAGATTGTGGATTTCGTGTAAGTTATATTTCTGTGGATAAAAATGGTCATGTAAATATGGATGAATTATTAGATGCTATTTGTGAGGAAACTATATTAGTATCCATTATGTATGTGAATAATGAAATTGGGGCAGTAGAAGATATTGCCTCTATTGCGAAAAAAATTAAAGAAAAGAAGAAAGACCTTATATTTCATGTAGATGCCATACAAGCTTATGGCAAATATCCTATTTATCCGAAAAGAATGGGAATTGATTTACTTTCTGTCAGTGGTCATAAAATTCATGGACCAAAAGGAATTGGTTTTTTATATATAAAGGATAAATTAAAAATTAACCCTTATATTTATGGTGGAGGTCAGCAAAGGGGTATGCGTTCTGGAACAGAAAATGTACCTGGTATTGCCGGATTGGGAATGGCAGTAAAATTGATTTATGAAAATCAAGAAGAAAAACGGGAAAAACTTTATGAGTTGAAGCAGTATTTTATTGATAAAATAACTTTATTAGAAGATGTATTTATCAATGGAATGGAAGATATGGAACTGAAAGACACAGCACCTCATGTAGTGAGCGTTTGTGCAAAAGGTATAGGAAGTGAAGTGTTACTCCATGCTTTAGAGGATAAAGGTGTTTATGTATCGTCAGGCTCTGCTTGTTCTTCTAATCATCCAGCACTTAGTGGAACCTTGCAGGCAATTGGATTGGAAAAACAAATGGTGGAATCCACAATCCGTTTTAGTTTTTCTATATTCACAACAAAAGAAGAATTAGATTATGCAATCGTTGCTATGGAAGAATTACTTCCAATGTTACGACGATATGTTAGAAAATAAAAAGAAACATAACTATGAAACATATAGTAACAGTTCAGGTAGGTCTGCACACTCCGCTGTGCAGACCGTAAAAAAGACTAAAACAAGATTGGAATTAGGCAATTTACATGCGAAGCTTGCAGGGTTCCGTAACAGGTCAGCCCCCGGCTGAACTGTTACAACATATAAGAAAGAGGTTTTAACGATGATGAAATATAAAGCATTTTTGATTAAATATGCAGAGATCGGCATTAAGGGAAAGAATCGTTATATTTTTGAAAATGCATTAGTAAGTCAGATAAAGTGTGCATTACAAAAGGTAGATGGATCCTTTCAAGTTACAAAAGAACAGGGCCGCCTTTATGTAGAGGCTTTATCAGATTATGATTATGAAGATGTAACAGAAGCATTAAAATGCGTATTTGGAATTGTAGCTATTTGTCCAGTAAAAATCATAGAAGACACTACATGGGAAACGTTGGTTAAGGAAGTTGCAAAGTATATGGAAGAAACTTATGAAGATAAGAATTTTACTTTTAAAGTAGCTGCCAAACGGGCAGATAAGAATTATCCATATACTTCCCCGGAAATTTGTATAGAAATGGGAGCTTATTTGTTGGAGCAGTTTCCGGAGCTTACTGTAGATGTACACAATCCTGAGGTTGTTGTGAATGTAGAGATTCGTTCCAAAGCATATATTTATTCGGTTATTATTCCCGGATTAGGTGGACTTCCTGTAGGAACTGCTGGAAAAGCCATGGTACTCTTATCTGGTGGAATTGATAGTCCGGTTTCCAGTTATATGGTTGCAAAACGGGGAGTAGAAGTAGAAGCTGTATATTTCCATGCACCACCATATACCAGTGAACGTGCAAAACAAAAAGTAATAGACTTAGCAAAAAAAGTATCAAAATATACTGGCCCAATTAAACTTCATGTAATTAATTTTACAGAAATACAAATGTATATTTACGATCAATGCCCTCACGATCAGTTAACGATTATTATGAAACGTTATATGGTAAAATTAGCGGAAGCATTAGGAGAAAAGGATGGTTGTCTTGGTTTAGTTACAGGAGAAAGTATTGGTCAAGTGGCTAGCCAGACAATGCAAAGTATGGCAGTTATCGAAGAAGCATGTTCTATGCCAATTTATAGACCAGTTATTGCTTTTGACAAACAGGATATTGTAGATATTGCAGAGAAGATTGGTACTTATGAAATATCCATCCAGCCTTATGAAGATTGCTGTACTACATTTGTAGCTAAACATCCCGTAACAAAACCTACCTTAAAATCCATTTGTAAATCAGAAACACATTTGGAAGAAAAGATTGGGGAAATGTTTCAAAAAGCATTAGATACTGTAGAAATTATTGAGATTGCATAAGAACAAAGTGGGCAAGCCCACATCAACTCCCTCTAACCCCTCATTCATGAGGGGATTGCACACTTTGCGTGCCAGATGCGTGTTGCATGTTTTTTGCAACAATATTCCTTACGCATCTGTGCACATCCTAAGCGGAGCGTTTTTTCTTTATAGGACGAACTTTCCTATAAAGGAAAAAGATGTCCAATAGGGGAGTATTCCACTATTTGGACATCCATTATGTAACTTTATTTGTTCTTTAAATTATCCAACAATATATGGCTTTAATGTTTCAAGAATAGCATCTATTTCAGTTTCGCTATGGATGTTCAAATCAATGGTATTTGATAAATCCAAACTGAAAATACCCATAATTGACTTAGCATCAATGACATATCTTCCAGATACTAAATCAAAGTCAGAATCAAACTTTGTAATATCGTTTACAAAAGATTTTACCTTGTCAATTGAATTTAAAGAAATTTTTACTGTTTTCATAATAGTTCCTCCCATATAATTATTTTTTACTACCGTAATAGGCAGTCCCTTACTCCAATATGGAGCCAAGACGTTTTAATAAAATATAAACTATTTCATTTAATGCCTATACTAATATACTACTGTTTACAGATAAAAAAGTCAATAAAAAAATGAAATAATTGGAAGGAAACAAAAAAAGAAAGTTGGTGTACTATTGTATCATACAAAAAACAAAATTGCTTTTTATACATTAGGCTGTAAAGTAAATACTTATGAAACGGAAGCCATGAAACGATTGTTTTTAGAAGCAGGATATGATATTGTTGCATTTTCTGATGTAGCAGATATTTATGTGGTAAATACTTGCTCCGTAACCAATATGGCAGATCGTAAGTCCAGACAGATTTTACATCGTGCAAAAAAAAATAACCCAAATGGAATTGTAGTAGCAGTAGGATGTTATGTACAAGCAGCTGCTGAGGAGATAAAAAAAGACCATTCTATTGATGTAGTAATAGGAAACAACCTAAAGTCTACAATTGTAGAATCTATAGAATCTTATTTAAAGGATAGAAATGGTCATGAAGAAATTATGGAAGATATTTCTGTTACAACAGAATACGATCCTTTACATATAAAAGATGCTGGAGAACGAACAAGAGCATTTATAAAAATCCAGGATGGATGTAACCAATTTTGCAGTTATTGCATAATTCCGTATACAAGAGGGCGTATTCGCAGCCGGAGTATAGAAGATATTTTAACAGAAGTCAGAGGATTAGTAGAAAAAAATTATAAAGAGATTGTTTTAACCGGAATACATTTGTCTTCTTATGGTGCTGATGTGGCTGGAAAGAATTTTGTCAGTTTAAAGGGAGAGCCTTTGCTGGAAGTAATCGAAAAACTTCATGAGATAGATGCTATCAAAAGGATACGCTTGGGTTCCTTAGAACCCCGTATTATTACAGAAGAATTTGCAAAAAAGCTGTCATCTTTTGATAAAATATGTCCGCATTTTCATCTTTCTCTGCAAAGTGGCTGTGATACTACTTTAAAACGCATGAACCGGCATTATACCACAAAGGAATATGAAGAGGGTTGTCATATACTCAGAAAATATTTTGATAATCCAGCTTTGACTACAGATGTTATTGTGGGTTTTCCGGGAGAGACACCAGAAGAATTCCAGAAAACGCAAGCTTTTCTGGAAGAAGTTGCATTTTCACAGATGCATATTTTTAAATTTTCTCCAAGAAAAGGCACAAAAGCTGCAGATATGTCAGAGCAAGTTCCAGAACAAATAAAAACACAACGAAGTAATCTTTTATTGGAATTAGATGAAGCACTTCAAAAACAATACGAAAGTTCTTTTTATAATCAAAAAGAAAAAGTTCTTTTTGAAGAAATTGTGGAATTTGAAGGGAATCCATATATGGTAGGGCATAATGAAAGATACATAAAAATTGCAGTTCCTTATGAAGATTGCATGAAGGGGTATTTAAATGAAATTATGGAGGTGTTTGTAATCGGTAAGTTACGGGAACATCTTTTACTTGGAAAAATAGGTTGATATTTTAATGTATTTATATTATGATATAATTAAGTGATTTGTGTGCGGAAATTAAAAAACATTCTAATAAAAAGGGATAGTATTTTGTTAGAAGAGTAAAGGAAAAGAGAGGTAACATTTATGAATGAATTAAGTCATACACAATTTTTTAAAGCACAAAAGGCACAAGAGGTACAAGTCAAAGATATTATTGCAGAAGTATATCATGCTCTTACGGAAAAGGGATATAATCCAGTGAATCAGATTGTTGGATATGTTATGTCCGGTGATCCTACTTATATTACCAGCCATAAAGGTGCCAGAAGTCTTGTAATGAAGGTAGAAAGAGACGAAATTATTGAAGAAATACTTGCAGATTATATTAACCGGAATTTTGAGAATCAGTAATAAAACACACATATAAAGGGTATTTTAAGAATGAGGATAATGGGATTGGATTATGGTTCGGTTACAGTAGGTGTAGCAATTAGTGATGCATTGTTATTGACTGCACAAGGTATTGAAGTAATCAGACGAAAAGATGAGAATAAATTGAGACAAACCTATGCCAGAATTGAACAACTGGTTGAAGAATATGATGTTGAAAAGATCGTTGTAGGTTATCCTAAAAATATGAATAATACCATCGGAGAACGTGCGATGAAATCGGAAGATTTTGCAAAAACATTGGAAAGAAGAACCGGATTGCCAGTGGTACTTTTTGACGAACGATTATCCACGGTTTCTGCACACAATGCCATGATAGAAGGGAATATGCGAAGAGAGAAACGGGCAAAAGTTGTTGATAAAGTTGCAGCAGTTTTTATCTTACAAACATATTTAGATTCTATACATTAGTTATGATATAGAAAGATAAGGAAAAAGACATGAAGAATACAACAATTACATTTGATTTGGATGATGGATCAGAAGCTTTATTTGAGGTATTGGAAGAAACAAAAATTAATGGAGTGAATTATCTTTTGGTAGTTTCTGCGGAAGAGAATGAGGATGAAGCGTTAATCCTAAGAGAAGATAAACTGGATGAGAACGAAATAGTATATATTCCTGTAGAGGATGAACAAGAATTACAGGCTATTTCTAAAGTTTTTTTAGAATTGGTAGATGATATTTCCTTTGAGTAAGAAGGATAAGCAAGTTTGTATACAATAATAATTGTTTATGCAATTATTTCACAATAAAGAGTTACAAAAGATGATGGCATGTAACTGTTTTAGGTATGGAACAGCTAGCATAAAAAAATATGGACATTGTATGGTTGAATTTGTAAATATGTAATCTTTATGCAATAAATGCAAAAATATTATAAAAGGATTGTTTTGTCAATAGAAGTAGTATTTTTTGTAAAATGTTGTGTAGGGAATTATGCAATAGATGAAAGAATAAATATCAGAAGGAATGAATATACGAGATAAAATATTTTTGATTAATGCACGGGAACAGCAAAATAAGGCTGTTAGTTTATGATTCATAACATAACGCTATTTTTGTGCTTTTTTAAGTGTGTACATATTTTTAACGATATAGATAGGATAGTTAAGATATGTAGAAGAGTGGTATTTGATATGTGTATCGTTTTATGAAAGCATAACCTGATGACTGTGGTTGTGCATTCTTTAAGTGAGAAGAACAGAGAAAAGTTTAATTTTAGGAAAAACATATTTGCAATTGAGACTGTACATAATTTATGGAGGTGCAGTTTTTTGAAAGAAAAAAGAAGAATAGAATCAGGCGTGAAAATTATTCCGCTAGGTGGTCTTGAGCAGATTGGTATGAATATTACTGCTTTTGAATACGAAGATAGCATTATCGTTGTGGATTGCGGATTATCCTTTCCTGAAGATGAAATGCTTGGAATTGATTTGGTTATCCCAGATGTAACTTATTTAAAAGAAAACCGGGATAAAGTAAAAGGATTTATCATTACACATGGTCATGAAGATCATATTGGTAGTCTTCCTTATGTTTTAAAAGAAATTAATGTACCAATTTATGCTACAAAGCTGACAATAGGTATTATTGAAAATAAATTAAAAGAACATAATCTTATGAAGACAACAAAGCGAAAAATTATAAAATATGGACAGTCTATCAATCTTGGCTGTTTTCGTATAGAATTTATCCGAACCAATCACAGTATTGCAGATGCAACCGCATTAGCTATTTATACACCTGTAGGAATTGTTGTGCATACAGGGGATTTTAAGGTGGATTATTCTCCGGTATTTGGTGAACCAATTGATTTACAGCGATTTGCAGAGATTGGGAAAAAAGGTGTTCTGGCACTTATGGCAGATAGTACCAATGCCATGCGTCCGGGATTTACCATGTCAGAAAAAACAGTTGGAAAGACTTTTGATAATATTTTTGCAGATAATACAGAAAGCCGTATTATTGTTGCCACTTTTGCTTCTAATGTAGACCGTGTACAGCAGATTATTAATTCTGCTACAAAGTATAAACGAAAAGTAGTAGTAGAAGGAAGAAGTATGGTAAATATTATTGGAACAGCAAAAGAGTTAGGTTACTTAAATGTGCCAGATGGTGTTCTGATTGATATTGAAGAAATGAAAAATTATACAAATGAACAATTAGTATTAATTACTACAGGCAGTCAAGGGGAGGCAATGGCAGCTCTTTCAAGAATGGCTGCATCTATTCACCGCAAGATTACCATTCAACCGGGAGATGTTGTTATTTTTAGTTCTACACCGATTCCGGGAAATGAGAAGTCCGTATCAAAAGTAATCAATGAACTTTCTATGAAGGGTGCCAAGGTTATTTTCCAAAATACACATGTGTCTGGACATGCATGTCAGGAAGAAATTAAATTGATTTATGCTCTTACAAAACCTAAATTTGCCATTCCCGTACATGGAGAGTATAGCCATCTTATCGCACATAGTGAATTGGCACAAACTATGGGAATTCCAAAGGAAAATGTTAAACTTCTTTCTTCTGGTGATGTTTTGGAATTAACAGAAAGTTCAGCCAAAGTTATAGATAAGGTTCCTGCACAAGGAATATTGGTAGATGGTTTAGGAGTTGGAGATGTTGGAAACATCGTTCTTCGTGACCGCCAGCACTTATCAGAGAATGGATTGATTATTATTGTTGTTACCTTAGAAAAATATAGTAATCAGGTACTTTCTGGACCAGATATTGTATCCAGAGGATTTGTTTATGTAAGAGAATCTGAAAATCTTATGGATGAATGCCGTTATGTAGTAAATGATGCACTGGAACGATGCTTAAACTCCAATGTAACAGATTGGGGAAAAATTAAAATGGAAATAAAAGATACTCTTAGTGAGTATTTATGGAAAAAAACAAAACGTAATCCTATGATACTACCAATTATTATGGAAGTATAGGGATTTTATTCTAGTAATTACATGACAGAAGAAATGTATGGGGAGGAACCGTTATGAATGTTATGCAGCAAACAGATGCCTTAATTGAGGCAATTGAAACAAGTAGTGAATTTGCACAATACCATCTTCTTCAAAAAACAATTATGAAAGAAGATGTATATAACCGTTTAAATGAATTTCGCCGAAGAAATTTTGAAATTCAAATGAATCCACAGGTGGATGCCATTAACAGTAGTGCAAATTTGTACCAGGAATATGCGGATATTCTTAACCGTACAGAAGTAAAAGAATTTCTGAATGCAGAGCAGCGTTTTATTAGAATGTTGCGAAAAATTCATGAGGAAATAGATAAACATGCCAATATAAATGTAGATTTTTTGTAAGTTTGTAATCTTAGACTCAAACAAAGTTTTTCGCTTATTAATAAATAGGAAGGAGGTGTCCATACAATGAAAAAGAAAAAGAAAAAGTCAAAAGCTTCTAATCGTTCCAAAAAAAATGTGAGACACACAAAATCTTCCAATCAGAAAAATAGTAATGTAAAAAGTACAAATTCTTCAAATCGGGCAAATGCTAGTATAAATAAAACAGATTATCAGAAAAATGCAATGGCACAGTCAAAATCTCCGATACCAGACTCAAGAACAAGAACTTCAGCAACTAGAATTAGTCCATATTCTTCTCAAAGCAGGAGTTCTATAAATACAAAATCGTCTGTAAAGCGGAATACACAAAAGACTAATCAAAATTGGGGACTTTGGTTTACAAAGCTGACCATTCAAGCTGCATTATGTATTTTGTTTTATTTTGCTATTTATGCAATTGTAACAGATTATGCCGGGGAAGCATACGATTTTGCATATCAAATTTTTGGAGATGTATGTGTGGAGCCTTCTTCCGATAAAAAAGTAAAAGTAACAATACCAGAAAATGCTTCCTTAAAAGAAATTGCTTCCCTATTGGCAGATAAAGAGTTAATTAAAAATGAGTATAGTTTTTATATTCGTGGAAAACTCTCAACAAATGATAAGAGAGTAATTGTACCAGGAACCTATGTATTATATGCTTCAGATAATTATGAGGATATTTTAAATGTTCTTACACAAAGTGATAATGTAGAATAGGAGATATACATATGATAGAACAGGAAAGAATAGGATTATACATACACTCTTTGGATTCTAATTTGCCGGAAAACCTTAGTATAATTGAGAAGGAAGCATTAAAAGATGAGGTTCCAATTATAAAGAAATCAACACAGGGATTGCTTCGTTTCCTTGTTAGAAGTAAGAAACCGATGCGTATCTTGGAGGTTGGGTGTGCTGTCGGTTTTTCTGCTTTATTGATGTGTGAATATATGCCAGAAAATGGACATATTACTACTATTGAAAAAGTACCACAACGTATTGCAAAGGCAAAAGAGAACTTTGCTTTTGCTAATAGGAATTCTCAAATTACATTGTTATCTGGTGATGCAACAGATATATTAAAGGATTTAGTGACACAAAAGAAAGAATATGATATGATTTTTATGGATGCCGCAAAGGGACAATATCTTAATTTTTTTGAGGATATTTATAACCTTTTATGTCTGGATGGACTTCTGGTTTCGGATAACGTATTACAGGATGGGGATATCATAGAATCCCGTTATGCCATAGAAAAAAGAAACCGGACCATTCATAGAAGAATGCGGGATTATTTGTATTTATTAACACATCATGAAGAATTAGATACGGTTATCTTACCAATAGGTGACGGTGTAACATTAAGTACCAGAATCCGCAAGGATATATAGTTATGAGAAAGGAATCATAGAGCCATGAGAAGAGAAAAACCAGAATTATTAATTCCAGCAAGTAATATGGAGGTATTGAAGGTTGCAATAACCTATGGGGCAGATGCGGTATACATTGGTGGTGAAATGTTCAGCCTGCGTGCGAAAGCAAAAAATTTTTCCAAGGAAGATATGAAAGAGGGAATTGCATTTGCACACCAACATGGAAAACAGGTTTATGTTACTGCGAATATTACTGCACATAACCGTGATTTGGATGCTGTACATGCATATTTTCAAGAATTAAAAGAAATAAAGCCAGATGCATTGATTATTTCTGATCCTGGTGTTTTTATGATTGCCAAGGAAGTATGTCCTGAAATAGATGTTCATATTTCTACCCAGGCGAATAATGTAAATTATGCTACCTATCATTTTTGGCATAAACTTGGTGCTACCAGAGTAGTTTCTGCGAGAGAATTATCTATTCGTGAAATTGGAGAAATACGGGAAAATATTCCTGATGATTTAGAAATTGAAACTTTTATTCATGGTGCCATGTGTATTTCTTATTCCGGAAGATGTCTGTTAAGTAATTATTTTACAGGAAGAGATGCAAATCTTGGGGCATGTACCCATCCCTGCCGCTGGAAATACTATATTACAGAAGAGAGCAGACCGGGAGAGTACCTGCCAATTGAAGAAAATGAAAGAGGTACTTATATTTTTAATTCAAAAGATTTATGTATGATTGAACATATTCCGGATATTATAGAGGCAGGAATTGACAGCTTAAAAATTGAAGGCAGAATGAAGACTGCACTTTATGTGGCTACTGTTGCCAGAACCTATCGTCAGGCAATTGATGATTATTTCAGAGATCCTGCATTATATGAGAAAAATATCCCATACTATAAAGAAGAGATAGCAAAATGTACGTATCGTCAATTTACTACTGGTTTCTTTTATGGACCAACCACACATGAAACACAAATATATGATAGCAACACATATATCCGGGAATATACTTATTTAGGATTAATAGGAGAGAAAAATTCTGCAGGCTTATACAGCTTAGAACAAAGAAATAAATTTTGTGTAGGTGATACAATCGAGGTTATGAAACCAGATGGAAGAAACCTAACAGCTATTGTAAAAACAATTACAGACGCAGATGGAGAACGGATGGAAAGTTGTCCACACCCAAAACAGCAGATTTATGTAGATTTAGGAATGGATCTTGATGTTAGAGATTTATTGCGAAAAAAAGAAGATTAGGAGGAAATAATTTATGAGCAAAGAAATTTTTCAATCAAATGGAGAAGTAATCACAATCACGAAAAACAATTTTAAAGAGGAAGTGTTGGAGAAAGATTACCTTGTTATACTTGATTTTTGGGCAACCTGGTGTGGTCCTTGTCAGATGCTCTCACCAATTGTGGAGGGTCTTTGTAAAGAATTTACAAATGTAAAGTTTGGAAAAGTTAATACAGATGAGGAACCAGATTTAGCAATGCAATTTGGAATCCGTAATATTCCAACACTGGCATTTATCAAACATAGCAAAACGGAAGATTTATCCATTGGTTTGGTTAGTGAAGAAGAATTAAAAGATATGATAAGGAGATATCAATGAAAAAAGTTCGTTTCAATGAAGATTCTGAGATGGTCAAGAAGATTCAGGAAGGCTTAAAAAAAAGAAAAGGTTATTGTCCCTGCAGGTTAGAGCAGACAGAAGATAATAAATGTATATGCAAAGAGTTTCGGGAACAAATTGCAGATCCTGATTTTGAGGGATATTGCCATTGCAGATTATACTATAAAGAACGCTAAAGGTTTTGGAACTTTTTCGAGAAAGGATTGGTGGATATGAGAGGTATCAAAACTCCAGTTACACAATATAGACATAAAGTATTTACGGAAATTGCAAAGGTTGCTTTTGAATCTGAAAATATAAATAATGATATAGAAGCTATCCCCTATAAACTAGTAAATGGAGATGAACCAAATTACCGTGAAAGTATATATAGGGAAAGAGCTGTTATATCAGAGCGTGTACGTTTGGCAATGGGAATGTCCCTGCGACCGGAAGATAAACCGGTACATATTACAGATGGCATAGAAGAGAGCAACATAGACAGCAAATATTATGAACCACCTCTTATGCAAGTTATTCCATCTGCTTGTGATGCTTGCGAGGATAACAAATACGAAGTAAGCAATATGTGTCGTGGCTGTGTTGCACATCCATGTCAGCAAGTATGTCCTCAAAATGCTATTTCTATGGTTAATGGACATTCTTATATTGACCAGTCAAAATGTGTAAAATGCGGAAGATGTAAAAACGTTTGCCCTTATGATGCCATTTCTAAAAAAGAAAGACCTTGTTCGAAAGCTTGTGGTGTAAAGGCCATTGAATCTGACTTTCTTGGCAGGGCACATATTAACCCAGACAAATGTGTTTCTTGTGGTATGTGCATGGTTAGCTGTCCATTTGGAGCAATTGCAGATAAGTCGCAAATATTCCAATTAATCCGTGCTATGAAGAATGATAATAGCATTATGGCAATTATTGCACCAGCCATTGTAGGGCAATTTGGTAAAAATGCAACTATAAAAAATATTAAAGCAGCTCTTCAGGAAATTGGATTTGCAGAGGTTTTTGAAGTAGCATTAGGTGCTGATATGGGAGCGGTAAAAGAAGCCCATCATTATGTGGAGAAAGTCACAACAGGAGAGTTGCCATTTCTTCTCACTTCTTGTTGCCCATCTTGGTCAATGTTGGCAAAAAAATATTTTCCTGAGATGATTGATAGTGTGTCCAATGCGTTAACACCAATGGTTGCAACTGCCCGTTCCGTAAAAAAACAACACAAAGATTGTAAGGTAGTGTTTATTGGACCATGTGCAGCGAAAAAATTAGAGGCTTCCAGAAAAAGTGTACGTAGTGATGTGGATTTTGTAATCACCTTTGAAGAATTATCAGCTATTTTTGACGCAAAAGGAATAAACTTTGATAACTACGAAAAAGAAGCATCTATACACAATGCAACTGGGGCTGGAAGAGGATATGCCGTTGCTGGCGGTGTTGCCAATGCAATCGAGAAATGTATTCATGAGTATTATCCAGAGGTAGAAGTTAATATCGAACATGCAGAAGGTTTGGATGATTGTAAGAAAATTTTATTACAGGCAAAAGCAGGGCGTAAGAATGGCTGTCTAATTGAAGGTATGGGCTGTCCAGGAGGATGTATTGCCGGAGCTGGTACCAATATTTCTATTCAGGATGCGAAGAAAGAGGTAAATGCATTTGTAGCACATTCTAGCAAGCCACTTCCTCCAAAAGAACTAAAAGATATTGAATTATTGTAATTCTACAGTTGTAGAATGTAAAACTTCTTTTTTGTAAAATGATACTATGTAAGAAGAATCTAATTTACTTTGGATTATTTATGCTTAATAAGTTATGAATAATTGAGGTTTAGTTACTTGATTTAACTCTTTGATTATATATCTTGGCGGAAATTATTTTCTGCTAAGATATATAATCAGAAGAAATGATGGATTTAATGGAGGAAATATGGAACTGGAAACGGAACGACTATTATTACGTCCATGGTCAATAGAAGATGCCAACACACTATTACAATTGGGAAGTGATGCAAGAGTAGGTCCTGCTGCAGGTTGGCCAGTTCTTCACAACATAGATGATAGTAAAAAAATGATAGAGTATATTTTTTCCTGTTGGGGTTTCTTTGCATTAGAGCGAAAAAATACAAATGAGTTAATAGGCTCTGTAGGAATTTTAGTTGGAAAAGCCAGTAATTTTAATATAGCTGATGATGAAGGAGAAATTCTTTACTGGCTTGGAGTTCCTTATTGGCATCAGGGATATGCTACAGAGGCGGTAAAAAAAATTATCCAGTATGGATTTTCTTGCTTGGAATTAAATCAAATCTGGTGTGGTTATTTTGAAGGAAATGATGCATCTAAAAAGCTTCAGGAAAATTGTGGTTTCCAATATCAATACACCATACCTAATAAAGTTCAAACATTGGCAAATGAATGGCATATACAACATGTTACATGCTTAAAAAATAATTGCTTGTAACTATTCAGGTAGAAACACGCATTTACTGCGTGTTTCGTAAGAAAAAGTGAATTCTGGTTGTTCTAAGCCCTTCGCCGAAGGCGAATTTATATGGGCTTAGAACGTAACTGTTCATGGTTCTGAACAGTTACAATTGCTTTTGTTTCAGTGAAAGGGGAATGGAATATGAGTCAACATCAGTTTCTATCGAAAATACAAAAGTTACACAGTATAATAGTGTAGTAGTTTAGAAGAAATGAAGGGAAGGTTAAGGATATCTATTCGTGAAATAACCATTTTGCGAATAGATGGCATTGGAAATTAACATAAGAAAGGGGTTTATTATGAAACGAATAACATATCATGAACAAGTAAAAAAAGACTATGTAAAACGGTTAAATGAAATTATACAAAAGCTTCCTGTATTTACTAAAGATTATTTTAATCATATTGACCAAAGTACCTCAGCAAGTACACAGGTAGCTTATGCAGGAAATATTTTATTATTTTTTGAATTTCTAATAAAAAACAATCCATACTATAAGGACTATACACCAAAGGATTTTAAGTTGGAGGATATGGATAAATTAACCGCATCTGATATCGAAGAATTTAAACGTTATTTAAAAGTATATGAACATGATGGACAGGAATTATCAAACTCAGAGCGTGGAGTTGCCAGAAAAATGTCTGCCTTGCGAAGTTTCTATGGATTCCTGCAAAAAAGGGAGTTGATTACAAAAAATCCAACCTTATATGTGGATATGCCAAAACTTCACGAAAAAGAAATCATACGTTTGGATCCGGATGAAGTTGCTATTTTGTTAGATTACATTGAAAATGGCGGTGAAGGAATGACCAAACAGCAAAAAATTTATTATGAAAAAAATAAAGTCCGTGATTTGGCAATTTTTACACTATTTTTAGGTACAGGTATTCGTGTATCAGAATGTGTTGGCTTAGATATTGGAGATGTGGATTTCAAAAATAACTCCATTAAAGTTGTGCGAAAAGGCGGAAATGAAATGTTTGTGTACTTTGGTGCAGAGGTACAAGAGGCATTACAAGATTATATTAAACAGGAACGCCCAAAAATCACACCTCAGGAAGGACATGAGGAGGCACTCTTCTATTCCACACAACGAAAGAGAATAACCGTTCGTGCCGTACAAAATTTAGTCAATAAATATACTTCCCATATAACAACCAAACATATTACCCCTCATAAGTTCCGAAGTACCTATGGTACTACCCTATATAAAGAAACTGGGGATATTTATCTTGTGGCAGATGTACTTGGTCACAAGGATGTGAATACCACGAAAAAACATTATGCTGCTCAGGATGACGAACGCCGAAGAAAAGCTGCAACTGCAGTTACCCTTAGAAAACCATAAAAACTTACTATGAAAGTCCTGACAAATGGCTATATTTCGTGCAAGCTTGTTTGCAAAGAAATATAGCCATTTGGCTGGCTAAACTGTATGAGTATGTAAGGCGGCAGCCTGGAATACGAATACAGTTAGATCACACTTTTTGCTCTCGTATAATTCTCTCTAATTGTTCTATTACTCCAGCAGATAAATCTTGCACTCTTAAAAAATCAGAAATAAAAGTTTCCAAAGAATCATTGTATAATTTCTGAATCAAACTTAAGGTTTCAATTTGCTGAATTGCTCTTTTAGAGATGGCAGCCCGGCAAATAAATCCCGGTTCTTCACGAACCACTACTCCTTTATTAATTAATCGTTTGATAACGGTATATGTAGTATTTTTCTCCCAGCCAACATATTCTTTAATAATCTTTGCCATATCCTTTGCTGCCAAACTCTTGTTGGACCAAAGCAATTCCATAATATTTAATTCACCTTCATGTAAACGTATTTCTTTCATTTCACTCTCTTCCTCTCCTGCCTGTTAGTTTTTCATATTTATTCCCGCGAAGCAACGAGCCAAGTGCGAGCTTGCTCGAATTTGGCGACTGCTGCGAGGGTCAAATACCCCGCCCCTTGGGGCGAACTTGCTAAAAAGAAGCTAGGTCATGCCCCATAGCTTGCTGCGGAGTATTTGATTTAAATGTTGAATAGGTATATCATAACAGTTTTTTTTCTATTTGTATAGAATAAATTTGAAAATTTTTATCTTTTTTTATTATTTTAAAATACTTGGAAACAACATGCCTCCCACAAACCCTTGTATATTTTAGTAGAAAAGCAAATAACACAAATTCTACAGATGTAGTATTATATTTTGAAGCAAAAATACAGCAGACTACTTTTGTAGTCTGCCTAATAATTCCAAATAATAAGCTGGTAAAGGTGCTTCAAATTCTATATATTTCTTTGTAGTGGGATGTATAAATCCCAAAACCATAGCATGTAAAGTCTGACCTTCTAATTTATAGGTATTTTTACCAGAACCATACACATCATCTCCTAACAAAGGATGATGGATACTTGCCATATGCACACGAATCTGATGTGTTCTTCCAGTTTCCAACTGGCATTCAATATGAGCAAATTTTCCATCCAAATTATCTAATACACGATAATGTGTAATGGCATGTTTTCCATTCCGTTCATTAATTGCCATTTTCTTTCTATCTGTAGGATGTCTCCCAATAGGAGCGTCAATGGTTCCATTAGAATCTTTGAAGGTATTCCACACAATGGCACGATATTTCCGGGTAATGGAATGTTCTTTTAATTGTTCTGCAATAAAACGATGTGCCTTGTCATTTTTACAAGCAACAATTGCTCCTGTTGTATTTTTGTCAATACGATGAACAATTCCAGGACGCATAATTCCATTGATACCTGATAGCTGATTTTTACAATGATATAATAATCCATTTACAATAGTTCCACTGTAGTGACCTGCCGCTGGGTGAACCACCATACCTTTTCCTTTATTAATAACAATAATATCTTCATCTTCATATAATATATCCAACTCTATTGGTTCTGGTAAAATATCCAACCCTACTGGCTCTGGAATTACAAAAGAAACTTTGTCCTGCTCTTCTACTCTGTAATTAGATTTTACTGTTTTTCCATTTACAATAACCTTGCCATCCTTCACTAACTTCTGTACAAAGGAACGGCTATATTCCTCACAATGGGAAGTAATTACCTTATCTATCCGATCTCCCCTATTCTGGCTTGAAATTGTAAATTCTACTAAACTTTCCATATACTATTCCTCTTCTTCCTTTGAAAATGCCACAAGTAGTATTAGTAAAACAGCAGAAATAGTCACATAACAATCTGCTATATTAAAAATAGGGAAATCTATTAACTTAAAATACAGAAAATCAATTACATATCCCCGGAAGAACCGGTCAATCCAATTTCCAAAAGCTCCAGAAGCCATTAGAACAAAGCAGAAAGATAACCATTTATTCCCTGGTTTTTTAGATGTGTACCAAAAGCAGCCAACAATTACAAAAAAGACGATGATAGAAATAATAGATAAAAGAAAGGTATTTCCCCTAAATAATCCAAAAGCGGCTCCAGTATTTCCACCTTCAAGATAACAAAATTCAAAAACATTAGGAAAGACAGAAAACGCATTCTGTCCTTCTAAATATAACTTTGCTATATATTTTGTAATTTGATCAAAAAAAACTAATACAATTAAAATAATTCCTGCCAACCATTTTTTCATAAAAACTCCATTCCTGATGTCAAAATAAATTCGTAAATCTTACTTATTCACAATGTAGCGGAATCCTTCTAACATTTCTTCTGTTGTAACAGTAGAATCAATAATGGACTTTCCGATTTCCTCCAAAAGAATAAATTTGATTTTTCCAGCTTCCATTTTTTTATCATTTTTTGTTATTTCAATCAATTCCTGTTCATCTAAATTTTGTACAGAAACAGGTAAATGAAGTCTGCTTAAGGTATCCTTCATTTGTTCTATATCTGCCATAGAAAGGTATCCATGCTTATAAGAAATATATGCTGCAGCTACCATTCCAATTGAAACACATTCTCCATGAAGAAGTTTAAAATGCATCATTTTTTCAATAGCATGTCCCAAAGTATGCCCAAAGTTTAAAGTAGCACGAATACCTAACTCTTTCGGATCTTCTTCCACTACAACTCGTTTATTGTCACAGCTTCGATAAATCATGTATTCCAAGGTATCTAAGTCTCTCTGGCACAATCCCTCAATATGTTCTTTTATCCATGTGTTAAACTCTGTATCTTGAATGTAACCATATTTAGTTACTTCGCCAAATCCACTGAAATATATACGGTCATCTAAGGTTTTTAATGTTGCTGTATTAATATATACAGCTTTTGGCTGCTTAAATGCACCAATCATATTTTTGTAAGCTTGAAAATCAACTCCTGTTTTTCCTCCAATACTACTATCTACCATAGATAATAAAGTAGTTGGCAACTGGATAAAAGAGATTCCTCGCAAATATGTGGCTGCTACATATCCTGTCAAATCTCCTACTACACCACCACCAAGAGCAATCAGGAAATCCTTTCTGTCAAATTTGGATGCAATTAAATATTCATAGAGCTGATATACTGATTCTAAATTCTTATATTCTTCTCCTGGTTTTAAAGTAAAGGTTTCTACAACAGAAGCATAATCCTTTGCAATATCTACTACTTCTTCCATATAGAAGTGACTAATTGTAGTGTCTGATACAATACAAATCCGATGATTTGAAGTATGCAGAGAAGAAAAAACTTCTTTTAAAGCATTATAATTATGTTCAATTCTTATATCATAAATTGGTGTTCCGTTTTCTTTAACCTGAATTAGCTTACTCATAAACGATTCCTCCCTTGTTATTTTAAATATAGTAAACGATCATTCCGCTCTTTGAGGCATTACCATAAAGGAAAAGAACGGATGCATATATGGTAAATATAGATTTATTACCATTTCTGCAACCGTTCCTTGTCATTTATAGTTCTGATTCAAATTCCCGGAAGCTCTTAAATTTAGGAGTTTCTCCTTGTTTTGAACCATAAACATTTTGATTATTAACCATCTCAAAGTCCAAAGAATTTTCTTCCTCTACATTAGGTGTTATGCGAAAAGCACTTTCAGATTGTTCTGAAAGCTGGTGAAAGAAATTATCTTCAGCAGAATTTGCTTTTTCTGGCTTATTAAAAGTAATTGTTTCTTTGGAAATCTTAGTGTCTTTTTTTGTCATATCTAAAGGTTCAAAAGAAAGGAAATCATCCATCAATGGAGGTGGTGTTTCTTTCTTAGGTTGTTCTTCCTCTAAAGACTGCACAGTTGCTTTGGGAAGATCTACAGGAGAATTCTCAAGTTCCTGTTGCTGTTTTAAATCCTGTAAAGTAACAGTAGGTTCGCTGTCATCATTCTTATGCAAAGCACGAAAAATATCTGCAGGGTCTTGCTCCTTTTTCTGTTCCTGTTCTTTAGAAGGTGCTGATGTATGAGAATAATTATGATAATGATCGGATTTCAACATTGCCAATTGCTTTTCTTCCTGCTCCCGTAATCTCTCTAACTGCATTCTTTCAATTCGCTTCATTTCTTCTAAACTAACACCACTATTATGCTGTGTAACTTTTTTGTTTTCAATAGGAACTGGTGTTGCCTCAACTTCCTGTAAATTTTCTTCTGCAATATTAGAAGAATTTGAATTCTCTTCTTCTATTGGTACAGTCTGTGAGACATCTTTCAAAGCATCTTCAGATTCCGGAATAGAAATAGTATCCTCTACCAGATTAGTTTGTACTGGTATTTCAGTTTCCTGCACAGGATCAAAAGTAATATCTTGATCCATTTCCATATTCGAATCATTAATAGTTATATTAGTATCTAAATCATTAACCGGCATATTAACATTCGAATTATTAACTGGTATATTAACATTCAAATCATTAATCGGCATATTAACATTCAAATCATTAACCGGAACATTAACATTCGAATCATTAACCGGAACATTAGCATTCGAATCATTAACTGGAACATTAACATTTAAATCATTAACTGGCATATTATTTTCCGTGAAAGAATATGGTCCTTCATACTCTTGTGCAAAATCATCAAAATCATCTACAGCATCCTCCTCTGAAACTGTATCCCATGGGTCAACTGTAGAACCAGGACCAGTAACTTCACGAAATTCATGAACCTCAACAACTTCCCCTCTGGCATCCACATATATTTTCTTTTCTTCTTCAGGATTTTCCGTTTGAATAGGAGTCTCTATAGCCTTCACAATTTCTTGACTACTATCTATAGTATCCTGTTCTGGTTCTGTCAAATCCTCCTTCAAAGAAACTACATCCTCTTCTATAGGACGTATTGCTCTCAAAATAGGAGCATCCAGATTATATGCCTCACTTTCCAATACTTGCATTTGTGCTGTTGCAAGCTGTTTATATTGAGACTTATATTGCTCATATTGTTGTATAAGTGTCATAATCTGTGAGTGAATTCTTCTCAACTCTCCATTAGCAGATGCAATTTCTTGATCTGCCGTTTGTTTGGCATCATGTATAATATTCTTTGCCTTATCATCTGCTTCTTTTTTATAAGAATCTGCTTGCATTCTTATATCTTTTTCGTAAGAATCTGCTTGCATTCTTTTATCTTTTTCATAAGCATCTGCTCGCATTTTTACTTCTTTTTCATAAGCATCTGCCCGCATTTGTGCTTCTTTTGTTATTGCATTGGCACGGGATTGTGCTTCCTTTTCCATAGCAACTGCCTTTACTTCGGCTGCCTGCATAGTCTCTGAGGTAGTTTTTTCTGCCAGTACAAGTGCTTTTTGAAGCGATTTTTCCATGTTCTTATAATATTGAACACCCTCGCTTAATACACCCAATTTATCCTTTAATTCTATATTTTCTTTAAGAAGTACCTCATATTCTCTTCGCAGTGTACCAATGTATTCCTCTGTCTCTCTTTTTTTATATCCACCAACACCAGATTTAATCTTTTCTGCTGAAATATCTTCTGCTTTAAGCATCCTCTAATCCCTTCCTCCTATACATACTTTTTAAGAATAACCTTGACTTTACCTTTTTTTGTTATTCCATGTTCTTCTTTATATAAGAACTTCCCTTTTCCGCGTACGGAAATAATATCCTCATTTTTTAGTATGTAGCTATTTGATGTAATTTGTCTTCCGTTTACAAAAACTTTTCCACTTGAAATCAAAGAAACCATACTACTTCTGGATTCCCGGAAAGCCAAAGCTATCAAACTATCTAACCGGACAGAAGAAACTGTTCCATTAATTTCTTGAAACTGTTGAGTATAAGAAAAACTATTTGTTACTATGTTGCAGCATACATTGGTATGACGTACCTTGGTCAAACTATTACAAAGGTAATCTGCCAAAGTCTCTTCAACAAATATATATGCCATTTTTTCTTGTATTAAAATATCTCCAATTTTCCTGCGTTCAATCCCCAGATTTAAAATAGCACCTAAATAATCACGATGTGATAATTTTTCTGCAAATTTATCATGAACTGGTGCAATTTGTACTGTAGATAAAGGAAAATTTTCTTTTCTAATTTCCTCACAAGAAAAACATAACATTTTTCGTTCTGCAGCATCTATTCCTCCCCAAAAAGAATATTCTACAGAAGGTAATTCTGACAACAAACCATAAAAAAGGGACTGTTCATTAAGGTTTAAAAAATCAGAATAAGTAGAATATCCCTTATAAAATGCATGATTTGCTAATTCCTGCAAACGTTTATTGCATATCATGTCTTCTTTATCATTTTGTGTTGCCATAAAAACACCTCATTTAGCATTTTTTATGGTTTCCTTATAAAAGTACGAATAAATAAGATAACCATAATCGAAATAATTGCTGAGAAATCTGCCTTGGACTGCATAACAGAACGCTTCATTAATTTTTGTATTGGATACAATAGAGGAGCCACCAAATCACAAAGAACTTCCCGCAGCCATCCCTTTTGCAATACAATCATTCCAACAGTATATATCCACAAAATACATTCCAAAAAAATGCAATACCAATCTATGCATGTTATCAAAAGTGAATCTGTCATATATTTTAGAATCCTTTATTTATAGTCAAAGCATTCTTCTTATCTTCTGGAACAAAATCCAAATAATCACCAGAAATATCTACATTATCAGGTGAAAAGATAAAGATATATTTTGAAATTCTATGTAACTTCCCATTAATGGAAAAGATACATCCAGAAATGAAGTCCATAATACGTTGTGCTTCATCTTCGTCAAATCCTTCCAAATTCACTACTACAGCCTGTCCACTAAGTAAAATTTCACATACTTCCTGAGAATCCTCAAAAGAAGAAGGCTTTACAATATGAACTTCTAAAGGTTTTGTTGTTGCACGCATAGGAACAACTTTAGATTGGCGTTCTGCTTTTGCTACACGTTCTCTTCTAGGTTCTTCTTCCGCTTCCTCTCTCTGAGATGAATAAGTTCTTCTGCTTGCTTTTCTTTCCTGTGCTTCCACACGACGGGAACTGCGGACTACAGGCTCATCTTTTACTTCATCCTCATAGTCATCATAATCATCATATTCATCATCATCATTTAATTTAAAATAGTCTAAAATTCCATTAATTGAAAGCATCATATCAATCTCCTATCTACTCATTTCATTTTAGGTAAGTCATACAATATTTTAACACCTAAGTTCTAAATTGTATAGTTTCTTTCACCAAATATTCCTGTTCCAACACGGATCATAGTTGCCCCTTCTTCAATAGCAACCTGATAATCTCCGGTCATTCCCATCGATAGTATTTCCATTCTTATATTATCAGCATTTTCGCTTCTCATGTCAACAAAAAGTTTGTACATTTCAGAAAAATATTTCCGATTTTCTTCTGCATTTTCCACGTAAGGTGCAATCGTCATTAGTCCCTTTACACATACGTGCTTCAAATTCGCTATTTCTCTAAGTAACCCCCGTACTTCTTCCTTCGCAACTCCAAACTTACTATCTTCCTTAGCAATATTTACTTCAATGAGTATGTTAACAGTGATTCCTTTTTTCTTTGCTTCCTCCTCAATCTGCATGGCAAGCCTCATAGAATCTACTGAGTGAATTAAGCAAACACTGTCTAAAATATATTTTACCTTATTTCTTTGCAAATGTCCAATCAAATGCCAATTTAACTTTTCTGGAATTACTTCTATTTTACTTGTAAGTTCTTGTACCTTATTTTCTCCAAAATCCCGGATACCATAAGCCATAGCTTCCCGGATATCTTCCACAGGTTTTGTTTTACTTACTGCAATCAAAGTTACCTCATTAGGGTCTCTGCCTACCTTTTTACATGCTTTTACAATATTTTCTTCTACTTCTTTTAAATTTTCATGAATCAATTTTTCCATCACCTTTCTTATTTCCCCTTATAATTATGAATCATGGCATCTTCCGTCACTGTAGCGGCATCTACTACAATATGATCATAATTAGCAGCACCATTTTCTAATCCACTCTGCACAATGCTATATTCTTCATTTTTATATAAAATCTTAACCATACGGAATAAACAATAACCATAGTTAATATTATAAACACCCTTTAATTTTTTTGTCTTAGCTATCTGATAACGATCTTGTGTTTCCTGATTACGAATCCACACCCCATCAGAAAATAATTCTTTATCTACATAAGCTGTGCCATTTTCTGATACATAGTATGTATCGGCTTGTACAAACTTAAAAGTTACCTCGCCACTCTTATCATAAGTTTCTTGTATCAAACCGGTATCTCCTGAATCACCGCCTTCTGTAAAATAACTGGCAGGAACTGTGTAAAACTCTTTTTCTACAATAGCTGTATTTGGAATCTTTAACCCTTCCACTGTTGCCAGATTAATCTCTACATCTAAAAACCGGTCATTAATAAAATGAATAACATAGTTATTTAAAGTAACTTCTGCATAATAGCCATCTTTTTTTGTAAAAGTCCGAAAAGGTACTGTAACAGATAAATTTTCTTTTACAAAAGTGATGGACACATAAGGCGTCTTTTTACTCTCTTTTTCAATAGAAAGTAAGCGGTTATACAAATCTTCTGACAAATTCAATACAAGACTCCAATTTTCATCTGTTATAAGCTTATATGCTGCCTCTCCCTTTGCCACCTTTTCAGAAGAACGAAGCTGCTTCTTTTCATAATTTTTCATGGAAAACATCTCAGAAGTAACATCTTCTGGTTTTGTATTTTCATATCCATCTATGGAATACGATATAATACCACTTGTATCTGTCTTGACACTATGATAAAGATTCGCTACATTATTATTTTCTAAAATTTTTTTCATATTTTTTTCCATACTGGAATTAGATAGTTCCAATAAAGAATTATCAAGATCATAAATAAAATCAGAAACACTTTGATATTGGTTTTTGGAATAGGTGCTACGAAAATCTGCTATATTATCCCAAAGCATCTCCCGCTCCTCTTTACTTAAAGAATTATCTATATTAGATTCTTTTAACATATTATAAATTTCACCAGTTTCATCTAAAGTATAAACTTTTGCACCTTTGGCAATTTTTGTCCCATCACCATAATAAAAATTTAAATAGCCATTATTATTTGTATTCATTATAGTTTCTTCCCGGAAAACCATACCTACACAACTATTGTTATCAGATATCTTTTTTTCTAAAACTTCGTAAACAGAAATATGTGGTTTTTTCATGTAAATAATAAAAATACTACATATATATACAAATATTACTAAAAAGGCAATTCCTCCAATATTAAGATGAAAGGGAATGCGAAAAGGGACTACTTTTTTACTGCGTCTTCTTCCCAATGTCTATTCCTCCTTATTTTTCATAACAGTTCTAAACCTCAATTAAATGGATGATTAACTTTCGTGCAAAAAAAATACATATATAGTATACCACCCATTTGAGCAACGTGCAAGAACATACAAGTGTATAAAAAAAAGGAATTGGTTTATACTATTAGCAGAAAAAATGAAACTATTAGGAGGTATCTAATGAAAGCATTGGACTATTTGATTTTAATCTTAGTAATTATTGGTGCACTAAATTGGGGTCTGATTGGATTCTTTAGCTTTGATCTTATCCGGGTACTTTTTGGTGATATGTCACTACTCTCCAGAGTTATATATACTATCGTGGGAATTTGTGGAATTTATGCCATTAGTTACTTTGGAAGAATCCGTAATAATCTATAACGAAAGTGGTACACTTATTGCAAAACCTGATGTGTATGAACAAAGAGACCGAAGACCGATAGGTCAACAGGCATTTATTCGCAAGTAAAAAAAGAGAACAGACATTTTCATAATGTCTGTTCTCTTTTTTACTTCACCACATCACGCCAATCTAAATCTCCACGATCCAACGCTTTCACCAACAACTCCGCCGTAGCAACATTAGTAGCCAATGGAATATTATGCACATCACAAAGTTTAACAACATTATTCACATCCGGCTCATGAGACTTGGGAGTTAATGGATCTCGCAAAAAAATCACCAAATCAATCTGATTGTGTTCGATCTGAGCTCCCAATTGTTGTTCTCCACCCAAATGACCTGCCAAATATTTGTGTACAGTCATATTTGTAGCTTCCTCAATTAGTCTTCCAGTTGTGCCGGTTGCATAAATTTCATTTTTACAAAGAATGCCACGATAAGCAATACAAAAATTCTGCATTAGCTTTTTCTTCGCATCATGTGCAATCATACCTATGTTCATACTGCAACCTCCCTTAATGCTTTATTAGATATCATATACTCTTTACAAAGAAATTATATCACAATTTAATAAAAAAAGCAAAAAAATCTCAAAAAATTTGGTCAAGTTTTTTAAAAGAAACTATTGTTCACACCTACAGTGCTAACAGTAACTAAAAGAAACTACTACTATGCCCAGAGCCATTAGATTGCATACCTATATTAAGAATGATACCTATAGCAATCATTCCACTGAATAAAGAACTAATTCCGTTACTTAGAAATGGAAGTGGTAATCCAGTATTAGGCAAAATCATAGCTGCTACACTAATGTTTGTGAAAATCTGAAACATAAACATAGCAGAAATCCCTATTGCAATCATCTTTCCTAGGGGGTCATTACATTTTTTAGCTGTACGGATACATAGAAATACGATTGCACAAAGTAACCCAATAATTGCACAACTACCTATAAATCCCATCTCTTCACCAACTACCGTAAAAATAAAGTCACTTTCCCTGACATCAACCCAGAAATAATCTCTTACAGAAGAATCTGAATTAATTAACTTACCAGTCAATCTTCCTGATGCAATCGATTGGATGGAATTCAGTTGTTGATAATTGAGAGAGAGTGTAAATTGATCCGGATGTAAAAAGGCAACCACTCTATTCACCTGATACCAATGTTTTTCCGGAATAATGCTTTTGGCAATTGGCTGATCCAAAAACCATACAATTCCCAAAAGAGAAGGAATTCCCACTGCCAGAATTGGAATAACAATTTTATAAGCAAGACCAGCCGCAAATACCATCATCGCAAAGATAAAAATAATAACCAAACTAGAAGATAAATCTGATTGGATTAAAATAAAACCTGTTGGAAGCATGGTTAAAAGAAACCCAAGAAAAAATGTCTTCCAGGAATCCATTTTTTCCTCCATTTTAACAAAAAACACCGCCAAGGTAAGAATTACAATAATCTTACATAGCTCTGACGGTTGAAAATTCACACCAGGTAATTTCAACCATCGGTAGGAATCTGTCCCCATTTTTGTACCAAGAGGTGATAATCTGGTTGCAGCAACCATAAGTGTACCTAAGATATAATAGATAATAACGAAATCGCATATTCTGGAATAATCTATAATAGAAATAAATATAGCAAGCAAAATTCCGGCAATCATTGCAATAATCTGTCTTTTAAAATAGCTGGCACCATCTTCTTCTCCCATTGCAAATTTTACAAAATAAGCACTACAGACACAGAGAATAATTACTACAACCAATAAGGAAAAGTTATACCTTTTCCAATCATATTGTTTAAATTTAAACATAATAACGCATCCTTATTTCTTTTGAGATTTCAAATCACGAATTGGGATGTTAGCAAACAAAGCAGGAACAGAACCTTCCACTCCCTCCATTTCTGTCTGTTGGATTTTAATATCCAATCCATCCAAATCAATCTCAACATATTTTGAAAGCACATTAATTATATCATTTTTCATTTGTTCCATTAACTCTGGAGAACAGTTTGCCCGATCTGAAACCAGTACCAGTTTCAGTCTGTCTTTGGCAACACTTCCAGAAGATTTCTTTTTAAAAAAATCTGCAAATCCCATAATGGTACTCCTCCTAATTTTTCTTGAAAATGCTGCCGAGTCTGGACAATAGTCCTTGTTTTCCATTTAAATCAAGTAAAGGTACTTCCTCGCCAAGTAATCTCCGGCAAATATTCATATATGCTTGTCCTGCTAATGCATCTGTACCAACAATCGGTTCTCCATTATTAGTAGATACAATAATTTGTTCATCATCCGGCACAACACCAATTAAATCAACACCAAGAATTTCCACTACATCATCACTGGACATCATGTTATTATCTTTTACCATCTGGTTTCTTAAACGGTTTACAATGAGATGTGTCTGTTTTATTTCATTTGCTTCCAATAAGCCAATAATACGGTCTGCATCACGAACTGCAGAAACTTCAGGCGTGGTAACTACCAATGCACTATCCGCCCCGGCAATTGCATTTTGAAATCCCTGCTCAATCCCTGCAGGACAGTCCATTAGTATGTAATCAAATTCTTCTTTTAGCTGATCAGCTAATTTTTTCATTTGGTCAGGACTTACTGCTGTCTTATCTCTAGTTTGTGCAGAAGGAAGTAAATACAAATTGTCAAAACGTTTATCCTTGATTAATGCCTGCTTGATACGGCAATTTCCCTCAATGACATCTACAAGATTGTAAACGATACGGTTTTCCAATCCCATTACTACATCTAAATTTCTAAGCCCTATATCGGTATCAATAAGTACCACCTTTTTGCCCATTTTTGCCAATCCGGTTCCTACATTTGCTGTTGTGGTAGTTTTTCCAACTCCACCCTTTCCAGATGTTATTACAATTACTTCACCCATGTTTTTTTCCTCCAAAAACTATATATTTAATTCTTTTAAAACATCCCTGCTTAGAGGCTCAATAAAAATATTGTCCCCTTCTACAAAGGCTATTTTGATTTCCTGTGGTTGTGGTGTTTCTAATTTTTTCTTATCCTTTTTTCTTCCAAAAAGACCACCTTTTTCATGAAATAACCCTTTGCTAACTTTATCTGGTGCTCTGGCAATAAAATCAGCAATACGGATTTGTATTGGTTCCATGTTAAGTGCAAGAACAAATGCATTTTTATTTCCTCCTGCACCAGCAAAGGCATTGCCTTTTAAATTTCCAATAACAATAATATTTCCTTTAGAAATCACCTTGGCACCAACATTAATATCTCCAATGACTACAACACTTGTTTCCATTTCCAATACCTGACCAGAACGTAAATTGCCTTTATAAAATTGTCCGGAATTTGTATTCAATTCTGCAAGGCTTTCTTCGAGACTTTTCTGAAACATTTCTTCCTGCTTTTTATTATGGTCAACTATACAGGCAATCTTTAAATCAGAGTTTTTCTCAATAATTTGAATGACAGTCTTTTGTTCTTCAGTTGTAAGGTCTCTTCCATCAAAACTGATAGCCATAGTTGCATTACCTAAAAATTTTGTAGATTCCTGAAATTTATCAGCAATGTCCTTTTTTAAGGCCGAAAAACTCACTTCTTTGTCTAACACTAATACAATGCCGGACTTATTTCCCTTTATCATTACTGTGTTACTCATAAATTTACATCCCTTTTCAATCTGTTTTAGGAAAATGTATAAGTTACATACATTTTCCTTATTCTTCAATTATTCTTTCTTATTACATAAATCCCTAAGATACATTATACCAAAAAAAAACTTATCTTCAATAGAATAATTTAAAGTTACTATATTAATCTGTCCGCCTACTAGAACTGCTCCCTTGTGAAGAAAAAGATTCTTTTAAAACTTTTGCCTTCTCTTTTTTCGATTTAGCAAAATAATATTTATATACACGGCTTGCTACATCTGCCGCATTAGAAGAAGCATAACCATTTGGTATAACTACAGTAGTACATATTTCAGGGCTGCTATATGGTGCAAAAGATATAAACAACGCATGGTTTGGTTTCTTTAGATTTTCCTGTGCTGTACCTGTTTTACCAGCCACCTTTACATTCAAATCCTTAAAGAACTGGTCAATGGAACTATGGCTGCCATTTACCACTCCATACATTCCTTTATAAACAGCATCCCATGTAGTTGGAGAAATATTAATCTTGTTGTGTACCTTTGCTTTATTTTTCAGTACAGTCTTCCCCTTCGTATCTTTTACCTTATTCACAAGATTTAAATCATAACAATTCTTCTGATTTACTAAAGTAGTAAGGTATCTGGATATTTGAGAAGGAGTATAACTATTGCTTCCCTGTCCAATTGTAGAACGTACGGCATCTGTTGTTGAAATGATTGGTTCATATTCCGCTTCAGATAAACCGGAAGTTGTATCAAATCCAAACATTTTTGCATACTTTTCCATGACCTTTAATCCCTTTTTGTGATTAGTTGCATTATTACTCATCCGGTATCCCATTTCGTAAAAGAAATAATTACAAGAATGTTCAATGCCCTGGGAAACATTTATATTACCATGGCTTGAACTGGACCAGCATTTTGGTTCGCCTACGCTTGGTGCTTTTTTAAAAACAACTCCATCGTGTATACGCTCGCCAACAGAGATATATCCTTCTGTTAATCCAGCGATAGCTGCCAAAGGTTTGTAAGTAGACCCTGGAGCTGTTCGTTGCTGCACTGCCCGGTAAAGTGTTGGATAAGACTTATCTTCATATAATTTAAAATAATAGTCTGTATCAATCTTATTGGCATACTTATTGGTATTATACCCAGGATAAGATACACATGCCTTTACATTACCTGTTTTGGGATCGGTTATTATAATTGACCCCGAACATGGTTCTAATGCAAGCATTGCAGGTGTAATTTTTAAATTCCTAATCTGGCTGCGGATAAACTCATAAGCAGAAACAGCTCCTCTGGAAAGTTTTGCTACCTGCTCTTCATCGTATGATAAAACCCCTTGTTCATACAGTATAATACAAAGTTCACTTCCACTAACAATTCCTTGGTCAATCAAATAATAGTATACCTTTTTTGCAAAATTTTTATCCTGCTTCAAGTTCTTAAATACATAACTCATTATCTTTTTATAAATCTCAGTACTACTATAATAGTCATCTCCAATATCAAGCTTTGACAAATCAACCCAACTTTTTGCAATGGCATATTGCAAAAATTCACTAAAACTTATTTTATCATCTTTATATGCACGAAATTTGGCATTACTTTCATCTATTTCACTGGCAAGAAGAATTGCTTCATCCTTCAAATAAGAATATATATATCTTTGATAAGTTTGATATTCTTCAGAAAGAGAGTTTGCTGTCTGGTTACTATTCACAGACAAAATGTTTTTTAGTTTTGAAATAGCTTCTTTTCTTCGTCTTACATACTTTTGGTAAACTTTTTTTTCTTCATTAGAAGCATTCTTATCGTTCAATGACATAATATCAATCACATTATTATCGATTAATGCAAAATACACATCATAAATTGGAATCATAATTTCGTCTCTTGTTCCCTTACTTTTACTGTTATGAATGTGACCAAGAAGAATATTGGCAAGCTTTTTTTCTAACAAATTGTAACAGATTTTCTGTAATTTTGAATCAATAGTAAGATAAATATCATTCCCGGAAGATGCCTTTTGGGAATCAGTAACCTCAAGTACTCTTCCTGATTGGTTGACTGTAAATTTTTCATATCCTCTTGCACCATGAAGATAACTCTCATACTCTTTTTCGATACCTGTCTTACCAATCTGATCTGCATCTGTATATAATTCCCGTATTCCATCTTTATCAAGTTGTACCAGTTCCTCTTCATTTACCACACCAGTATAACCAATCACATGGGAAAAATATTTGCTTTCATTATACTTACGATATGTTTCAGTAGAAACCTCTACTCCTGGTAAATCTGCACTATTCTCCCTTACTGCAACTATCGTTTTTTCATCTATATTGTTAGCGATTGTTATTGGCAAATATCTTTGATAACGGTTCAAAAACAATTCATATCGGATTGCCATAATTTTCAAGGCATCCTCCAATTTATATTCCTCAGAAATATTAAAACCATTACTTTTTTTTCCAGCAAGATATTCATAAACTTCCTTGGCATTTGCATTTACCTGTTCTTCAGATAATTCGTTGGCTGATTTCAAACAATAAACATCTCTTTTAAAATTAAGCAAAGCTGTTCCTTCTACATTGAACTCCAATACATTTTTTTTGTTTAGATGAATTTCAAA
>CAMWUK010000005.1 GCA_947177415.1 uncultured Clostridiaceae bacterium
CTTCAATATAAGCATCCGGATATTCCTTTGAATTCTGCACATAATATCTGCCATCAGAGACCGTAGAATCATAAGAAAAAAATACCATCCAAACCACAGGAAGAACTATAACTATACAGCACAATAATAATATAATTATATTTCTTTTTTTCTTTGTCATTTTGTATATCCTTTCCTCATTATTTATGTAATTTTGTTACGCAACTCTTGTATTATATATTAGTTAAATAACTTTGTCAATAAAAATAATACATTAAATTTCCAATTTGGTAACAGTTCAGATAACTCTGCACACTCCGCTGTGCAGACTGTAAAAAAGACTAAATTATCCCGAAAAAGAAAACAAACAACTTGACCAATAACGAGTAACTGTTTATAATAGAAAGCATTACACTGGATGATGGAATAGAATTGATTGAAGTAGACAAGAAATCCATTTGTAAATTTCTCGCTGCCTCTTTGCGACAAGCCACTTAGAAATGTGGTTTTCATTCCCTGCTTGTCATGGTACAGATGTGCTTTTCCTTCATGCTCACGGACAAGGACAACAATGTGCGTATGTGCAGACAATGCAAAAAAGCATTTATCACAAGCGGAAGGGGAATGAATTTTGTAGCCAGAGGTGCAAGAAATCAATATAATGTCTACAAGTCAAAAGAAAAGAAAAAGGTGAACTTCAAAGATGATCGAAAACAGGAATGTAAATATCATAACCGATGCTGACGGTAAGAGGTTGGTTCTGATTAACGATGTCCGTTTCAAAGGGAAACGGCAGATTGACTGGGATGATGTAAAGCAATATCTTGAAGGATATGTCGGGGACTATTACGAAATCGAGGAAAAGGCAGAGCGTATTTTTATCGGTAGTGAACTGCCTGAAGAATACACGGAATCAGAGATCCGAAAAAGCCTTATGGGTGCAAATGCAAAAGCTAAAGCAAATGCTGCTACTGCAATACCGGAACTGATACAGATTGCCTTAAATCCGGCTTATGAGGAAAACCGAAAGAAAAAACATAATAAAAATGCCAAATACGGCTGGTATAGGTATGATGTCCGTTTTGCCCTCCCGGTCTATGAGGAAAATGTACTCGTCAGATACAACATTTTCCATGCACGACTTCTGATCAATCATGCCGAAAATGGCAGAAAATATCTGTACGACATTCTTGCAATAAAAAAAGAAACGAGCAAGCCATAACAGGATGTATGGTGAAAACCCATTTCTTACTATTAATGATAAGCCATTTCTTCTGTCCTGTCAATCCCTGATTTTGATTTTTTGCAAAATCCCACCATTGGAGTAACTGTTCAGAACCATGAACAGTTACGTTTAAGCCCATAATAATTCGCCTTCAGCGAAAGGGCTTAAACATTGTAAAATTTATAGGAAGTGGGTTTGCCCTTACATTGTCAACTGCGAAAAAAATATTTTTTAGATTTTCTTGTCAAGAATATTGATTGTTTCAAATACCCAATATTTTCTCTTATATACCGAGATAAAGTATATCCCCCATGAAGATATACCTCATGAAAAGCAATCCATACTGGCAGCAACGTGGCAATCATAAAAAAACTCTCAATGCCTGGTCAAACCACCCATTTTCGATATGACTAAGTGTATAAGACTGGAACATAATATGTGGCAGTTCATCATTCAACATCTGTGCACAGATCTCTTTAAGTGCAGGAGATGCTGTACATCGGGATAATGCATCATAGTAAGTCAGTGCAATTATTTCTGCAGTTACCAGTACTGTGATTTCACACTTTATCCCTCCAAGTTGTCTCAATCTGCGAAAGCATCTATCCAAAAAAGTGCTGTCTTTAGACTGCACATCATGATAATCCATATATTTTTTCAGATATGCCGAATGCCAGTTCTCCTCTTTCACAAACTGTCGCATAGCTTCTATGTAATCTTCCTCATGATTCTTATAAGCAAAATCTTCAACTACACGCATAAGAAAATTACCGTTGGAGGCTTCCCCTTTCTGGAATGCTTGGATCGACGGAAAAATCAGCTTCTTTTCTACTTCCGTAAGATCCTTTTCTCTGGAAAAATCTATCTGAAGCCTTTTTCTGTCGTTCGCAATAAAATATTTTTTCCATGCCTTATAATTAAAACGATTCATCTTTGAATGTGTGATATTAACCATATTCATTTTCCTTTCCTTGGTGTTAATACAATATCTCCTTTTTAAAAAAATGTTGCTGTATCATTTATTTTGCTATTACAAGCTGTGAACGAAAACAATATTTTTTACTACACCCTGTTGTACCAAACACCAAACTTATACATACATAAACATAATTATTCTCTTTACCTTTTTCATGTCTTTCTCCTTCACCTATTAACCTTTTTTAAATTCTAAAGCTACTTCTTCTTCAAGATTTATGGTTATCTTTTTTTTCCTTGCATCATATAAAAATGCCATATAGTTGACTGGCGAAATTCTTCCAAAAGAATAGGCATACACATCTTTTTCTACCTCCACAGACACACTTTTGTCAATCTCTGCCTCTTTTTCGCAAAACAAAGCATTCAAGTCTACACTTTCAGATAATTCCTTCTTTTCTTCTTCTGTCATCTCACCATTATGTAAATTTTCATAGGCAGTATAGTGCTCTACAACCCAATTCTTATAGTAAAAATTTAAATCCACTTGAAAAAACTGTGCCTTTCCATCCTTTACTTCAATATAAGCATCCGGATATTCCTTTGAATTCTGCACATAATATCTGCCATCTGAGACTGTAGAATCATAAGAAAAAAATACCAGCCAAACCACAGGAAGAACTATAACAATACTGCACAGCAATAATATAATTATATTTCTTTTTTTCTTTGTCATTTTCTATATCCCTTCATCATTATTTATGTAATTTCGTTATACAACTTTTGTATTATATATTATTTTTTCGGTTCACTGGTTCCTTGTGCCACTATGAATGTAGCTGATATTTTGTTTTTATGTAATAACATTATAAATTGGAATTCATTGCATAAATTTAATCCTTATAATAGTTCAACATATACTCATAAATATTTTCGGTCTGTTCTTCATCTCCCCATGATAAGGGGTCATCAGCATAACATAAAGTAAAGAATGGTTCTTTGTCTTGAATATTTCCTGGCAGGCTTTCCCACAAATTATACATTAGATTAGCAAAACTCTTTATATCAGAACAATTTTTATAGCACACCTTTAACTTGCTCATTAAAATTCTACCAAACTGTTCGTAGCCAAGAGCATCATAGTCAATATATGTCCTTATATAGGTTATAGCTTTTTTTATATCCGTTTCCCATTCCAAATACAGTAAGTCATCATTTTCAAGGTTATCAAGGAATAATTCATCAATTCTTTTGTTATACTCGTCTTCTGTCACCATTCCTTCATATAACAAAAACGCAAAAACCAATAATTCCTCCATGATTGTGTCCCCCCAACCAGAATTTCTTGTTGCTTATCTGTCTAAAATCCATACATCATTGATTTTAAAAAGGTCAAACACTTAATTTGACCATATACAAAGTTTTTCAAGTCCTCTGAGTTTTTCCAAACCATCAAGCCTATCCAATCTCACCTCTCCGACTTCCAAAACCCGGAGTTTGGGTAACATCTGCAAAAATGCCAGATTGTGAATCTCTGTCTCACAAGACATCAACCGTACTACTTCCAAATTTGTCAAATATGCAAAATCCTCTGGAACAAGTATACCATAATCATAGGTTTCTTCATCTCTCTCAAGTCCCTCAAAATCACTGTCCTCAGCATTATAAAATTTGATACTGCTTTCAAAATCCTTCATAGCCTGTTTAGCAGCCTTCTCATCCATCACAGTTCCATCATTATCTGATTGCTGAACCTCAGATTCTTCTTCATCAAGAAGTGTCCTCTTGATAGAAATAACTTTACGGTCTCCCCAATCTTCTATATCTATAAACTCTCCAATATCATGGTATTTTCCTGTGTCTGATAAACAGCAGCACCACCACTCATCTCCTGCATCTGAAAAGTCAAACCTAGGCGGTACATCTTTGCTAAATCCCAACAAATATTCATGTGTCGTACTTACAAACAGATATTTGATAACACTGAGGTCTTCTTTCGTAATCTCCCCCTCAATCCCCAAATAATCTCTAATACCTCTCTCCAACCAACGTGACTGAAATTGAATTTCCATATTCTGGTTCCTCCTTTGCTCAAATTCGTATTTATCTTTGACTGTATTATACTACATTTACCTAGCAAAAGGAATAAATTTTGAAGAAACAATTCCGCCTTTTTTATTGTATCTACAGACGATTTCTGCTATAATAATTTTGATTTTTTGTTCCTTAAACAAATTTCTTGTATGGTCTTAAGGAGTAGTTTTTAATCCTTTGGGTTTCTTTATAAAGAACAGCAGTTTAGAATTGATAAGGAGATATAGTTATGCATAACATTCAAAAAGATAAAAAGATGTTTTCAAGTGTCGGAGGCAATCGGGGAAAGGACTCGTTGCAGTCTGTAAACAGAGCATACATAAAAAGACTCGTTGCATTTATGATATGCTTAATCCTCGTCTTTCATAATTTCATAACAGTAGCAGCCGCTGATGATGGGCAGTCCAATAACCGGACGGTTAAAGCCGGTATCTTCTACTTCGAGGGTTATCACATGAAGGATGAGGAAGGAAAACTGACTGGTTATGGTATGGAATTTCTTGACATGGTCTCCGAATATTCCCATCTGAATTTCCAGTACACGGGCTATGACAACTCCTGGAGTGACATGCTTACTATGCTGGAAAACGGTGAAATAGACATGGTAACCTCTGCCCGGAGGACTACAGAACGGGAGGAGAGTTTCGCCTTTTCTCTCCCTATCGGCAGAAACAGAACCATTCTCTCGGTCCGGTCCGATAATACACAGCTACACAGCGGTGATTACAAAACTTATAATGGAATGACGGTGGGACAGCTGGCAGGAAGCAGTCAGAACCAGAGTCTGGTGGAATTTGCAGAGGAAAAGGGATTTTCCTACCAGACAAAGGAATATAATGATTCCGATGCCCTTGTGACCGCTTTGCAGGATGGCAAGATTGATGCAATCCTTTCCAGCGATTTGAGAAAAGCGAAAAATGAAAAAACGCTGGAAATTATTCAGGAGGATAACTTTTACGCAATTGTCCGAAAAGACGATACGGAGCTGCTTAACGAAATCAACTATGCCATTGAGCAGATGGATCAGAATGAGGGTGACTGGAAAAATGTGTTGTATTACCGCTACTACGGTCCGGTTTATTCCTCTGCACTCACCTTTACAGAGCGCGAGAAGGCATACATTCAGGAGGTGGTCTCCGGAGAAAAAAAGATTACCATAACCGCCTTTGGCAACAGAGAACCCTATTCCTATGTGAAGGACGGAGAATTAAAGGGTATTCTGCCGGATTATTTTGCCTGTGTTATGGAGATGGCTGGACTGCCTTATGAAATCGTGATACCGAAGGACAGAGAGGACTATAATACCATGGTAGACACCAACAGCGTGGATGTGGTTATTGACAGGCTCAGCTCCAGTGCTATCATGGAGGAAGCCTCTTACCATGGGTTCAATACGGATGCCTATATGACAACAGGCGTGGCAAGGGTAACACGACAAGATTTCGCTGGAGACATTAAAACGATTGCCGTATCGGATTCACAAAGCGGTGCTTTGATTTCGCAGAAGCTTTATGGAGATTTTGAAATTTTGAATTATTCCACCAGAGAGGCTGCGATGCAGGCTGTTCTGAACCATGAGGTGGACGCTGCCTATGTATATGCCTATACGGCACAGTTGTTTGTGAACCGTGACACCACCAATTCCCTATACTACAGCATAGCGAACGATATGGACATAGACTTCCGGATGTATGTCCGTGACAGTGCGGATCATGAGCTGATTACCATCCTGAACAAATGTATCCAGCAGATGTCAGATGACATGCTGAATCAATTGGTTTTAAAACATACTTCCTATACCATTGAGGATTTGAATCTTCTGCAATATATGCAGGCCAATCCGAAGATCATGCTCATCATGGTTCTGGCAACCGCCCTGATTATCTGCGTCATTCTGGTGCTCTATCTGCAGGGACGGTGGAGCAGGAAGCTTCTGGACACCACAGAACAATCAAATAGGGCGATGAAGGAGCAGCTTGCCATTGTGGAAACATTAAGCCGTGATTATACGAATGTTTTTGCCATCAATGAGGAGTGTGGCACCGCCAGAATTATTAAATTGGAAGGTTATGTAACAGAAGGACTGAAAAAGGATTCTAAGGAAGAGCAGCCCTATGCCCCGATTTTGAACCAGTATATCCAGAATCGTGTCCATCCGGAGGATCAGGAGTATCTCACACAGGCTCTTTCTCTGGACAAAGTCAGGGAGCAGATAGCCTCAAATGGGGAATACACAGGCAGCTACCGTATACAGGCAGACGGGGAAAACCATCATTTCCAATATACCTATATAAAGGTTGGAGAAAGCGATCTTAAGAAGGACAGTTTTATCCTTGCGGGATTCCGCAATATTGACGAGATGATCCGCAAGGAGCAGGAGCAGAAGGCAGTTCTGGAGGAAGCTCTGGCACAGGCTCAGTATGCCAACAATGCAAAGACTACCTTCCTCAACAATATGTCCCACGATATCCGCACACCTATGAATGCCATCATTGGCTTTACCTCCTTGGCGGTAACCCATATTGATAACAAAACGCAGGTGCAGGACTATCTGGGGAAGATCATGACCTCTGGCAACCATCTGTTGAGCCTGATTAACGATGTTCTGGATATGAGCCGCATCGAGAGCGGCAAGGTTAAAATAGAGGAAAAAGAAGCCAGTCTTCCGGAGATCATGCACGATTTGAAGACTATCGTCCAGACTGACGTGAGAGCAAAGCAACTGGAATTCTACATTGATACTCTGGGTGTGGAAAACGAGACGATTATCTGTGACAAACTCCGCCTGAATCAGGTGCTTCTGAATATTATGAGCAATGCCATGAAATACACAAAACCCGGCGGAATGGTCAGCGTCCGTGTTCTCCAGACCTCCGAAGCACAGGAGGGCTATGCTTCATACGAGTTCCGGATTAAGGATACTGGTATCGGCATGAGCCGCGAATTTCTAAAACACGTTTTCGAGCCTTTTGAGCGGGAACAGACAGCCACCGTAAGCGGCATTCAGGGAACTGGTCTGGGTCTTGCCATCACAAAAAACATTGTGGACATGATGGGCGGCACAATCACAGTGGACAGTGAGGAGGGAAAAGGGTCGGAATTTACCGTAACTTTCCGTTTCCGGACTGCTGACAGCCCCGTGAAGTCCCAGCGGCTGGAACAACTGGCGGATCTTAGGGCACTGGTGGTAGATGATGACGTGAATACCTGCGTCAGTGTAAGTAAGATGCTCTCCGCCATTGGTATGAATCCCGACTGGACGACCTTGGGAAAGGAGGCTGTTATCCGCACAGAGTTCGCATTGGAGCAGAACGAGCCTTACAGTGCGTATATCATAGACTGGCTGATGCCGGATATGAACGGCATAGAGCTTGTTCGAAGAATCCGCAAGGTAATCGGAGATATGACACCTATTATCATACTGACTGCCTACGACTGGGCGGACATTGAGAAGGAGGCCAGAGAGGCTGGCGTCACGGCATTCTGCTCCAAGCCAATCTTCCCCTCAGAGCTGCGGGAGGTTTTGGCGGCACCCTACATGGAACAGGAAAGTACAAAGGAAACAGACTCGTCGGAGCTTCGCTTTGATGGCAAGAAAATCCTGCTGGTGGAGGATATTGAGATGAATCAGGAGATTGCCCGGGCGATTCTGGAGGCTGTAGGATTTCTTATTGATACGGCGGATGATGGAAGCATAGCCGTAGAGCAGATAAAGGAGTTGCCTGCGGATACGTACGATTTAATACTGATGGATGTCCAGATGCCTATTATGAACGGCTATCAGGCCACAAGAGCCATTCGGGCACTGGATGATCCTGTCAAGGCGGCGATTCCTATTGTGGCGATGACTGCCAATGCTTTTGAGGAGGATCGGAAGGAAGCCATGGATGCCGGAATGAATGGATATGTGGCAAAGCCTATTGACATAGAAAAATTGATGCAGACACTGGAAGATATTTTGAAATAAGGAAGCCCTGAGTAGCAGTCCGCAAAAAAATTTTCCCTTGTAAATGCCCAGCAAGGACAAATACAAGGGAAAATAATACATAACATAAGGTTTTAGGAATGACTTTTTATCATTATATATGTTTCATCTTTAACTCTTCCATATTGTGGACTTCCTGTTGTTCTTTTGAATTAATAGCAGTCACTATTTTTCCAATTGTCCTTGCAATATATCCTACCAAAAGAGCTGCGATTAAAGTTCCTTCTCTGATACCATTCAACTGTTGTGCAAAGGCAAAGGATAGGATAGCTGCTATGACCGACATAGATACATCAAACACAATTTTCGTAACCCCAAATTCAAATTTCCATGTAACACAAACTGCTCTCACAAAAGATTCTCCTGGCAGCATAGCCACATCTGCCAACACTTCTAAGTATACACCAAACCCTAAAATAAAACATCCTGCAAGAAGTACAAATATCTTTATTCCATAAAGTTGTGGATTCATATCTTTTAGCAGCACCATAGTAAAATCAATAAAATATCCAAAGGCTATGGAAATAGGAATTTGCAGAATATGTTCTAACTTAAAGTTTTTTCGCAAAATAAGTAATTGTAGTAAAATTAATAATACACTAAAAAATATAGTAAAATTACCAAGTGTAAATGGGAAATTTAAACTTAATACATAAGGAATAGAAGAAATTGGTGAAGTACCAAGATTTGCTTTTGTTACAAAACTAACTCCTAAAGAATTAATAAAAAGTCCGACTAAAAAAATAAGATAACGCTTTAATTTATCCATGATTTTATTCCTCCATACTATTCATATTTTCTTGTAACTGTTCAGAACCATGAACAGTTACATTTAAGCCCATAATTATTCGCCTTCGGCGAAGGGGCTTAAACATTGCAAAATTTACTTTTTCTTACGAAACAAGCAGTAAATGCTTGTTTCTACCTAAATAGTTACATTTTCTTTTATTTTTTGAAATAACTTTAAAAATACTTCCTGTTCTGTCTTAGATATCCCAGAAAACGCCTGCTCTTCAATATGTAAAAAACCTTGTTCCACAGATTCTGCCAGTTCCTTACCATAAGATGTCAGAAAAACATAGAGAGAACGTCTATTTCCATCTTTCATTCGACGCTCTACCATCTTTTTTTCCTCCATGCGGTTTAAAAGAACGGTAAGGGAACCAGGTTCAATATAACAGGCTTTGGCAATTTCTTTCTGGCTTATGCCATCATGATCTCTTAAGTAATCCAGAATCTTTGGCTGCCCTATGGTCAGTTCTGTATCTTTCAGCTCTGTCAATAGAGATTTGTGAACCATCGCCTGATTTGCCATTAATAAATAGTGAAACGATTGTTCCATTTCTGTATGCCCTCCTTTGTTTGAATTCAAATTGTTATAATTCTAACAAATATTATAGGCACACTGTATAGAAATGTCAATTGTTTTTTGGAGGTATGTTTATTTCTTATTTCAAAAGTCTTTTAAAAATTCTTTAGCTTCTTCACACCACTCCAAATATGTATGATATGTTTTTATACCAAACTGCACAGTAAGTAAATAATATTTATGCGTATTATCATCATGAACGATTTCTTTCAAAGTGCTTTCTGCTCTTAAAAGGTATTGCATTTCCATTTCAATCTTTTCCTGAAATGCCTCAATGTGCGATATTGCCTGCGACACATCTTGTTCGTTTCCAAAAAATATTTTAAGCAAAGTTTCATAACGGATTTCATCTTTCTCAACAGGCACTTTCAACCATTCTTTTAAATATCTTCGACCATCATCTGTTATAGTATATAACAACTTATTTCTCTTATTTTCTGTACACTCTCTTTTGGTAGCTAATCCTCGGTTAACTAAATCACCCAATGTCGGATATATGCTGCCGTAGCTTGCACCCCAAAAATATTTTAATGTTGTGTCCATCCGTTTTTTTATCTCATATCCTGTCAGTTCTTCATGACTTAATAAACCCAAAATTACACAATCAAGCTTTTTTTCCGTTGCCATTATTATTCCCCTTTCTTTCAATCATTTCATAAGATAGGACATTTCGTGGACAGTTATCAATGCAGGCTCCACATTGGATACACTCTGGATTTTTAATCTGTCCTTCCTTTATTGTGTTTACAACGTCTATTCCCATCGGACAAGCCTTACTACATTTTCCACAAGAAATACACATATCTTTCTCTTTAACCTTAATATGCAATCCTGGCAAATTTAAAAGCCTGCGAAGTTTTATTCCAAGTACCATAAATGGAGCCATCCAACAAAAATAATGGCAGAAAATCCGCTTTCCAAATATAACCGATGGCATAAAAATTAAACATACAATACCATAATAGATGATATAACTCTGAATAGAGGACACTGAAATTCCATTTTCGGTTTCAAATAAAAAATCTATTGTTACAACTTTTTCACTATGTAAATAGCAGAAAATAACTACAGATAACCAAACAACCCATATTATGTACTTGATATTATTCTTCCAACCTTGTTTCGGCTTTTTTTCGTTAATTTCAAAACTACATTCCTGTAATCCTGCTGCCGGACAAAGGTAAGCACAAAATAACCGCCCAAATGGAATGGAAAGTAAAAACATCAATACAAATACAATAAAACTTCCATTGATTATCCCATTTAATCCTGCATTTATAATTAAGGCAGGACTGAAATAATAGAGTGTAATTGGAAATAGCAATAATGATATTATTATACACAACCTTCTAATCTTTTGTCTTTTCATGATAACCTCCTATATATCAGATTGATATATTTATGTTATATCAGTCTGATATATTTGTCAATATAAATCTAACATATATTTTGAGAAAACGATAAAAACATTAAAGCACCTGCCACATGACTATATCTTTCAGTCAGCAGCAAGTGCTTATATGTTCCATATAAAATTACAAAAATTCTACTAGTGTACTGTCTCATTCATTTTCAACTAAATGACGCAGAATGAATTTTCACTCTGCAAGGCGACTGAACGAGGCGATACGATGGCGTCGTTGAGTGAAGCCAACATAGCAGATGGAAATTCAGACAAGTTATTTGGTGAAATGTGAATTATACAGTACGCTAACCTCTGTAACTGGATAAACTTTTATGTATCCTCAATTATTCATGTTATATATTATTCCCTCTAGTCTCAACAATTCTACTTTTTTCTCCAATCCTCCTGCATATCCAGTGAGATTACCATTTGCCCCTACCACTCTATGGCATGGCACAATAATAGAAATGGGGTTATGTCCTACTGCACCTCCAACCGCCTGTGCCGACATTCTGCTTATACCTCGTTTTTTCGCAATTTGTTTTGCAATCTCTCCATAAGTAGTTACTTCACCATAAGGAATTCCCATTAAAATATCCCATACTTCTTTGCGAAATTCACTTCCCTTTAGAGAGATAGCAGGTGTAAAATCTGGCTCTATCCCACTAAAATAAATATCCAGCCATCTGGCAGTCTCATCAAAAATTGGCAAAGATTTTTTTATAGAATCTTCTGGAACCTCACTTTCATAGTATTTTTGCCTTTTAAATACTAAGCTGGTTAGAGTTGTTCCATCACTTACCATTATCATTTCTCCAAGTGGAGCATCATAACATTTCTGAAAATACATGCTTACACCTCTTTTTTCTCTATCCAATCAGCACTGTGCTTCCCTCAAAAGCAAAACCATAACAATGTATTCTCTCTTTTGGAATTCCTTTTGCAATTAAATCTGTGGCATAGCCTTTTTCTTCAATCTGTGTTAAGGCAGCATTGACTGTATCTTCCAGAGTATTTTCCCGCTTAGGTTTGTGTACCTTAAATTCCAAAATAATGGCATTCTGTCCACTTTCCAATGGTTCTAAGATTACATCATAACGACCGAAACCACTTTCCCGATTAGAAGTCAGCAGATAACGGTCACGGAGATCCACCAGCAATCCTAATACAAATCCATGGTAAAAACGTTCTGGCTGCTGCTTTTGGGAAGGATGTGTTCCTGTGTCAAAACTGCTAAAGATTTGTACTGCCACATCATTCATATATTCATTCATGGCATCCAAATCACCCTGTAGTAATGCTTTAATAAAGTTATTATAGGAAGTTTTAGATGCCTTTGCAAACCAGCCTTTTATCATATTCCGAAACATAAGATAAACTTCTTTATTTGTAATCTGAAGCTCATAGGAGCAAATTCCTGAATCTAAATCCTGATCCACATTTTGCACTTTCAAATATCCGCTGGCAACAAAAAGACTCCAGATAGCATCCTCCTCTTCATCTAAGGCACTAAACACAATCTGTTCATCCACTTCTGTAATAAAAGAATTGCCTTTTAGCAAATCCTCCATAATCATCTTTACATCCTGGCTGCCATTGCGGATTAGTTTCCCAACCAGACTATTGGAACTGGTATTCGCCCAGTAAGCTGCAAACTTCTTTTTATCCAGAAAATTAATAATAGACCATGGATTATAAATGTCCATTATGCTTCCAAAAGTAAAACCATCATACCATTTTTTCACATCTTCTTTTTTATCTGATAAGCCATACTGCTCCAAGGCTTTGAAAACCTCCTGCTCCGTAAAACCAAAACAGTCTGCATACTTTTCAGAAGTAGTGGTAACTACTTCAAGGTTATTCAAATCAGAAAAAATGGATTCTTTGCTCACTCTGGTAATCCCTGTCATAATGGCACGATCCAAATAGGGGTTGGTCTTAAATGTGGAGTTAAACAAGCTTTGCATAAAAGAAACCAACTCTTCCCAATAACCTTTCGTATATGCTTCCTGCATAGGGGTATCGTATTCATCTAAAAGGATGATAACTTTTTTTCCATAATGTTTAGAAAGATAACAGGATAACCGGTGCAGGGACATGCAAGCAAGTGTATCATCCATCTTCTCTTTTTGTTCTATGGTTTCCCTAATATAAAATTTTTCATTTTCCGAAATCAAACCGCTATCAAGCAGGTTATTATAGAAATCATATAGATCTGCAATCATTCTGCATATATTTTCTCTTGTGTGGTTAAAACTTTCCTCTTTTATATTGGCAAAAGAAATACTAATTACAGGATAAGTCCCCTGTAATTCCCAGTACTTCTCCTCATTCCAGATAGAAAGTCCCTGAAATAACTCTCCCATTCCTTCATAATGGACAGAGAAAAATTGTTCCACCATGCTCATGTTCAAAGTTTTTCCAAAACGGCGTGGGCGTGTAATTAAAGTGACTATGTCCCCAGATTCCCACCATTCTTTTATAAAATTGGTTTTATCTATATAGAAATAATCTTTTGCCCGAAGTTCCCCAAAATTCTGTACACCTATGGCAACTGTTTTTGGCATGCTGCCGCCTCCCATTTATCATATTTTCTTTTTATTGTATCAAATCCCTACAAACGAAACAAGGGAAATTTGGTTTAATGACATTCTTATCCCTTGACTTATTATAGATATTAAATTATAATAAAGAAACAGTTGTTGCACAATATTTGATGCATAACAATTGTTTCTTGAAAGGAGTTAATAAAAATGCCACCGAAATTCAAATTCACCAGAGCTGACATTACAAAAGCTGCTTTGGATGTAACACGTGAAAAAGGAATATCTGGACTTACAGCCAGAGAGTTGGCTGCAAAACTGGGATGTTCTGTTAAGCCAATTTTCGGACAATTTCAAAATATGGAAGAAGTACAACAGGAAGTGTTAGCTTCAGCAAATGACCTGTATCAAAGTTATTTGCAAGAAGATATACCAAGTGGGAAATACCCACCATATAAAGCAAGCGGTATGTCGTACATTCGTTTTGCAAAAGAGGAAAAAGAACTTTTCAAACTTCTCTTTATGCGTGACCGTTCCGGTGAAAAGATAGAAGAAAATAAAAAAGAAATAGAACCACTTCTTGAGCTGATTGAAAAGAATATAGGACTTAGCAAAGAAGAGGCTTATCTGTTTCACTTGGAAATGTGGCTCTATGTTCATGGAATTGCAACAATGATTGCAACTTCCTATCTGGATTGGGATATAGAATTTATCAGCAAGGTTTTGACTGATGCGTATATGGGATTGAAAAGCCATTACTGTGGAGAGGAGAAAAACAATGGAAGCAATTAAAACAATTGGGCTAATGAAAAAATATAAAGACTTAACTGCAGTTGACAGCCTTGACTTAGTTGTGGAACAGGGAGAACTATTTTCCTTGCTTGGTGTCAATGGTGCGGGAAAAACAACCACAATAAAAATGCTTTCCTGCCTAACGAAACCGTCCAGTGGGGATGCAAAACTTCTTGGCAACAGCATTGTGCAGGACACAGCCCAAGTAAAAAATATTATTGGCGTATCCCCACAGGAGACAGCAGTTGCACCGAATCTTACTGTGAAAGAAAATCTGGAACTGATGTGTGGCGTTCATGGTTTTTCAAAAGAAAAGAGGAAAGTCAAGACAACGGAACTTTCCGAACAATTCGACTTGAATCAAATACTTAACAAAAAGGCTGGAAAACTGTCAGGCGGCTGGCAGCGAAGATTGAGTATTGCTATGGCTCTTATCAGTGAACCAAAGATCCTGTTTCTTGACGAGCCGACTTTAGGTTTAGATGTGCTTGCCAGAAGTGATTTATGGGACACTATTCGTTCCCTTAAGGGTAAGATTACCATAATACTTACCACCCACTATATGGAAGAAGCAGAGGCTCTCTCTGACCGTATTGGTATAATGAGAGACGGAAAACTCCTTGCACTTGGAACGGCACACGAATTGAAAGAAAAGGCTGGAACTGACAAATTTGAAGATGCTTTTGTGGCGATTGTAAAGGGGGCTTTAAGATGAGATTACTAACTTTTTCAGGAAGAACAGCAAAAGAAATACTGCGTGACCCTTTAAATTTAGGATTTGGTTTGGGGTTCCCCCTTATATTGATATTCTTGCTTTCTGCAATACAGGCAAATGTACCTGTCAGTTTGTTTGAAATTGAGAGCCTTACCCCTGGCATTACCGTCTTTGGGCTCTCTTTTATGACACTGTTTGCTGCCACTTTAATTGCAAAGGACAGAGAAAGTGCTTTGCTGCAGCGGCTATATACAACTCCGCTTACAGCATTAGATTTCATTTTTGGATATGTCTTGCCAATTTTGCCTATTGTGGTAGCACAAAGTGTGATTTGCTATGTTGTGGCAATCCTGCTTGGTCTACCTGTTACGGTAACAATTGTATATGCAGTGCTTTTTATTATCCCTATATCTTTATTCTTTATTGCTTTGGGTCTGCTCTGTGGCAGTGTATTTGGTGTGAAACAGGTGGGCGGCATTTGTGGGGCATTGCTTACTAATCTAACTGCATGGCTTTCTGGTGTATGGTTTGACCTCAATCTTGTAGGGGGTGCTTTTAAGAAAATTGCAAACGCTTTGCCTTTTGTTCATGCTGTAGAACTGGAGAGAGCCGTATTAAAGGGAAATTATGCAGATATATTTCCACACATCTATTGGGTACTTGGCTATACCATTGTTGCCGTTATTGTAGCGGTGCTGCTCTTTTTACGGCAGATGAAAAGACAATAATCCATATAAAGGAATTTGACATTTCCACAAATAACCTTTATAATTTTATTACATCTGTAAGATTTCCGTACTGTAAGCACCACAGTTGTGAACAGTAACAAGATTTAAGGAGGAAACTATGAAGGTTTTACCACAAATTTCTGAGGCTGAATATGAAATTATGAAAGTTGTATGGAAACATGCACCAATTAATACGAATGAAATAACAGAGAAATTAACCCAAACTACAACTTGGCGTCCTAAAACAATACAGACTTTGATAAAACGTCTTGTAACGAAAGGTGTTCTTTCTTATGAAAAACAAGGCAGAGTATTTGTATATACTCCTCAGGTTAAAGAAAACGACTATGTTGGTCAAGAAAGTAATTCTTTTCTAAAGCGTTTTTATAATGGAAATATTACAACCATGCTATCTGCATACATAGAAAATGATAAACTGTCTGAAAAAGAAATAGACACTCTCCGTTCCCTTCTCTCTAAAAAGTCAAAAAAAGGAGGCAATTAACATGACTGGTTTTATAATACGCTTTTTTATATGCAACCTTTTTATCAGTGTTATTGTCGTAATCCTTTTGGTAGCCAAACAGATATTCAAAAATAATTTGTCTGCCCGCATGCAGTATAATTTGTGGTTTTTCTTTCTAGGACTGTTAGCAGTTCCTTTCATACCATTACGTCTAATTGGATTTCCACAGATATTTTCACTCCTTGAAATTCTAAAAAACTTCTCTGCATCAAATGCTGAAACTGTTATAGAAAAATCTTCCAATGCAAATTTAATTGGAGCAGCAAACTGGATGAATGACTTTACTCTATCTGTCAGCATAGAAACACCTTCCAGGATTGGATTAATATTAACTGGAATATGGATTTTAGGTATTGTTGTAATGATTCTGCTGCTGGTAAAAATGTCCCTTCATCTACATATTTTGAAAAATTCTGCTCTTCCCCTTCAAAATCCGAAAGTTCGCAGGCTATACAATAATTGTTTAGATGAAATGAAAATAAAAAAACATATTCCAGTTTACAGTACTGCTTTTTTGAAATCTCCTATTATTATGGGTCTTTTTAAACCATGTATTTATCTGCCAATCCACCTGATATCAGACTATAATGCTACAGACCTGCGGTATATGTTACTTCACGAACTACAGCATTACAAACACAGGGATGTTCTGGCAGGTTATATAATGAATGTTGCAAGCATGTTCTATTGGTTTAACCCTTTTGTTTGGCATGCACTAAAAGAAATGGGCAACGACAGGGAAATTGCTTGTGACACTGCTGTTTTGAGTATGCTTGAGGAAGATTCTTATGAAGATTATGGCAATACTCTAATTAACTTTACGGAAAAATTGTCTTTATTCCCCTTTCCCTATATCTCTAAACTTAGCGGAAACAAAAAACAGATAAACCGTCGTATTATCAACATTGCCTCCTACGAAAAGCCATCATTTGGAAAAAAGTTAAAAAATATTATTTCATCTGGGATAATTGCCATTATGCTTTTAAGCCTTACTCCGATATTATCCACTTATGCAGCAGATGGAAACCATTACCAATGGAAATCTTACTCCAAGAATATTTCCATAGTGGACTTATCAACATTTTTTCATGGATATGAGGGCAGTTTTGTTCTATACAACTTAGAAAGCAATACATGGAGCATATATAATATGGAGTATGCCACTTTAAGGATATCACCAAACTCTACATACAAAATTTATAATGCACTATTTGGATTGGAAGAAGGTATTATTACACCAGAAAACTCATTTATAGCTTGGGATAAAACAAATTATCCCATTAAAGCATGGAACACAGACCAGAACCTGGATTCTGCCATGCAGTTCTCCGTCAATTGGTATTTTCAGTCAATTGACAGACAGCTTGGTACATCTGCTGTAAAACACTACATACAGGAAACCGGATATGGAAATGAGAACATATATGCAGATTTATCCTCTTATTGGATGCAGTCCTCCTTAAAAATTTCCCCTGTAGAACAAGTGGAACTTTTAACAAAATTATTTACAAATGATCTGGATTTTGCACCAGAAAATATTAACACAGTAAAAAATTCTCTTCATATATTATCTACTAAGCATGGAGATTTTTATGGAAAAACGGGCACAGGTCAAGTAAATGAAAAAAATGTAAATGGATGGTTTGTTGGATGCATTACAAACAATGATAATACATATTTCTTTTCCACTAATATCCAATCTTCTGATAATGCTACAGGAAGCATGGCATCAGAAATTTCCTTGTCTATTTTATCTGATATGAATATATGGAAATAATCAAGGATTGCGAAATGGTTCACTTGATGATATGAACTCTTGTTCCTTTCTTTTCGTACTCCTTAATCACCTTTAGTGTTACTGGAATAATACACAAGCGGACGCTTTCACCGTATGCAAAGTATGGATACACTCCAATTTCATTTTGATAATATAAGTCACTGGGAGGATTATCACTGTGAAAACCTTTCTCATTTGGAAATATATTGTCATACGCCAGTTTATTTATTTTTTTATATAGCTGTGTGATTTTTTCTTTTGTTAGATTAGGGAAAAATACCTTTAAAGTATAAAAACAAATCTCTTCATATTTTTCATACATTATATCAGAATAACTGTGATCATCAAAGTTTATTATTAATTCTTTAACAGAGTCTTCGCCCTCTGGTGTATAAATTGTAATTGTTGGAAGAGTCCATACTTTTTTATCTGTTTTAAATTCATAATAAATGTCACCCTTATGTTTTCCGAAATTCTGCACAAACGAACTCCATTCTGAATATGGCTGTAAATAATGAACACCTTTATCATTCCAATAGTATTTATTATAACAACTAATAAAATCGTTAATGGAGATAGAAAATTTCAGATAATCATTTTTATTATCTTGTGCTTTAATCATTAGTGTAGAAATTTCTTCCTTTTTGATAGAAGTTTCACTTGTATAACCCTTATATAAAAATACCACATACCCTATTAAAACTAGTAATATGGTTACAAGAATAATTGTTTTTTTATTCACCTGCTTCACCTTCCTAATCAGTCACCAATTTGATTCAAATTAGCAGATATATTCTGAATCCCATTCTCCAAAATCTTGTTTCCTAAATACTTAAATCCTCCATTTTTATTAAACTTAATGATAAGTTCATGGGTTATAGCAGCATCATCACATAAAACCATTTCACATACAGCATCTACAGTTAATGTGACTGTGCCATTCTTATTTTCTTTTATTTTCGTAACCTCAGGTACAGAAGTTCCAATAAAAGATGGTATATAGTTAAAACATCCTGCTTCTCCCCATGTATAAATCTGTTTTCCTTCATCAAATGTTACATATTTTTGTAGCTGTTTTGCTGTTATTGGAAGATATTCCATAATCACACACTCAAATTCTTTTTTGGGTATTCCTTCTGGATAACTCTCTGCAGGAAATTCCTTCTGATATTTCATTTCATACAGATACCTATACATTCCCTTGTAATCTAATTTCTCCATGTGTTTATCATCCCAATCTGAATTTAAAAGATTATGCCCTTGATATCCCAATCCTTTTACACATTTTTTTGACATCTCACGATGTTGTTCGTTCATTGGCTTTACTCTCACTAAATAGCTCCCGTCAACCATTTCACTAACTTCTGGCAAATCTGGCACACATAAATTATAGCAGAACCAGCCTTTCTTTGTATATCTCCACTCCTTTATTCTGGTATAGGAACTATAGGTAATCTCTGGTTTATTTTCCTTATCCCATATCGCACTTGTGCTTAAAACATACATATCTGTCCCATTAAAAATATATTTCATTCTATTTATCCCACCATCAGAACGAATTTCGTATATTACTTTTTGGCTGCTTTTATTTCCCTGACATTTTTTTAGAAAATCTTCCATATCCTTACAATTTTCCATGTTGGAATATGTCACAGCTGTCGTAACAGGGCATCTTGTTTCTTTCAGTTTATCCTGCATCTTTAAAACCGTGTCATCCGAAAGAACAACATTAGATGTCTCCCCTTTTTTTGCATATTTATAAATATCAGAAATAAGGTCCATCACTTTTTTACAATCCCTTTCTGCTTCTTTCCTTTCTCCATCATCAATTGGGAGATTATATCCTTTTTCCAGTTGTTCTTGTTCTTCTTTTGAGTTATTCTGTTTTGAAGCCAGCTCCTCACTATCATTTTCTGGAATATGTATCTTTGTCTGGGGTACATTGCTACACCCTGCAATCCCAGATAAAACAAGAATACATGCCGCACACAAATACCTTCCTAAGTTTCTGCTAATTGTTACCAAACCATTCTTCCAAAACCTGTTTATCTTTTTCAACAACATAACCACTGCCTCCTCTCCCTTTTACATCTTCTACCATGCTAACAATTAAAATCGGATGTTTCATCATTTTCTCTGTAGTAAAAATAGAAAACCAACCTAATTCCGTACCAGAAGTATCCTCTTTTGATGCTTTAATCTCTGCTGTTCCTGTTTTACCTGCTAAAACCATATCTTTCCGATGAGCTGCATATCCTGTTCCATGAGAATCATTCACAACTTTTTTCATTCCTTCTAATACTCTGTCTGCCACATCACTAGAAAATGCATCTGGAATCCAATACTCAGCTACAGCTTTCTTCTGATAGGTTAAATACGGTTTGATAACTTTTCCCTTGTTACAGAAAGCTGAATAAATGCATGCTAAATGTAATGGATTTATCAAAATCTGCCCCTGTCCATAACCACTATCTGCTAACTGTATTTCTGTTTCTATTTTTTTTGTATTGGAATACTTTGACTCTGCCATTCGTATTTCAAATGGCAGTTCTTCACAGAATCCCAGCTTAGTCAAAAAATTCTGCATCTGTTCTTTTCCTATTTTCAATGCAGCTTTTGCAAAATAGATATTATCAGAATAAATCAATGCATTTTCTAAAGTAACTGGCTCATAAGCATGAAGTGTTGTTACATGGTATGCCCCCCATGATGCATCCTTCTGCCAACTTAAACCTACATTTCCATAATCTTCTGTTGGATTAATTTTTCCTGTTTCCAAGCCAATTGCAGCGATAATAGGTTTGAATGTAGAACCGGGACACCACACCTGTCGGAAACGGTTATACATGGGTTTATTCTCATCCTCATTTATCGCCTTCCATTGTTTATTAGATAACCCCATAATAAAATCGTTATTATTATAAGATGGTGTGCTGACAAGAGCCAGCACTTCTCCTGTATAGGGATTCATGGCTACCGAGCAGCTTTTGTCCTCTTTAAACTTTTCATATAATACGGTCTGAAAATCTGCATCAATAGTCAGTTTTATATCCTTGCCATGCTGTACTGTTACACTTGCCAATTCCTCTTTCTCAATCCCATCTGCATCTACAATATAAATTCTACATCCATTCTCCCCTTTTAGTTCCTTTTCAAATAAACCCTCCATTCCACTGCTGCCAATTACACTATTTGCAGTATAACCTTCTCCCTTGTGTTCTTCCAAATCCTCTGCTGTAACATTTTTTACATATCCTATCAAATGTGCTGCCACATCTCTCAAAGGATACTCCCGCACATTAGTTTCAGTTATTATCACTCCCGGAATCTCCAGCATCTTTTCTTGCCTTTCCTTTTCCTTTAGCACTTCTTTATCTGGATTTATAGATAATAACTCTATCTCTTCCACTTTGGGAATTGTTTTAATCGGTACAAAAGAATCTTTCTTTATCCACTTTGCCGCCAACTTTTTCTCAATTATTTTTGGTTCAATCTCCAGTAATTTACCTAATTTCTGAATTGCAGTCTTTGTATCTTCCAGTTTACCTGGAATAATTCCAACCGAAGATGCAATACCTTTTCCTGCAAGAACACGTCCTTTTCTGTCCAGAATTTCACCTCGTCTTGCCTCTATGACAGACACTTTGACCTTATCTGTAGAACATAGCTCTGGAAAAATTAAAGAATCCTCCCAAACTAATTTATAGCCATCTTCACCTTCTAAAAAAAATGCTTCATTTTCAAAACTAATACTTCCTGCAACGGTATCAAAAGAAGTCTGGTATGTTACAGCTTTTTTCTCTTGACTATACTCAAGAATGTCAATTGTCATATTTTTTATTTCTATGCCCTCATAAATAGCTGAATTACGTTTTATAAAATCTTCTTGGCTGATATTTCCCGATGCCTCCATTGCTAACATGGCATACATCTTCTCATATTTCTGTTCAGGAATGTAATTCATATATACAATTAGAAGTTCTTCAGGTGTTCTTCCATTCTCTTTTTTATCCAAAAAAGCAACTTTACTTATGACAACACCCAATACCATTATCCCTAAAATAATAGCTGCAATACATAAATATTTAATTCTTTTTTTCAAATTCCACATTCCTTTCCTTTTTATCATCAATAGATAATTGCGAAACTCTCATTAACTTAAATTATTTTGTGCAGATTTACATATCATAAGCAAGGTGCTTTCGAGACCGTCGGTACTTAGGTGCTGTTTTTTAGCACCTTATGTACCGTTACGGTTGAGAGCAGTGAAAACGTGCCTTGCGTTGATATGTGAACATTGCACAAAAACTCTATGAGTAAATTGAGTTTCGCAAATGCCTATTATCATCAATTGACCTATTAAGCATATATTCTCCTATTTAACTATTACACTTGTAGGATTTATGCACAGAAAATTGACTTTTAAGTCTTACATAAATATTACACCTGTAAGATTTAAAAGTCAAGTTACTTATCAACTAATCAAAATAAAACAAATCTTCAAATTTCTTATCCAATGCAATACATAAAATCAATGCCAGTTTTGCTGTAGGATTAAATTGTCCTGTCTCTATGGAGCTAATGGTATTTCTTGATACCCCCACCATTTCTGCAAGCTGTGCCTGTGACAAGCCTTTTTCTTTTCTAGCATCTTTTAAATGATTTTTTAATACTAAACTATCTTCCATACTTTAGTGTCCTCCTAAAAACCGGATAATTGCAAATATTCCTATAAGCAAAGTAATAACTGCCCATATCAAGTATTGTTTATCTTTTGTCTTTATAAAGCGGTAAGATTGCCCCGCACAAGCCGATAAACCTACGGTTGCACATAAATCCATTGTAGGAAGCCCTTGTTCTTCACGAACCCATGCAAAAATTGCTGCAACAACAACCATTGTAATATATGTCCATCTCATGGATTTGTCCCTTACCTGTAATTGGAATTCGTCACATCCTTCATTTTCTTTCCTGCTTTTTGCTAAAATTTCTTCTTTGTTCATAAATTTCACCTTTCCTTCCACAAACACATCTGTGTCTGTTTAAATCTTAATTAACTTTTGCTTTCTTAGATATTATACCAATGCCAAGTTTACTTGTCAACACTTTTTGCAAAGTTTTCTTTGCAAAAAAAGAGAGTGTTTTTGTACACTCCCTTTTGCTGCTTACTATGAATGTGTAAGGTAACTTTTTAATCCATTCGGAAATGGTAGATTTTACAACATTATATTCACTTTCTAATTCAGAAATGGAATACTATGTTTTAATTTAACAGATATGTAATTGGTATGATGATCCAGCCAGCCGCTTCTAAAAATACTGCAAACCAATAGCTAAGACGATGTAGTATTGCTCTACTGCTGCGAGTGGCGGAGATTGTTAAATGTCCCAATACAATCATAATACAATTTGGCATAAAGTTATGTGTTAAGTAATTGTTCTCATACATTTCAAAAGATATTGGCAGAAATAGAGCAACAATTAGTACTAAAATATTATGTAGTTGATACATTTTTTGTTTTATTGATAAAGGTTCGTTAATAGTATCAATCGCAATATCTGCCAAAATGATATCTGAATTTTTTTGTGTCTTTGCATGTAAAATTAATGCTGGTTTTCCGCTTGGCGGCATTGTAGAGATGATGTAACCTTTTCCGTGATACATCAGACAGTAACTCAGTTGTATAGCTGGAGTTCCCGTTCTGTCAATTACTTCAACTTCATAGCTCCCAGCGGGTATATGCAGAACCTCTTCTGTCTGTCGGTTACGTGTACAAATTGTCCATATAAGAAGACAGAACCAAATGCCTGAGAGAAATCCAAGTAAAATACTAAGGGCAGCTTCTATATCCCATAAAGCAAAAGCTGACAGACCAAATCCGGCAGTCAGAAGTATTAGCATCAAATACTTTCTAATAGGAATCAGCCATTCTGCCTTCGCTATGATACAAGCATAACCTAAAACAATTAATTGATATCCAATAATCCCCATTTTTTATTCCTTTCTTTTCTAGAATACAAAATCGGTAAGAATGCAAGAAAGTAACCGCCCTCGCCAAAGTACAGTTACTTTCTAGTTTTTACCAGGATTTAATTTATCAGCCTTTAATCATCCAAAATTTAGACTCAAACCCGTCAACGGATAATTGCTTGTTATTATATAGTTCATTATAAACCAATACCAGTAATATTTCAACAGAAATTTTATATCAATATCCCTCATTTACAACCATTTACAACCTTCCACTTTCCATCCTCATAACTCAATTCGAGGGTATCATTTCGGCGATAATCAAGTCGTCTAAATCTCCTATTTTATCAAGCATTTTCCAAAATTTATCATTAGCTGTTTTCCCATATTTATAATACTTATCTTCCACTGTTCTATAAACAGAACATCTATTTAATGCCGGATATAACATTCCAGAAATTCCATCTTCTCTTAAAAGATACATAGGGTTAAAAAATGAATATTGTTCACAATATGCATATGGTTCATAAAATGAACTTGCATCTTTTATTTCTTCTATTGGATTAGAAAAATGTTCTTCCAGCCATTTTAAATCGTTGGCATTAGTTATTTTGTACTCTCTTCCTTTTATATACATAACGGCTTCTTTTAAATCATGTATATCTTCTGGCTTAAATGGCATTGTATCCTTATAAGGTGATTTCATAAAAATAGGTATTACTGGTCCATAATTTTCAAAATATGCCAAATCACCAATACAACCAAAGCTTCCCTCCAAAACAATTTCCTTTTTCTTTCCATTACTTGTATATATAATTGTATCCTCTGCCTCATTTACCTTTCGATATAGAGGGATGTTTTTCAAGTTATAAGATTCTTTACTTAATCTATTCCCATTTATATCATAGACATACATTTCATCTTTTCCTACACAATGAAGATATATTGTTTCTCCATCTTCTGATACAGAAATCTCACAAGCATTATCTCCTTGGGTCTTATTACATCCGATTGGCTTTAAATCTACCAAACGGAAAACTTCCTCTTTGGTTCTATCATAAACAAATAAACCAAAGTATCCTGCAAATATTAATTTTTTATCATCTGCATAATAAAGCCTGGCACCATCTGCACCTGTTGTAGCTGTCAGATCTAATACAGGCTCTGAAACGGTGATTTGATTTGTTTTCTCTGTTGTCTTTTCTTTTGTTTGATTTTTCAAGGATACGGTTGATGCAGTATCTGCTCCGCCAATTATACTATCTGTGGTATTTTCTTTTACTCCACAACCAGTAAAGGTGACTGCTGTTCCAACTCCTACAGCAACTGCTAACAATAAAAATTTACTTTTTTGATAATTTTTCTTCATTCTAATTTCCTCCATTCTTTTTTTCATTTCTTTTTTTCCATTATGTACTGCCGTTACAGGACAAAGCATGGAAACTCTTTTACTGTGTATGGCTACATGCAATAACATTTCCCCATAAGCAATTCGTTCATGATAACTTTTCTGTTCCAATACCCCTTCATCACAGGCAAATTCTGCATCTTGTTTGGATATTTTTGCTGCCACCCAAATCAAAGGGTCAAACCAATAGATACTGACAATGATACATCGCCAAAGAGACCAAATATGATCTAAATGCTTATAATGCATTTGTTCATGTTCTAATACCTGCTGCATATCTGATTTAGAAAGATTTACTACAATATTATCCGGTATATAAATAGCCGGCTTGCATACCCCAAACAAACATGGTGTAGATACTTTATTTGTTTGATATACAACCAGTTTTCCCTTCTGGTATTTTAATATAGGTTTGCGGTCATTTTTAAGTGTTTTATTAAATCTTAGATTGGAATATAGAAGAATTGCAAAACATAAAAACACTCCCAAAATCCATATTCGCATCACCCATACTAATCTAGATGTTTTTGTAGTCTGTGTTTCTTTCACCTCTGTTTTTCCAGCCTTTTCTGACTTTTTGCTTGTGATATTATCCTGTTTCACTTTCTGTTTTTCTATTTCCCCATCTGCTTTTGTATTATCTGTAAACTGCTCCCCCATTCTATTTTCTTTTTCAATTTTATTTCCTTCAATATTTCCCTTTTTTTGCAGTGTTGAAATCCCTTGCAATTGGCGGACACCATTCATAATGCTAAAAGAAGAATTCACAAAATTTAGTGGAAAACAAAATCGCAGAAAGACAATCAGCCATAAGCCATAAATAAATTTATGTTTTACCTTTCCTCTAAAATACTTTCGGATTGCTATAATAAACAAAATTAAGATAGAAGATGTAATGAAAAACTCTATTATTCTGTCCATAAACTCTCCCTCCTATTTATTCTTTGCCTGATGTAAAATTTTCTCCAATTCCTCAATATCACTCTCACTAAGACTTCCTTGCTCCATTAAAGTACTCATCATCATCCCTACACTACCATCAAAAATTCTCTTTAAAAAATTTTTCGTTTCCGGAACAATGACTTCTTCTTTTTTTATAAGAGTATAGAAAAGTTTTGTTTTGCCTTGTAACTTATAACTTATGAGTTCTTTCTCTGTCATACGGCGTACCATAGTGGCACAAGTACTTTTACTCCAGCCAATACTTTCTTTTAATTCGCTTACTAAATCCATAAGAGATTGTGGTTCCTTCTCCCATAATGCTTTCATCACATACCATTCTTTATTGGTTATTTGAATACTTTCTTTTAATTTCATGAGGTTCACTCCTTTTTGGTTTATTTTGTAAACCTATAATAACATGTCTGGTTTAAATTGTCAACCAAAAAAAGAGAATCCAATGTCTTGGATTCCCTTATATCCTTCATGCAATCTATAAATCCTTATTTGATTCGATTGTTTCGTTACAGTTCACATCTACGATGCAAACTGTAACAGAATCCAGCCTATTTGTAATTCGCCTTTGGCATAATTATACTAAAATTATATGGTCACTGGACACTCAAAACGTATTTTTTCTGGATAATACTGCAATACAATATAGAATTTACGCTGATCAATATTTCTCCATTGCTCATCTGTGAAGTGTGTATCATTCATTATCATTGGTAATAAGATTTTTCTGCTTTCGTCAGCTTTCATTTTTATCCTTAAACCTTCCAAATCTGGATTCATAAGATATGCTAACTCTAAATCAAATTGATTCCCCCATGCACCAGATTCAAATGCAATATTTTCTAAAGCTACTATACTCTCATCATCCGCTGTCTTGGTAACTGTTAATTCTAAAATTCCCACCCGCATTTTTGAGGCGGGATATGCATTTCCTTTTTCATCCGTAAGATACACATATTCTGGATACATTTTATAGATGTTTGTGCCATCTCCCCATTGCCAATCAGAAAAAGTAATTCTGTAGTTACCAGCCTCTATGGATTCGTTGAAACTATAAGTTTTTACCTGCGGGCTGGGATAACAAGCATTTATCCAGTATAATCTATATCCTATACCTCCAATAAGAAGAATTGCAGCCAGAACCATTCCTATTATTTTTATACGGTGTTTTCTCCCTGTCATTGTCTATCCATCTCCTTTCATAATAGAGAAAATTGTAACTCTTTAAATAGAAACACGCATTTACTGCGTGTTTCGTAAGAAGAAGTAAATTTTGTAATGTTTAAGCCCCTTCGCCAAAGGCGAATTATTATGGGCTTAAACGTAACTGTTCATGGTTCTGAACAGTTACAGAAAATCTGCCATTTTCAACACGGTAAATACAATCTGATAATGTTTCCAACTCTTCTCTATCATGACATGCCAACAATATCAGGCATCCCTTTTCCCGTTGCTCACAAATGATTTGCTGTACCAACTGGCATCCACTTTCATCCAATCCATTAAACGGTTCATCCAAAAGAAGGAGTGATGGCTTTTCCATAATAGCACATGCAATCCCCAGCCTTTGACGCATTCCAAGGGAATATTTTCTAACTTTTCGTTTGTCCTTTGCATTAAGCCCAACCTGTTCTAATACCCTTTTAATATCTGATGAGGTAATTTCTCTGCGAATGGATGCCAGCAGCCGCAGATTTTCATATCCTGTCCGTTCTGGAAGAAAAACTGGTGTCTCCAGAAGCATTCCCATGTTTTTGGGAAAAGAAATGTCCTTCCCAATCATCATACCATCTATTTCAATTGTGCCATTTGTAGGAGAAATTAGTCCGCAAATTGCCCTCATCAACATGGTCTTTCCAGAACCATTCTTCCCTAATAAACCATATACTGTACCCCCTTCCAAGGTCATATTGACATCATTAAGCACTGTAGAATCTTGTATCTTCTTTGATACATGAGTAATTGTAAGTTTCATTGTTATTCTCCTCCTTGTAACTGAAATGTATCTTTACGCTTAAAACATAGCGTTCCAGCCGTAACGGCTATTATCATTAGCAACATACAGCTTATCAAACAATTTTGCGGTGATATAGATAAAACACCAGAAGTAAAATCCTGTCTTTTTAACATTGCATAATTGCCCAGAAATGCAGGATTCATACAATATGCAGATGCAATAAGATAAGCAAACATTATAAAAAGCGATATTACAGGCTGTATAAATAATGATAATATAGCTTCTGTTATACACAATGCTATGGAAACCAACAAAGGCATTCCCCACCAATAAAGAATTATTTTTGTTAGATTTAGTCCTGTTATATCAATTTCAAATATCTCCATCATTACATCTGGCGAAATCGAAAAACTTCCTGTGAACACACTCCCTATTACTAATACAAGGACAAGTAACAGATAGTAGCTTATTACAGTAGAAATAATCCACATCATTTTACTAAACAGCCAATATTCCTTCCGTCCTGACCGGATAATAGCCTGCCCCCCATTGTATGTCAGTTCATTTACCGGGTAAAAATTAACCAGAAACAGTAAAAATCCATGAAAAGTCAACCATTGTGTAGACAATTGAAGTTCATACTGCCCTTCGAACAAAGAAGTAAATCTCCCTAAAACCCCCGTATTTCCTGCCAAAATACAATAATATATCTGCAATAACAGGGCAAACAGCCATTTCCATTGGTTTCTTTGAAATCCATTGCTTAAATCATAAAAGAAAAGTGCTTTAAACTGTCTGCATTTTAATCTCATATCAGTTTACTCTCCTCCTTGTAACTGGAATATATCTTTATGTTTAAAATATAGCGTTCCTACCGTAATTACAATAATTATTAGAAACATACAACTTATCAAACAATTTTGCAGGGATATAGATAAATTCCCTGAAATAAAATCCTGTCTCAATAGCATTGCATAATTTCCCAAAAATATTGGTTTCATCCAAAATACAGAGGTAATAAGATACGCAAGCATTACAAAAAATGATATTACAGGCTGTATAAATAATGATAATATAGCTTCTGTTATACACAATGCTATGGAAACCATCAAAGGCATCCCCCACCAATAAAGAATAATTTCTGTTTGACTTAACCCTGTTAAATCAATTCCAAATATATCCATCATTGCATTTGGAGAGATCCAAAAACTACCTGTTGAAAAACCATTTGCAGATAGACTAAATATTACTAATATGATAGCAAGCAACATATAGTAACTTACTACTGTTGAAATAACCCACATCATTTTGCTTAACAGCCAGTATTTTCTTTTGCCTGACCGGATAAAAGCCTGTCCTCCGTTGTATGTAAGTTCATTGACAGGATAAAAGTCAACCATAAACAGTAAATACGCATGAAAAACCAACCATTGTGTAGGCAGCTCAAATTCTGTTTCAAACTGATACTCGGTAATTCCTTTAAATAAGAAGGTAAGCCGCTCCAAAACCCCCATATTCATTTCAGAAAATGCCCCCATCTGCCCTGCCAAAATGCAAAAATATATTTGTAACAACAGGGCAAACAACCATTTCCATTGGTTTCTTTGAAATCCATTGCTTAAATCATAAAAGAAAAGTGCCTTAAACTGTCTGCATTTTAATCTCATATCAATCCCATCTCCTGTTTTTTAGAGCGATGCAAAACCATTATACCAACAACTAACATGAATGCTGCCTCACCAATTATCCATGACCACTCTATCGGAAAATACTGGGTAGGCCGCAAAAAACCAGCAGGACACATACTGCTAAACAATAATGCTCCATCTTCACCTTTTATAGTTGTACCTATACAATAAAGAAAGAAATAAATTAGAAATGGCACAATTTTCACAATAAAATGGTTTCTCAAATAGTTTGCTGCTACAAAGGAAAGTGTAGTGAATAATCCCAAAAAAATTCCATCTATTACGATGTAAATTATTACATACAAGAGTGGATGCATATAAAAATATTCTGCCATACACTCAGTACCTCCAATCGCCGACAAACTCAATCCCCTTTGCGGGCAGGTTGCCGGAAGTACTAAATTGGTCAATATAAAATCAAATAGCAAAGGCAGGATAGCTACGACTGCTCCACTGATAAAAGTAACTAAATATTTTACACGTATATATGCCTTCTGCCCATGCCGCACAATCGCCTGATTTCCATATCCGGTTGTTTGGTCAAATAGCCAGGTAGAGCCGTATGGCAAAGCTGTGAGAAGGGGAAGCAACATAAAGTAAATGTTAGGTTGAAGAGAATAGTTCTCCCCACCCATCCACTTATTAAAAGAGGATAGCGGATACTCACCCATACCAACATACATACGAATTGGCCAAACATATTCCCAAAAATGCCAGACACTGATAGCACAGCCAATCAGCAATGCAATTACCATATAACGGTTACAAAATGCCCTCTTCATTTCTAATTTAAAATAATACTTCATTTCTTACCTGCCTCCAATCCCAAATCAATATATAAACTTTCTTCTGCCGATGTACCATCCCACATTGGTGTATAATACAAAGACCAGGTTAATTTAGGATCATAATCATCCTCGCCTGTACAATACCAACCCACTTCTCTTGTCACAGATTCATTTGGTCCTAACTTCCAATGATGTTTTTCATCTTCTCTTCCTTTTGTCCATAATTTATCAAGATAAGCAAGCTCGCTACCATATTGAAGAACTTCCTTTTCCGAACTAATACTAAGAATACCTCCACCATTAAGATGAAATTCTATTTCCTTATCTGTGGTATTTGTGTACTTTATTGTCATAAAAATATACTGCTCCTCTCCACTAAGATTTCCTTCTTTATCTACTTTAATCCAGTCATTCAATGCTTTCAAATTTTCCAGTTTACGATTACCAAACGACTGTGTACGCTCTACCTTTTGAACAGAATAAGAAATTCCATTATAGGTAATTGTATCTGAACTTTTTAAGAGATTTTCAGTTTTTGTGTATTCTGGGTCAATATAGTCAACATGTGGTTTTGGATCTGCCTGCCCAGAAGGTTTGGCAGTTCTATCTGTGGTTGATTCTGGTTCTTGAACCAATCCTCCCTGCATATTTTCCGTTTTGGCAGGCTCACCATTACATCCCACCAAAACAATACTAATAATAAATGTAATTATTTGAATAAACGCAATCCGTCTCTTCATTACAGCACCTCCATTACTTTTTACATTAGTTTAAAACTCCTGCTTACATAAAATCCCCCAAAAAATGCAAAAAAAATGCAAAAATCATTTTTTTGATTTTTACATTTTCTTTCAATCGTATTTATAGGTTAACATCACTCAATTCCATTTCGGAAGCCACAAAAACTTTGTTCCACAGCATCATAATATAAAACAAAATAACTTTTCTCCATAATATAAACGAGTGCAGCAGTTTTATTATCTGAATATACCTGCCACTTCCCATAAGAACAACAATCCAGCAGTGAAACGTCTCTTTTATTCCCTTCTTCTTTTTTATTCTTTGGTAAAAGCGTATAATATAAGCCGTTTATTTGATTTCTATATTCTGTACATCCCTTATAAAACTGATCGATTTTATGTAGGTATGACTGCAAATAGGAATCCTCTGTATCTGCATACTTTTTTAACACTTCCTCTGCGGTTTTCAATTCCTGTGCAGATGGTTTTGACTGGTTTTCACAATAAAGCAAAATGGGAAGATAGTTTTTCATTGCAATAGACAGGGAATAGATAGTATTATCTTTTTTCATCTCTGTATCTAAAATATAATATTCTGGCGAATCCTTTACAACAGAAAGGGTATTCCAATAAGATTCTTCGTAAGCGAAACCAGCCAGCTCAAACAGCCGACCATAAAAACTTTGACCAGGCTGGTTACTAACTTCTGTCATTTCGCTTATATCTTGGTCGCGTTCACCAAAGCCATACCTACTATCAGCTTTATAACTTTCTATTTCTATTTTTGAAAGCTGTCTGGTTTCTTCAAACAATGGAAACTGCAAAGATTCCATAAAACGCTTTGGTTCTGTTCTAAGTTCTTCTGGTAGTGCTGTTTGTTCATCTATAATGGATGGCACATCAACAAAGATAGAATATAAAAATGGTAATCCTATAGTTCCGGATACAATTATCAACATAGCCAGTAATGTTGTTATGCAAAGAGATCTTTTCGTCATGTAATGCTCCCTTCCTTGTAACTGTTCAGAAGCATGAACAGTTACGTTTAAGCCCATGAATATTCGCCTTCGGCGAAGGGGCTTAAACATTGTAAAATTTACTTTTTCTTACGAAACACGCAGTAAATGCGTGTTTCTACCTGAATAGTTACCTTTCCTTTAATAGCGGAAAAGTAAGTGACACCTTAGTTCCACACTTTTCCTTGCTTTCTATTTCAAATTTTCCGTGATGTGCTTCTGTAATCGCTTTACATAATGACAGACCAATACCTGCTCCCCCGGCACTTCGGGAACGAGCCTTGTCCACCATATAAAACGCCTCCGTTACATGTGCAAGCTGTTCTTGTGGTATTCCTATTCCATAGTCTTGCACACGAAGTACAGCCTTCCCTCTTTTTTCTTCCAAAAATATATCAATAGGCTGCTCTGGAAAAGATGCTTTGTTTGCATTATCCAGTAAATTCAAAATAAGGGACGTAAGCAAAATACTGTCTGCATTAATCATCACCGCTTTCATGTTGCATTGCAGGAAACATTGATGCTCTTCACAAATTGGTGAAAAAGTTGCTATTGCTTTCTCTACTAATTCCTTAAGATCAACAGGCTGTAATTGCAATTCCGTTTCCTGCAAAGAAATCAGTTCCATAAGCTTTTGGGAAAGTAATCTCAGCCGCTTGGCTTCAGCAGCAATAATAGAGGCATACTCTCTACATTCATCCTCTGTAATATCACTTTTAATTTTTAATATATCAGCAAATCCAAGAATTGAAGTCAGTGGTGTTTTAAGTTCATGTGTCATATTTGCAATAAAAGTTTCCCTGCTTTTGGAAATTTCTTCAATTCTACTAATATTGGCTTCAATTTGTGCAGACATGGCATTCATGTGTTCTGATAATTCTGTGATTTCATCATGACCTTTTATAGCAATCCGGTTCTGGTATTCGCCGTTGGCAATCCGTTTTGTCATGGTTTCCAAGTGTTTTAATGGTTGTGTCAATATTAAACTGGCTACAAGTAATGCTACCGCCATACAAAAAGAAACAACGCCTCCAAACCACTGACTAAATACAAGATCTTTTTCAAATTGAACAAGCAAACTAGAAATATTAGAAATAACCGTAATCCGGTAAAAATGTCCCTCCCAAAATACAGTCGTATCTGCCTCAATCAAAGATTGCTCTTTTCTATCATTTATGAATGTCATTTGGAATTTATCTGCATCCTTCGGGAGCTGCTTCACAGAATCATGCCTAACTGCAATGGGAGTTATCTTAATTTCACAATCCGAAAATAAATCATCCGTTTTCTCTGACAGCAAGTCCATAATCTCCTGTTCCGTTAATACAAAATATCCTGTCTGCTCTTTTTCATTTTGTACACTTCTCTCCAGTTCTGATACTACAGCTTCACAAACTGCTTGTGCTTTTTCTTTGGCTAAAATAAGGCTGTTTTTATGTTCACGGATCATAAGTATGTAAGAAACACTATTAACAGCCAATATGGCAAGAAAAAGAGTTAGTAAGAAAAATTTTTGCCAGAGTTTCATTCTATCACTCCATTCCCAGCAGCTTATAGCCGTATTTTGGTACAGTAACCAATAGTCCTTGAAGATTTAACTTTCTTCTCACTTGCTGTACATGGGTATCTACTGTTCTTGTTTCTCCCTCATACTGATAACCCCAAATTGTTGCAAGTAACGTTTCTCTAGAAATTACAATGTCCTGATGCTGAATAAAGAAAGATAACACATCAAATTCTTTTGGCGTGAGTGTAACAAGCATCCCATCCTTTGTTATGGTATGTTTTTCAATATTCATACTTATATTTCCGTACTCAAGAACATCCAAAGTTTTTTTATACCGCTTCATTACCAAATCAATTCTTGCCAATAACTCTAGCGTCTCGAATGGTTTTACAATATAATCCTCAGCTCCGGATTTCAGACCACGCACTTTGCTTGTGACATCCTGCATGGCAGTAAGATAGATAACTGGCACACCACAGTTCTTGATCTTTTCCATAACTTCAAATCCATCCATTTCTGGAAGCATAATATCCAGTAAAACCAAATCATAGTAACTACTTGTTACCCTCTCCACTGCACTCTTGCCATCCATACAGATTTCACTTTCATAATTTCCAACACTTAAACAGGTTTGAATGTATTTTGCAATATTTACATCATCTTCAACAATTAATATTTTCATAAGAAATCCTTTCTGTAATATTAGCCTTGAAAAATTTATTCCAACATTTCTATCTATTATCAGGAGTTCTACTTCCAGACATTCTTTTTTCTTTTTCCCTGAAAAGCATTACTACCTTTTATAGTATACTTGATTTATTACTGGTTTTCCATTTTACTTTTGCTTTGCCACACATTCCATTCCATGTATTGCTTTCACTTTAATCAGCCCTTTCACTGGTATGGTGAAACTGATTATATCAGTGAAACTTTTTTGTGTCAACTCTATATCTCTCACTAATACTTCTTCTATAAGCGAAAATATATTCTTCTTACATTTATCCACAAAATCCAGATTAAATGTTGTTTATGAGTAACTATTCAGGTAGAAACACGCATTTACTGCGTGTTTACGTAGCAAAATGTAAATTTTGATTGTTCTAAGCCCTTCGCTGAAGGCGAATTATCATGGGCTCAGAACATAACTGTTCATGGTTCTGAACAGTTATGTTTATGAATAATTAACCTCTTGTGGAAGCTCCTGTATATATTGCACTACCGCCTTTTCTGTAATATTAGCCTTAAAAAATTTATTCCTACCTTTCTATCCATCACCATGAGTTCCACTTCCAAACATTCTTTTTTCCTGAAAAGCATTCCTACCTTTTATAGTATGCTTGCGTAAATCCCACTAGAAATTGCAAAAACAATGTATTCACCACTTTACAACTCTTTAATAAAAAACATAGCATATTCACCAATTGCAATATGAGAAATTTGCTAGGAAATACAAAAGAAAGAAATAGTTAATATGTATGATTTATTACTGGTTTTCCATTTTACTTTTGTTTTGCCATACATACCTTTTAATTTTAACTGATAAGTCTGCTTTATATTGTTATAACTATAACTACAAAAAAGACAGGGTAACTTCATTTTAAAGTTCCTGTCTTATTTAAGTCTTTTTTACGGTCTGCACAGCAGAGTGTGCAGACCTACCTGAACTGTTACAATAATTTCATTCAAACAGGCTGCAAAACCTTGACTGCCTTCACTTCCTCTACTGTCAATCCTGAACATTGTGCAATCTCTTCCAATGTCAATTTACCATTGTTTAACAGATTTTTTGCAATCTCTATTCGCTCTTCTCTCATTTCCTTTGCAACAATATCTTCTACAATCTTACACATAGAACTTTGTCCCTCCTTATCTGTCTTGAAATATCTGGCACGGTTTGCCAATTCTATATAATTCATATCTTCGGGATTCGTACAACTGAAGTCATGCATCAGTTTTCCAAGTGGTGTGTTATCTTTAATTTCTCCATTCACATATATAATATGTGCATCATCTCCAAAAAGCTCTCCTGTTTCTTCAATTCTTCTATGCTATTCTTAATAATACAATGAAATTCATAAACAAATTCATAGAGAGTTAAAGGCAAAAAACAAAATTCTTTATTAAGTATTATCATGTACGAAATCATCATTGAGATAACTCCTGCTATTGCCATAAGTTTAATCATTTTCACTTTAAGATTCATAACAACGTATTTCTCCAACTTTAATAAATATTATCCATATCAAAACCCAACTGCATCCTTGTTAGAAGATCATCCATAGTTGGATAAAACTCTTGTATATAATTATATAAATCCATATAATTTATATATATTTTTCTAAAATCATCAAGATTGAAATCTATGTCTATTAAATACCTGGAAAAAGAAGAATCTGTCCCTTCGTTATAATGGATAAATGATGTTAAATTCCATAGATATTCAAAAACCTGCTCTTCTAGATATGGCTCTATCAGCTCTAACAATTTTATCAAATCATGCGTATCAATCCTTTTTACATAGTTTTGCACTTCCTCCTGTGTATTCAGAATTTGTTTTTTCAAGTCTTCATTAACAAAAATTAATTTATATGCTAATTCCACACTTTGTCTAAAATTCATAAATACGGGAAAATACAAACCATATAATTTAGTATCAACCTTTCTCTGCTCAATCATTTTATTTCCCATGCATAAACATTTCAATTTTGCTATTTCTTGATTAATCCTTTCCTCTTCACCTAATGTAATGTGAGTAAAAAATATTTCAGATAGTATTTGGGTAGCATACTTATAATTTCTATACTGATAATAAAACGGCATTGCAGAATTGAATAATAAACCATCATACAAAATCAATGACACATTACGTCCTGCCATATTATCAAAATACGAATTTTTTACATTGTCATCTTTTTTATAAAGTTTTTCGCTTTTATCTAAAAACTTACTTCTATTCTTCTGTATATATTGGGATAATTCACAAATGTTACTAAGTATTTTTAATCCGTTTTTCAATTCTTCTCTGTATAAATTATTTGGATTAATTCTTTTTTCTACATCTCTACGTAAAATCTCAAATTTGTCTTCATATTCTGTAATAGATTTCTTTTTGTATTTGCAGATATTGCTAAATAACCTAATATTGAATCTGGTAATCGCATATCTTTCAGCCCAACAGTTATCCATATTGCATTTTGCAAAATCTAGCAAATCAAGATATGTACTTTTTTTCTTTTCTATATAATCTTTAAACTCAAAGTTAAAATTATATCTTTTCACTTCCCTTACTTTACCCTTTAATTTTCCTGAACGGTTATTTTGATAATATACTTCATCATCAAATAATTCGACAATGTAAATGTATCTAACACTTTCTCCAAAAGAAAGAATTTGTCTGCCATGGAATAAACCTAATATATTAAACTCTTTTCTTTTCTCAGTAGGTGTTGGTTCAAGTGTTTCACGATTTGAATACACAAAAAAGAACATATCATTCTTATCTTCTATATCTGCAAAAAAAATTCTATTATAAATGGCTACATCATTTTTTATTTCCCTACCTGTTGCCTTATAACAAACAGCATCATAATCTTTCTTTTCTATAGAAATATCAATCAAAACTCTTCACTCCCTCTGTCTTTTTAATTACTAAAACCATCATCATTAATCAACCCATCTTACATTTTCTTTATATGCTCCTCAATAAAATCTACTTCTTCTTCTGACAAACCATACTTTTCATAAAGCTGTCTATCAATTTCATCAATTGACTTACTCCAATCAATATCCGATGTAGACTTAAAATTCTGCATAGGGATATTTCCCCATGTATCTCTGGGGTTATCTTGTGTAACTTTTAAAGTTCCTAGCATAGTCCTTGCAAATTTTGTTTTTATATATTTTAATAATGCCTCTGCCTCATCACGATTAGAAAACTTTCCAATACTTAAAAAAGTCACTGTATGCCCCATAGCAGGTTCTCCTATAACCGGTGTTGAGAGAACTTCCCCTAATGCCCCTGTCCCATTTGATTTTGCTACAAACACTTTATAATAATCAAAATTATCAGGTACTTTCAAATATTTCTTCTTTATCCATCTTTCAATACGTTTATTATTATTTCTGCCAAATACTTTTGCATATTCATCATCTGGTTTGTTTTCTAAAAACAATTCTGGAAATACATCAAATACATTTGAACCTACATCATATTTGTGTCCTTGACTTTGTCTATCCTGTACCCATTTATTCTCACTATATAATTCATCTGTCAAATGATACAAATCTCTGGGATACACCATTTCTGAAAAAGAAACAAAATTATCTGTTATTACCTTATTCATTATTGAATATACTTCCGGATAAACTGTAAATGTTCCTATCTTTCCAAACTCCTGATTCGAATCCCACATTGACACAGTAATACCGCCTTTAACATCAACACTTGGAAATACTTCTCTACTATCCATCCAATAATCTACAACTTTAAAATGTTCATCATTTAGAATTTTCTTATTCCAATCCTTTGGAGTCTTTCCTGCATTAAAAAGAAACCTTCCTGGATGAATAAAGGTACCTAAACCACATATTGAACGTGCTGCATCTATAAACAAATGATATATAGGATTAGAACCTTTTCCATCTCCTTGGTTTGTTAATTGATATGGTGGATTTCCCACAACTGCATCAAATTTCATCTCGCCATCTCCAATCTTCCAATAACTTTCTTTTATGACTTTTTTCACAAAATTATCTGGCTTATTCTTAAGCATATTAATTAGATTTTCAAAATAATGAGCATTTACTTTATATTCCTTAAAACCTGCCAGTGTTCTTTTTGTAATCTGCTTTGCCATTGGTGTCTTACAAATAACAAAAACATTATTTTCTACTGTTTCCTTCCATATCTCATCCTCAAGTGTAACAGTAATATCTAGCTCTGTATATTCCTTTCGTCTTGCTCTATATATGCTATAAGCAACATATAATGGATATAATCCTGTTTTGGAATTTATCTCTAAAATCCTTGCCTTTTTATTTACCAGCGTATCTCTTGTCACTCTCTCATGCTCTACAAAGACAGGCTCTCCATCTATTCTTTTGTTATTTTCATCATAAAATGTGTATCCGCCTAAGCAATCTCTCATGTGCATATTAACTACACGCCATGGTGTCAATACTGTCTCCTTATCTGGATTCTTGAAACAAGAAAACAAATCTGCAATTTTCTGAACCCTCTCTGTTGGTGGCAAACGGTCTGCTGAAACTACCGTGTTCCGAATTTTCCGTCCGGCTTCTACAAAGATTTCTGGGTCATAATATTTCATAAACTCCCGAAACATTTCCTTGGTAACACCATTGGGCATAAATTCATCCCATGATGCTGTGTCCACAATTTCATCATCAAGAAACATGTCTAATGTAAAATCCTCATTGATATCTATATTTGCTCCATAAATTAAAAGCGGCATACGAATAGACACTGCTCTTAATATGGAAATAGCTATGTTTCTTTGCTCTTTTTTCTTCTTAACTTTCTCATAAAAGGCTTGCTCTTCTGGTGTGCGTTGCTTTTTTGGTTTTCCCTCTATTTTTTGAATTTCTTCATATTCTTCTTCTGTAAATCCTTGTGCATTAATGTCTATGTCCTTTGACTTTGGTGCGGCTTTCGAAGTTCCAACCTGTTTTTTTAAGTTCTCAAATTTCTTCCAATCAACATCATCCAACTTCAACAACTCATCATTGTATAAGTTGACATCATCAAATCCATTTTTCACTGCCTTTTCTGCATACGCACGCTTTAACTGTTGCAATAACTTATTTGTGTTATATGATTTCATTCTTGTTCCATCTATAGAAATCACAGGACAATAATTCAAAAATTCTCCCATAATCCTTTTTCCTGCTTCTTGGGTTTTTCCTGCTTTTGTGGAAAGTGTAGCATATTCTGCCACCATTTTTAATGTTCTGTCAGGAGCAAAATCAAAAACATAACAATGCGTTTTTATTTTTCCATCTTTGTTACATGGCGATTGCACTCGGAAAATCGTCTGTAAATAATTTGCGGCAGATGTAGAATACGAACCAGCTAACATCAGCACTGCTGTCCATTCACGGACAGTCACCCCTGTAGTTAGTTTTCCACAGGACAATGTTATCGTGTAGCCATCTTCTCCAGCATCTGCAATTGCTTTCTTTACCTTACTGAGTGCTTCATCAGACTTTTCTTCCTCATCACCTTCTCCTGCCACATTGACAATTTCGAACATGCCACTTCCAAATACAGGATGATTCCTCATCATCTTACTAAGTGCCTTTGCCTCTTTTACTCCTGGCACCATCCATAAAGAATGTTTAAACAATTCACGATACTCTTCCCTAGCATAAGGATAACAGCTTTCTTCATCTTCCTTTGTAATCAGATTCAAAAAACTCATCACATCATTTTTATGTACAAAATCTCCAATTTGCACATTTCCCGATATCTGCTTATGGTCACTCTTTATATCTCCTGTCCATGTCCGAAAAAACTCCCGGAAATTAAATGCCCTATCTTCCAATTCAACATATTGGTCACTTTTAATCAATTTGCCCAAATCATATGTATATATTTTCATTTCTGGCAGTTCTTCATACGGATTAGAATCTCCAAAATGTGTTTTATTCCATTCTTTTTTTGCTGTTTGCTCCATTACATAATCCCATGTATAAATATTATCTTCATACTGTTCCAAACGGTTAAATGGTGTTCCTGATAATTCTAACACTTTTGTCACATGGCTACTATCCCGTTTTTCCAATGCCGCACGAACATTTTCACCCAATTCTGTGTTTGTTCCCTCGTGAGCTTCATCAATTATGATAAAATCCCAGTCTAAATTAAACACTTCATTATTTTTATCAAATTTACCACCCACTGCACTGGAACCACGCAAATCTTGCATTGAAGCAAAATAAATAAATTTCTTTCCTGACCTTTCTAACTCTATCACCGAATTTCCCTTGCTCCTTGAGCCATAAAGATATCCATCTTCTTTTCTAAATATCTTGTCAAAATCTTCATACCAGCCATCGTCAACAACCGGGCGATGTGTAATAATTATAGTTTTATGGAAATCCGCTTCTTTTACCACCTGCAAAGCAGATAAGGTTTTTCCAAAACGCATTTTAGCATTCCATAACATGGTATTTGTTGTTTTAAATTGCATTAGCGTTTTTTTGATAGCCTCTTTTTGTTCCGGGCGAAATTGAATTTGTAATGTTACAACTTCTGATGTTCCTGCAAGATTATTATGACAATCCTTTACTGCCTGAATTGCTCTTTTTACAGTGTTCAAATCAACTTTAAACCATTCTTGTCCAGTTGAATCTTGAAATCTGTGTTTTTTATATCCAGAATTTTCCAACACACGATGTACCTCATGATCTGAAAACGCCTGTAAAATCAATACACCATCTTCTTTTTTTACTGTTTTAATTGCTAATTCCGTATAAATTGGATTTGATGACAATCCCAGAGTATTTGTATACTCCTTTATTCTTTCTTTTGCAGCCTGATTTAATTCATGACAACAGGCAGGTAACTGTTCAGGTGTCCTGTCTGTATTTATAGATGCTTTCCCCACCTTCAACATCCCTTTATGGTGTTCATCCTTCACTTCATACACATAAACAATATTATATTCAAATGAATTTAGAAATGCTTTGTCCATATTATTCCGCTCCTCTCACAAGCGAATGATATGATAATGATTCATTCGCCCTCCAATCTTTAATCATACAATAAGGGGCTATTATCTCTAGTTCCTCTTCAAATGTCCCATATTCTTCTTCCACTTCTATAAAGTCAAATATATTCATTTGATGCCTTTGTTTTTTTACTGCACCAAATGGAATTGTCATTGTAAGCCCATCCATTTGCCACAAATTCCATGCAATAATATTAGCAACTTCCTTTAATTGCTTTAATTCAGGCTCACAATCAAATTTGTATTTCATATTATCAATAAAAGTATATAAAATATTTTCTCTTGCTAACAAAAGATTATCACCTTGATACTCATATCCATACACACTCTGCACTGCCCGTACTGCCCATTTCAACCATTCATCTTTATTATCTGTATTTTCATTTATAACTCTAAATTTTCTATCTAGCAAACCAATACGTCTATGTACTGGCAACATCTTTCCTGTGACTACGTCATATCTGCTTACAAGATAGGGTGCTTCCCCACAGGATATTTCCATTCTCCTTGCATCAACATAGTCTTTCCATGTCTTCCCCTTTTTTTCTGAAAAAACAATCTTTTTTACGCTATTATGCCAATTTTTCTCGGTTTCAATATTAAATACATTTTTTCTTCCAAACCAACGTTCATCTATCAAGTTATTTTGCTCATTACAAATCCATGATGGTGTAAATACTTCTGCTTTATCTTTAGTTCGGTTACTTTGACTTGTTTTTGCCTTTGCCACACGGGGTTGTATCACTTTGCTATGTATTCCTGTAATATTTGAAAGAGTAATCTCATCCTGTTCATCAAATCCATCTCCCAACTCCTTATAATCCTTTGTTGCCCAAATAATATTATGCCTTGTTGTTTTATCTTTCAACAAACGACTTAAAACTTCTCTTCCAAATTGCAGGATGACATCCTCGCTAATATCTATACTTTCACTCATTGAAATTTCACCGCCTACCTATATAAACGAAACTCTAACATAAATTTTAACATAAAAAGTCAGTTGAATAAAGCCAAATCTACTTTTGTATATTGGGGCAACCTCCTTCCTCCTCCTAATTCCATCCACTCTTTGTACCCATTCTAACAGCATTTCTTTTTTCAATTGTTCCATTAAACCTTTTTTATCAATCTGCAATATACAATCCCAATTATTAAAATTGAAAAAATCGTGTATAATAGTTTTATGGAAAATGATACCATTACACAACACTTTCATTTATGGTGTTACCGCAACACAACATGATCATTTACTATAAGAGGAGGAGACAACAAATGAAAACCGAACGTCTTTATGCTATAACAATATACCTTCTTAATCATGGAAGAACGTCTGCCAGTGAATTGGCGAGGTATTTTGAAGTATCTGTACGGACAATACAACGGGATATAGATTCTCTTTGCCTTTCAGGCATTCCTATCATTGCAGTTAATGGAGCAACAGGAGGATATGAAATATCTAACGGATTTAAATTGGATAAAGAATTTGCTACCTCAGACGACTATTCTTATATTTTGACAGCACTACAAGGACTGATATCCGCTACCAACCATCCAACAGCAAAACATATATTGGAAAAAATACTTCATGTGTCAAACCCAAATGATAATGGTATTATTTTGGATTTTTCTGTTTTGCGTGAAGGAGATCAAACTACCCTGCAGATGCTGCAAACTGCTGTACTCGAAAAACATACTGTTAATTTTATATATACAAACAATAATAATGAAACCCGCACACACAGCGTAGAACCCATTGCTGTCCTTTACAGATGGTATGCATGGTATCTTCTTGCCTATTCTAAAATAAAAAATGATTACCGTACCTACAAACTTGTACGAATGAGAAATTTAGAAATTACTGACATACCTTTTATAAAGGAACATGAGCCTGCAGATCTTATTTTGAAAATGACAGATAAAACAGACTGCCGTCAATATACAGATGTACTTGTTAAATGCAAAGAATCGGCAAAGGCACGGGTTATAGAATATTTAAACGGAACTATTATTGAGGAATCTGCAAATGGTTATTCTTTAATAAAACTGATAGTGGTTGAAAATGAGCAATCTTGGATTGGAACGCTATTATCTTTAGGAGACAATGTAGAGATAGTTTCACCAGAAAGAATTCGTAATCGTGTAATAGAAGCTGCCACAAAAATTCTTTCTTTATATAACTGTTCAGAACTATGACACTCTGTTGTCATATATGCTGTGTTATACTAGTAAAAAAAAGGAGGTGGCTATATGATTAGTCCATACGAAAAATGTCCCATATATGAAAATGAAAACTATCTTTTAAGGTTTATTGAAGCTTCTGATGTGTCTGATTTGCTTTCTGTGTATTCTGACGAAAAGGCTGTACCCTTCTTCAACAGCGATAATTGTAATGGCAATTTCCACTGTACATTATTAGAACATGTACAGGGAATGATAGAAGCATGGCAATGGGAATATAAACAAAAGGGATTTGTACGTTGGTCAATTATTGACAAAAAAATTCAGCATGCAATAGGAACCATTGAACTATTTAATCGTCATGCAGATGATTATTTTAATGATTGTGGCATATTACGATTGGATTTAAGGAGTGATTATGAGCAAACCAAACATATCTTTGAAATATTGTCTCTTATCATCCCATCAACATTTGAACTATTCAACTGTCAGATGATTGCAACAAAGGTTCCGAATTTTGCTTCTAATCGTAAATTGGCAGTAGAACAATTAGGTTTTACCGCTTCTATGGAAAAGTTGATAGGTGGGCATGATGGGAAGATTTACACAGATTATTATGTCTTGAAAAAATAATATACCGAGATTATTGACGCCCTTAAGCATGAACTAAGTCTTATGTAAGACGAAACTTGTATAACTGACAATAAATTTTAGTAGTAACTGTTCATAGTTCAGAACAGTTACTATTTTTTTACTTTATAGGAAAGTTCGTCCTATAAAGTAAAAACGCTCCGCTTAGGATGTGCACAGATGCGTAAGGAATATTGTTGCAAAAAAACATGCAACACGCATCTGGCACGCAAAGTGTGCAACCCCCTCATGAATGAGCGGTTTAGGGGAGTTGATGTGGGCTTGCCCACTTTGTTCTTTTAAAGTACTTTTCTTTGTAACCATTGACACTACAACAAGTACAAAGTAAAATAAAAAGTACCTATTTATGATTAAAAACGGTTACACAAACAGAAAGGTGAAAGATTATATGCAAATTTCAAGTCGTTTTACATTGGCAATCCATATTTTTGCCTGCATAGATACTTTTGGAAATGAGTATAAAGTAACAAGTGATTTTCTTTCTAGAAGTACTAATGTAAATCCTGTTATTATAAGAAAAATCTTAGGTCAGTTAAAGGGAGCAGGTTTAATTGAGGTGGCACGGGGAACAGGTGGCACTACTGTTGCTAAACCATTAAAGGAGATTACTTTTTTAGATGTATACCATGCTGTGGAATGTATTGAAAATGGAAATTTATTTCATTTTCACGATAATCCAAATACTAACTGTCCTGTAGGTAGAAATATTCATCACGTTTTAGATGACAAGCTTCTTCGTGTACAATCATCTATGGAAAAAGAACTTGCCTCTATTACATTGGAAGATTTGAAGCAGGATATGGAAAAATATTTACATGATGAAATTTAAGAAAAATGAAAGTTGATTGCTACGCACTCCCACAATCACTAACTGTATGAGTATTCCGGACTGTCGCTCTACATACTCATACAGTTTGGCTGGACTTTCAGGGTAAATCAAGGTATTAAGGATATTAATCTATAGTACCTTGATTTTTTAATTTTCAGTTGTAACTATTGACATTACATCAAAGTAGTGATATAGTAACAGTACGAGATGTAACAACAAATATTACAACAAAAAAATAAATTTTCAGGAGGTAATTATTATGAAATTAGCAGTAGTATGTGCAAATGGGAAAGCAGGAAAACTTATAACAAAAGAGGCAGTTGAAAGAGGACTTGATGTTACAGCTATCATAAGAGGCGATAACCAGTCACCTGCTCCAAAGTCCATAAGCAAGGATATTCTTGATATTAAGGCAGAGGATCTGGCAGGTTTTGATGTTGTCGTTGATGCTTTTGGTGCATGGACAGAGGAGATGCTTCCACTTCACAGTACTTCTCTCAAAGTATTGTGTGATGCCCTATCTGGTACAGATACAAGATTGGTAGTAGTCGGGGGTGCCGGAAGCCTTTATGTAAATCCCGAACACACTGCATGTGTGGCTGATGGTTCTGATTTCCCTGATGTGTTTAAACCCCTTGCATCAGCAATGGCAAAAGCATTAGGAGAACTTCGTAAGAGAACAGATGTAAAATGGACCTACATTAGTCCTGCTGCTGACTTTCAGGCAGAAGGCGGACGCACTGGCAAATATATTCTTGCAGGAGAAGAATTCACTTTAAATGATAAAGGCGAAAGCATTATCAGTTATGCCGATTACGCAATTGCTTTAGTGGACGAAGTTACGAAGGGTAATCACATTCAGGAGAGAATTTCTGTAGTTAGAAAGTAAATAAAACGTTACTGTTCACTCACAAGCTTGACACTTACTGTCAAGCTATGTGCCAAGAACATAGAGCAGCCAAGAATCCAGCCTTTTGCCAAAGGCGAATTACAAATAGGCTGGATTCCGTTACAGTTTGCACCGTAGGTGTGAACTGTAACGAGTAATTTTGAAAAGAGGTTGATGAATGATGAAATGGATTCGCAAAGAAAAAACAGCTAATATCTCTTATGAAGAACAGATTAAAAGTGCAGCGGAACTTATAGAAAAATCAGAAGTCCTGCTGATTGGAGCTGGTGCCGGAGTTTCAACAGCAGCCGGACTTACTTACAGCGGTAAACGTTTTACAGATAACTTTAGTGAATTTATTGAGAAATATGGTGCTATGTCTATGACAGATATGTATACCGCAGGCTTTTATCCTTTTCCTACACAAGAAGCCAAATGGGGATATTGGTCAAAACACAGCATAATAAACCAATTCTTACCACCTGCTATGCCTCTATACAAGCAACTCTACAACTTGTTCAAAGAGAAGGATTATTTTGTTCTGACCACAAATGTTGATCACCAATTCCAAAAGGCCGGTTTTGACAACAATCGTATCTTTGCAACACAAGGTGATTATGGGCTAATACAATGTGAAAAGGGATGCCATCCAAAAACTTATGATGCCGAAAATTTATTTTATCAAATGAACCAGGCAAGAACAGACTGTCTGATTCCCTCTTATATGGTTCCCAAATGCCCCGTTTGTGGTGGCAACATGACAATGCACCTACGCTGTGACCAGTATTTTGTAGAAGATGAAAATTGGCATAAAGCAGCAAAAAATTATGGAAATTTTCTAAATAATATGAGAGATAAAAAAGGAGTATTACTGGAATTAGGTGTGGGATTTAACACCCCTGCTATTATTCGTTTTCCTTTTGAAAATATGGTACATGAGAACAGCAATTTGTCACTTATCCGTTTGAACCTAAAAGAAGCTGTTGTTCCTGAAAGCCTTGGAAACAGGGCAATCGGCATAGATGCAGATATAGCAAAAGCAGTATCTGATTTATGTGCAGAATTTCGCAACCATTGAGAGAAGTTTTCATAAAAAAGGAGGATTGTGCTATGACACATAGTGAGAAAAGACTATATCTGATTAAAGAATTATTATCCGAACTGCCCCAATATAGAAATATGAAAATCCCAGATAATATTGATGAACAGAAAAGACTTTTTAGAAGCCTTATGAACATTCGCCCTCCTCACCCAATAGAAACAGAATTTCTCAAAATACAGGACGAATATCTGGGTGAGGAAGTCTTAGAAAAAGGAATTACCGACAGTGCTGCTTTACCTGTATCCCCTGTTAATAACCGTCTTATTCTCTGGCGTGGTGACATTACCACATTAAAAGTTGATGCAATTGTAAATGCGGCGAATAGTGCTTTAAGGGGCTGTTTCGTGCCATGTCATTCCTGTGTGGATAACATTATTCACAGTGTTAGTGGTATACAACTTCGTTTGGCTTGTGATGAGATTATGACAAAGCAGGGACATGATGAACCGACAGGCAAAGCCAAAATTACACCTGCATTTAATCTGCCATGTAATTATGTGCTTCATACTGTTGGACCAATCGTATTAGGGCAGCTTACCAAAAATCATTGCAGGCAGTTGGCTGATTGCTACCTATCCTGTCTGAAGCTTGCTTCGAAAAGTAAATTAAAAAGTGTTGCCTTCTGCTGTATTTCCACAGGGGAATTTCACTTTCCGCAGGAAAAAGCTGCTGAAATCGCAATAAAAACAGTATCAGATTATTTACAGACAGATACGCAGATTGAAAAGGTGGTATTTAATGTTTTCAAGCAGGAAGATTATGACATTTACAAAAGGTTACTCACATATAGACATTAATACCTGTCGAGTAATGATTTATATATGATGTTTTAATCTTTTATCTTCTATATAATATATTTTCTCACACTGTTCTGCAATTTTCTTATCATGGGTTACAATAATAATGCTTTTCCTTTGCTGATGGAGCTGATGCAAGTTTTTCATAACCTGCCTTGCATTCTCCTCATCTAAGGAGCCTGTGGGTTCATCTGCCAGCAATAATTGAGGATTTTGTATCATTGCTCTAGCAATTGCTACACGTTGCTGTTCCCCACCAGAAAGCTGGTTCACTTTTTTCTTCAACAAATCATAAATTTGAAATTTTTCAACCATAGAAAGAACACTATCCCTAATTTTCGTTTTGGACTTGTGTGCTATGTACATAGGTGCTGCAATATTGTCAAAAACAGATAATCTCTGCAATAATCCATAATCCTGCATGATAAATCCGATTTCCTGATTGCGTAACTTATTCCATTTGTTTTTCATTTTTATAATATCCTTATTCTTCCACAAATAATCTCCTTTATTAGGTGATTCTAACAATCCGATTATACGAAGCAGTGTAGATTTTCCAGAACCTGATTTTCCAAGAATAGCAACCATTTCTCCCTCTTCTAACGAAAAATCCAAATTTTCCAATACACTATCCCTCTGGCCTCCTCCACTATCATAAGTCTTTTCTATATTTTTAAGCCTAATTAACATTTTATAAACCTCTTTTTTCCATTCATGATTTATTTTTTTCTTCTAATTCTTTTAATGCAACTTCACATACAAATATCGTTACGACAAAATAAAGTAAACAGTATATTATATGAAAGATCATAAAAGCAGTTAAAATACTATTACTTTCTCCCATTGTCCCTGTTAAATGTAACAATATATAAAGTATAATCATAACAATTCCTAAATTAATTATATGTTGCATACACCAGATTTGTAATATACCTATTCTTCCTAATCCCAGCATCCGGTAAATCTGATATTCTTCTTTATTTCTTCTCAAATATATGTAAATTTGAATGCATACGCTAAACAGTGCGATTCCTACCAATATACTCATGTATAATATATTTCCAACTGTATTTTTTATTATTTCTTTTTTTCCATTACTTTTTGCTTTTTCTAATGATGTTACTCTATATTTCTTCTTCAATATTTGCAAACAGTCCTGATTCTCCACATCAACAACCAGTTTATCTGCTTCTACACTACTTTCTTTCCCTGTCCAAGCAAGCAACTGCTTACTATTTGTCAACATAACACTTTTTCCTTTATTCATACTGGAAAATAAATTCTCTCCATCAGAACCAGTTAAATGGACAACTTTTCCTGGTTCACGTAAAATTCCTACAACGATTACTTTCTTTTCCTTTTTATCTTTCTTAAGTGTAATTTCATCTCCTGAATGGTATTCTTGTGCTATTTCTCCTCCTATAATCACTTCATTTTCTTTATCAGAAAACCATTGTCCTTCCTTTAATACATAATGTATTTTTTCCATTGTGGTATTTAAATATTCTAATGGTGGTGTACATATTACATCCTTTTCATCAACTGTTACCACACCATTCTTATACATATATCCAACACAATTCTCACCTACAATTTTCGTCACATCTTCTATAAACCGTTTTCCAGTCTGTCCATTTCCATCAATAAAAAATAAATTTTCCTCAAATGTAATATTTCCAAGCACTTTATTCTCATATATCATTTCTATCAAAATATTATTTACAACACAAAGTACTATAATCATCTGCAAAACTAATAATATAGTATATGGTATATTAATAATATAGTTTTTTATGGCTAATCGTAGCATTTCTTTGTCCTCTTTATTGCTGTAACAGTTCAGCTGAGGGCTGTCCTGTTACGGCTCACAGCAAGCTAACACATGCAAATTGCTGTGAGCCACACTTAATTTACACTTTCATACGTCCCTGCACAGCAAGGTGTGCAGGGACTACCTGAACTGTTACTTATTGCTTTCTTATATATATGCAAGTTATTGCTGTTAAAATAATTTGTAACTCTAATTGTATCAACATAGCTCCAACTATTAAATTTAATATCTCATATCCCCCAATAAGAAATATAAAAATCACTAATAAAAAAATCGCACACATAGTAGATATTATCTGAAACAAAAAAACTTCTAACTGTAATGTCAATACAAGTATACTTTTTTTCACTCCAAGTCTGTATAGAATAGCCAAGTCTTCTTTCCGTTCTTCCAAACACTGCAACCATACAATGAAAAAACCTATTAAAATAGATAAAACTAACATCCCATACATACCACTCTTAACCCAATAAGTAAAGCTGCATTTTTTTATACTGTCCCCATAAAACAATAGAATAACTCCTGTTACTAATGTCAAACTCAATACATAGAAAAATCTTAATATTTTTTCCTTTTGCCAAAATATTCTGTATGTATATAAACAAAAACTAATTGTGTTCCATTTTCTCTTCATTTTTTTACTTTACACTCCCAATAACAAACTAAATCCTTATTTACTTGCAGTATAAACCTTTATTTTTATGGCAATGAGGAATTAGTGTTTACCATGCCAGGCAAACAAAAAGTAGACAACTAACCTTTTCAAAATTAGTTGTCTATAATCTGTTACCTACTGACAACAATAGGCGTTATCTCTAATTCCATATATTGTTTTCCTGTTTCTTTAGCCATGCCTGATGCATCTGCTCCATAGCACTTACATATTTTTCACTGAGATTTGCCGATTCTAATGCATCTTTGATAATTTTGGCATATCCCCATTTTCTACCTACATCAATACGGTATTCTTCCCCATCTACAAAATATTCCACAGAATATACATCTATATATATAATAAACGGTTTTATCATAACTCTCTTTTTTCTTTCAACAATTTCTATACTACTGGCTTCTTTCATTGGAAAATGTATGGCCATGACCCGTATGTGCTCAAACCAAAAATATAATTTTCTCCAATCCATATTTTCTTTCCACATTGTTCCGCCTCATGAAATTCTTCCTCTAAATCTTCCATTGTCACTTCTGGGTGCTTTTGTAAATACTGGTTTATCCCTTTCATGAAACCTTTCCCCATTTTTTTTACAACAGTCCAAATACTACCATAGATTATAACAATAAAACCTACACACATTCCTATAAAAAAAACAGTAACTTCCTGCTCCTCTGTATAAATTTCATAAATAACCCAAATCAATAAGGGTATACCGATTACCATTAACGTAATAAAGCCTATTAATCCGCTGTTTTTTCTTAATTCTTTTTCCATACTTTTATCTATTCCCTTTCTCTTCTGTTGCTCTTCGTGAACAAGTCATAAATTTATAATTTACAAACCTATTGTATAAACTTTCTCTAACAATATGTTACTTTTTAATCTTACTACATTTTACTATTTCTGTCAATTATATTATTATTGTTTTAATATTATATTCTAATCTCCAATTATTAACGTACTATATTACAAACCGCTGCTATCGCAGCTAGGAGCTGATTAACAACATCACCTGTCTGCAATCATCGTCAAATGACCTATTAGGCATGACTAAGTCATTATTTGCAAGCCTTCGGTTTACATAAGACTTAGTTTATGCTTAAGACCGTGAATAATCCCGACTAATTAATGTTATTTATAATAGTAAAAAGGCATTGCATTATACACACAACACCTTTTTATGAATCTGTATTCTTAATAATGATACTTTCTCCTCATAGCCAATAAGAAAAAAACTGTTACGACCGCAGCCATCAATTCAGCAGCAACAATAGAAAACCATATTCCATTGATTCCCCAAACCAGCGGAAAAATCAATACTGCTGCAACTTGAAACACCAAAGTCCGCAAAAATGAAATTAATGCTGACACAAAACCATTGTTAAGGGCAGTGAAGAAAGATGAGCCATAAATTGCAATTCCTGCAAAAAGAAAAGAAAAAGAAAAAATAACAAAACTGTGTAAAGTTAAGTTCAAAAGTTTTGAATCATATCCAACAAAGATTATAGCAAGAGGTTTTGCCAGACTTTCAGCAGCAACCAGCATTACCACAGAAAATATACCAATAATAATAAGGCTCTTTTTTAGCAGGCTTTTCAATTCATTATGGTTTTCTGCACCATAGTGATATCCAATAATAGGTGCAGTGCCTACAGAATAACCAATAAAAGCAGCCAGAAATACCAAATTGACATACATCAATACACCGTATGCTGCAACACCATCCTGCCCTGCATATCTCATTAGCTGACCATTGTATAGCATACTTACAATGGACATGGAAATATTCGACATCAGTTCTGAAGATCCATTGGTACAGGCTTTTAATAAAGCCTTGCCTTCAAATTTTGTTTTTGTCAACCGCAAGAGACTGGAATTGGTGCGAAAAAAATAAACCAACGGAATAATTCCACCTACACATTGACTGATAGCGGTGGCTGCAGCCGCACCTGGAAGTCCAAGAGAAAATATTGCTACCAAGAGAGCATCCATTAACATATTGGTGATACCTGCTGCAATCGTAACAATAAGACCAATGTGTGGTTTCCCTGCTGTTACAAAAAAACTCTGAAATTCATATTGTAATATAAATGCTGGAAGTGCAAGAAGAATAATCCTTCCATAAGTAACACAATCCTCTAGCATTGTACCTTCTGCTCCCAGAAAAGCAGCAACAGGACGAAGAAAGAAAATACCTAACACAGCAATAATAATTCCCAAAACCGCTGACACATACACAAACAAAGAAAATAATCTCTTTGCCTTATCATCATTCCCTTCGCCCATTGTTTTAGCAATTAATGCACTACCTCCTGTACCAAACATAAAACCCACAGCACCAAGAATCATCAAAAAGGGCATAATAAAATTGACAGCAGCAAAAGATGTCTTACCCACATAGTTTGAAACAAAATATCCATCCACTACACCATAAATAGACGTAAATATCATCATGATAATAGATGGTAATGTAAAATGAAGCAGCATTTTATATGTGAACCGATCGGATAACCGAATACTCATTGTCATATCTCCTTTATCTTATTTTTGAAGGAAGAAAGATATCTTTCTGTGAGTGCAAAGTAACTTCTTCGCTCCTCTTCTGTCCAAGAGGCAAAAATATCATTTTCAATTTTTATTACTTTAAAAACAGTATCTTTCACTAATAGTTTGCCTTTTTCTGTAAGATATATCCTTTTCTTCCTGCCAGAAAATGTCTCCAAATACACAACTTCTTCACTTTCCAGCTTGCGGAGTGCAGAGTTGATGGTCTGTTTACTGATACCTGACAATTTGGTAATATCACTTAAGAGACATTCCTCTCCATTATTACATACCGTATATAGAATCAACATTGCACTATCCGATAAACCAAGTTTCAGTGCCACTTCATGATAAGCAGCATCAATTTCATTGGTTAAATAATTAAATCGCTTCAACTCGTCTTCTAAATAGTTTGTCATAAATCACCTCTATAAGTACGAAATCATACCAGAGATTATAGTACGATTTCGTACTTATGTCAAGATACAGTTGAATAAAACAAAATAAAATGATACAATACATATATGTAACTTTTATACTATACATAGGCATTTGCGAAACTCAATTTACTCATAGAGTTTTTGTGCAATGTTCACATATCAACGCAAGGCACGTTTCCACTGCTCTCAACCGTAACGGTACATAAAGTGCTAAAAAACAGCACCTAAGTACCGACGGTCTCGAAAGCACCCAGCTTTGATATGTAAATCTGCACAAAATAGTTTAAGTTAATGAGAGTTTCGCAATTATCTATTATACTATACACAAAATGAGGAGGAAATCTGAGTGGAAAAATCACAAGAAATTTTAGAATTTGATAACTTTAATTTTAAACTGGCAATTATCCAAGTGCTAATGTATGACTTAGAAGTTTTGTCTCCATCCTTTGATATCTTTAATTTCGCGGAAGAATATGAAGGTGAGGAAATAGATACAGAAAGTTTTGATCCCATTGAACCAGCATTAGATTATTTCAAAGAACTGCCAATACCAAAAAGCTTAGCTGAAAAAGTGGAAGAAATCAGCATGGATGGTGGAAATGAAATTTTTTTGAATATCATTCCTCAATGGGATGGAGAAGATGAGTTTTTTGATTTATCCGATGTATCAGAAAGGGAACTGGCTCAGTTTCCTAACCTAAAGAAAGCAGTTATTATGAGTAACGAGTATGATAAAGTTTCTGAAATATTTATTCGTGCAGGCATAGAAGTGGAGGAATTATAGTATACTAAAGAAGAAAGACAACTAATCCATATTGGCTTAGTTGTCTCTCTTTTTCTGTATAAACACATTGTAACTGTTCAATCTAAAAATCTATAAATCTCTATTGGCGATGCTGCAAAATTTTCTGCCCCTTGTTTCATTAAATATGCCCTGTCACGGAATCCCCATTCCACACATATCATCTTTATTCCAGCATTTTTTGCAGTCTCAATATCCACTTCAGAATCTCCCACATACACCGCATTTTCCTTGTTTATTTGCAGCTTATCAAGGACTTCCAGAACACTATCGGGATATGGCTTTCTCCGAATTCCTTTCCGTTCTCCCACTACATATTCAAACTTTCCTGAAAAATATGTTTCACATAACTCTTGCACTGCAAAGTCTGCCTTATTGGATACCACTGCCAAATGGTATTTTTTATTTTGAAGCTCACCAAGCAGCTCTAAAATTCCATCATAAGGTCTTGTTTTATCTGCACAATGTTTTTCATAATGTTCTTTAAAATCCGCAAATACCTTATCTACTATAGTATCTTTACATCCTTCTGGTACTGCACGATCTATTAGTTTTTTAATGCCATTGCCCACAAAACTTCTGACCTCCTCCATTGTCCTTTGGGGAAGCTGATTGGCAACAAGAGCATAATTTGTGCTGTCTGCAAGATCTTCTAAAGTATTTAATATTGTTCCGTCCAAATCAAATATAATTAGTTCTGTTTTCATTTTAGTCTCCATATATATTTAATCGTAACTGTTCAGAACCATGAACAGTTACATCCCAGTTACTTATTCATATAATTCTTTTCTTAGTTTTTCACCAATCCCAGCCATTTCTTTCATCTCTTCCTCATCTACCATTTCACTCAAATCATAATCAAGTGGTGCAGCAGAAAAATCTTTGAGAGCCTTATTGATAAGCTGATGCTCCTCTGGTGTGGCTGTGATACGAATCATGCCATTTTCAAGGTCTTCCTCTTCACATAATTCGCACAAATCAACACTTCCACTAACCTTACACTCCAACAGTAAGGCAGCGATGTTCATAATAAGGTCAATTGCATAGTAGAATTCCATATATGGTTCATCATAATCCGACTCTACATTTGCCAAAACAACTGTCAAAGGTTCCTCATGTTGACGAAAATCACCATTTAGTTTGTCCAATCCGATATCAGAAAATATCTCCTCTAAAGAAATCTCTTCTTTTTGTTTTTCTTTTAAATATTCCAAAAATGTCAAACTGTCATCTGTACCAAAGATGTAACCCGAATCCAAATATTTTGTAATATACATATATATTCCTCCATTCTAGTCTTCTATTATGTACTCTTTTATTCGCAAAAAACTAACAATTTTCTCTATTCTACCACATGTATTTGGATTATTCAACTATTTACAGAATTCCATTCGTCTGATATTATGTGTTACATTACTGTTCACTCACAAGCTTAACACTTGCTATCAAGCTATGTGCCAAGAATGTAAAACAAGCAAGAATCCAGCCTTTCGCTGAAGGCGAATTATAATAGGCTGGATTCCGGGTTTCTTCCTAGTCCAAATCGTCGTTCAGTAATGGATTAATTTCAAACATATTCACAATCTTTTGCTCTTGGTCAAAGGATATCTTGACCAAATCTCCATTCTCTGTTTCGCAATGAAATAAAACAGATGGTCTATTTATCGGCATCATCTTCTGCATTACCCCATAACATTTTTCCACTTTTCCTAATTGCAATTTTTCCTGAATAAATGTTTTTGCCAAAGGATAGTAAATATCTTCTGCCGATTCTAACTCTTGGCTATAAGTTTTCAGTTGGCTGTTTTCAACATTACAAAAATCACTATATGCAAGAACCTCACCTGTGACGGCATTTAATTTCATTGTGTAGGTATGCTTTGCATCCTCTGAATCATTAATAAAGTAAATATAATAGTATCGGATTCCATAATACTTTCTATTATCTATCACAGCTTTATCAATAATTTCATTTATGAAATCATTTTTTTCTAAAGAAATCTGAATTGTTGTTGCATTAGAAAGATCATTTTTCCCATAATCCAGCAAAGTATCCCTCGCAATAAGTATCGCATCACCAATACTCAAATCGCTCTCTTGTTCCTCTATGCCATCTTTTGTATACCAAATGTTGTACCCATTCCAGAGAATCTGGTGTCCCCATTCATCCTCTTCTTCATATTTTGCACTCTCGGGAATATAAATTCCTTTTCCTTCTAGCAGTACCTTTGGTTCTGTTTCTTTTTCAACATCCGCTCTTATGGCTGTTCCCGAAACACTCTCTCCTGTATCCGGCACTTTTCTTTCTATTGTGCTAACCTGCCTGCTTGCCTGTACTTGTGACATTTGATATTGCAATGCTCCTGTACCAACACTAACGAGTGCTCCAGCTGCCAAAAGAATTCCTAAAGTTGTTTTTTTCTTTACCATTTTTGGTTCCCCTTTCTTCTACACTCCAAATATACATTTGCCTTTGTTTACGACATACTTATCATATCATGGCAGTATAACGTTTCTGTATTCTATCAGTAAACAAATGGGAAACAAATGTAAAACTTTTGGTAACCGTTCAGCCGGAGACTGACCTATTACAAAACTGCACCACCACTGTTGTTCCTTTTCCTGTTTCAGAAAAAAATGTCATTGTCCCTTCATGTTCCTGCACTATCTGCTGACACAAAGATAAACCAAGTCCGCTTCGTCCTTCCTTTCTCCCTCTTGCCCTATCCGCACGGTAAAATGGCTCTGTAATTCTATCCATTTGTTCCTTTGTCATACCACATCCATTGTCCTGTACGCAGATTTTTGTTTCTGTTTCCGTTCCGGTTACTGTTATGGAAACAGTCCCTGTGTCTCCGCAGGCAAAGATACTGTTACTGACCAGATTAAAAAGCAGACTTTGAAGCAGCAATTCATTTCCATATAAATCTTCCACTTGGCTATGGCACAAAAGTTGCACTCCTGCATCCCTGCAATGCTTCTGTGTCTGTTTCTGTAAAACCGAAAACAGCCCTGCCACAGCTATTTTCTTTTTTTCAATGCTGTATGTACGAAGTTTCGCCATATCCAAAAGCGTATAAGACAAATGAAGCAAACGGTCACTTTCCTCCATAATAATACCCATGCATTCTAACATTTCATCATACGGTACATTCCCCTTTTCTACATATTCTGCATAACCATAAATGCTCGTAAGCGGACTTTTTAATTCATGGGCAAAGTTATCTGCAAACTGTTGTTTTGCCTTTGCTTCGCCCTGTATATGAAGCATATCCATCTGAATGTGTTCTGCCATTTCATTAAAATGCTCCCCAAGAGTAGCAATATCATCCGTTCCCTTTGGATATACACGGCTATCCAGATTTCCTCCTGCCATATCGTCTACAGCTTTTGTCAGCAGCCGGATAGGATGCATCATTCTGCGAAGCACAAAAAATAGCAATACTGCAAGCCCTAAGGAAAATGCTACACTGATGATGATATACTGCTTTTCTAATGTACCCCAAGTATCCTGAAGTTTTGTCAATGGCTTTTCATATCGGATGTAATAAATTTCTTCACCCTCATATAAAATCCCTTCAACCTGCATCTGTTTTACCCCATTTTCAGTAGATATCACCATCTGATATTCATCCACTTCCCCTGCTGCCTGTTCAGACACTTTTTCTTGTTCCAGTCTTTCTGGATAAATATAACTTTTACTATCCCATACAGTTAGTGCAATCTTCTGTTTTGTATAATAATTTTCATAAACTTCCAACACACTCTTCATTTGTGAGAGCTTCAATCTATCCTTTTTTTCTAACTCAGTAAAATTTCTATAAATTCCTTCTGTAAGCATATAAAATTCCGTTTCTGCCTGCTGCTGCTCTAAGATAATATCCTTATTGTAGGTCATTTGGAACACCAAATAGATTCCGCAGTCTAACAGCACCACAAATATAGCGATTGTAATCAAATATATCTTCTGCCATAGTTTCATCCATGCCACCTTTTATCCTTCTAAACGATATCCCAGCTTCGTAATCGTTTTGATTTCCTTTTCCAGTCCAAGCTTTTTTCGAAGCCTTTGCACATGCACATCTACAGTTTTTGTTTCCCCCTCATAATCATACCCCCAAGCAGCTTCCAGCAATTTTTCCCTTGATAGTGCGATGTTCCTGTTTCGAATAAATACCTCTAATAAATTATACTCTTGTGGTGCTAATACAATTTCTTTTCCATCCAGTGTTACGTTTCTCTTTTTTACATCCACCCTGATTCTTCCAACCGAAATAATTTCCTCTTTCTGAATACGACGCAGAACCACATTTACTCTGGCGATTAGCTCTAGCATCTCAAAAGGCTTTACAATATAATCTTCCGCACCAAGGGAAAGTCCATTCAGCTTATCCTCCAATTGCCCTTTTGCGGTCACAAAAATTACTGGTGTATCCTCCACCAGCTTAATCAAGTCAAACCCGGAAATTTCAGGCAACATGACATCTAATAAAACCAAATCAAAATGCTCTTTTTTAAAAGTGCAAAGTCCTTCCTGCCCATCATAACAACAACAACCGTCATGCCCGACTAGACTTAAATTACGTCGTATCAAATCGCTAATATGCCTGTCATCTTCTATGATTAAAATTTTTGCCATTGTTTTTCCTCGCTTTCCTAAGCATATACTTTCTGTTTTATTATATTATGCCAAAAGAAAGTAACGAATCAGTAAACAAATCTGCATCCCTCTTCATAATAATTTTGAAAATATAGATGCACCTATTACGGTCAATATACCTGCTACGGCTATTGATAAACTACTCATTGCTCCTTCAATTTCTCCCATCTCCATAGCTTTGGCAGTTCCTATAGCATGAGAAGATGAACCTATTGCCACTCCCTTCGCAATAGGCTCTGTTATCCGGAACAATTTACACACTGGTTCTGCCAGAATATTTCCCAACACTCCTGTAATTACAATTACTGCTACCGTGATGGTGACATATCCTCCAAGTTCTTCTGAAACTCCCATTCCAATTGCTGTTGTAATAGATTTGGGAAGCAATGTGACATACTCTTTATGAGACAATCCCATAAGAAGAGATAACAGGAAAACTGTCAATAAACTTGCTAATACTCCTGAAGTAATCCCAATAATTACTGCCTTTAAATTCTTTTTTAAAAGAGTAAGCTGTTCATATAATGGGATTGCCAGACACACAGTAGCAGGAGTCAAAAACCAGCTTATATATTTTGCTCCCTCATAATAAATATCATAATCTACCTTACCTATCACAAGTACAAGAATTGTTACAACAACAGAAACCAGCAAAGGATTTAAAATTGCAATAGCAAATTTTTTTCTTAAATACACTCCTAACATATAGGCAAGCAAACTAACCACAACTCCTGCGTATACTGATGTTGTAAAAAAATCATTCATTTTCTGTAAATCCTCCTTGTTTACTATGTTTGATAACAAACTGGGTTACACGGCCTCCAAATGCCATTACCATTACTAAAGAAACTATGGTAATTACACTAACCGGAATCAGCATCGGTTTTAACACTCCCCAAGAAGACATCAGACCTACACCTGCAGGTATAAACATAATTGGCATAATTTCAATTAAAAATTTACCAGCATCCTTTATATCCTCTAACTTTAATATACCAGTAAACAACAACACAAATAATAAAACCATCCCATAAATGCTAGCTGGAATGGGCAATGGTAAAATGATATTGAGTACCTCTCCAATAAAAGAAATAATCAAAATAATAAAAAATTGTTTTAAATATTTCATGAATAATTACCTCTTTCAAATTGATTCTGCTTTTTAATATCAATTGTAACTGTTCAGAACCCCTCATTCGGATTTTTCCAGAATATACATAATATCAATAATTTCCCACAATGGCTGGTAAAAATCCTCATGTGGATATCACTTTTGCAGGTTCTGAATAGTTACTATCAGTTTATAAAATTTCTTTTATAATTACAAGTCTATAAAAATAACATTTTTGTGTATAGTGTATATATAGTTACTGTTTGCACTGTAGGCGTGAACAGTAACTATATATTAAGGTTTATTATACCCTTATACAAACTCTATTTATTCATATCCTATATTTCACAACTAAGGCTTTGCATAAATTCCTAATAAATATTATAATGAATTAGAACCTTGCAGCAGAGTGCAAAGTTCTGCCTAAAAAGAGTGAATATATAGAAACATGTAGATAAGGTGGTAAATAGAGGAGATTATTATGAAAGCTAAAAAGAAAAATAAAAACAGAAAAACCGCACTAATGACCATAGCTATTATTGTAATTGGTGCGGTTTCTATGGGTTACATCAAATTATTGGACTGGACTGTTTCTATGAACATTTTATCTAATGTTCAGGAAATTGCGGATCATGACAGTTATTCTGTTTATGAATTTCTGAAAAACGAATGGTCAGATTTATTATATATGTATAATGAACTAAAAGATTATCATAGTTCCACGAAAAAAGAACTCATAAAAAACCTAAATATAAAATGTACAGAAAGTCTATATGAAAATATGTATTTAATGACAGATAATGGGAAACTGTACTCAGCAAAATTTCTCATTTCAGATGCAAAGAGTTTTGGGTTGCAGGACTTATTCAGCGAAGGGGAGGATACCGTTGCTGTCTGCTTTGATGATAAAAACTCTTTAGTGGAAAGGCAACAAGAACTCTTACTAATGGGAGTAAAGGGTGAACCCATCAAGGTGAATGGACTTACCTTTGTTGCACTAGTGGCAGCAACAGATATTGGTGTTATTCAGGAAAATTTTAATGCAGAAGCTTTTTATGGGAAAGGATACAGTTCTGTAATTGACACAAATGGACAATTTGTGGTTAATATTAAACATACTTCTTCTTTAAACCAGCGTATTAATTTTTTCTCACATATATTTACAGAAGGCAGTGCATTTAGTATGGATACAGACACCATTTACAATAATGTACAAAAAGGCGAAACCTTTACATTTGAGTACACAGATAAAAATAATATTAAGCAGGTTGTATATCTCGAGCCTTTACAGTCAACAAACTGGTATTTTGTTATGGAATTACAGCGTTCTGTTTTTACAGCACAAAACCAGGTTCTTTTGTTACTAAGTCTTGGCTTACTGATAATTGTAATATTTATTTTATTGACTGTAATTTTTGTATTAAACAAGTCCTCACAAAAAATGATTATGTTGGAAGCATCTGCACAAGCTAAAACCGAATTTTTATCTAACATGAGCCATCAAATCAGAACACCACTTAATGGATTGATTGGATTAAATCACTTGATGCATAGACACATAACAGACCAAAATAAAATGAAAGAATATCTTTCAAAATCCCAGCATACAGCAAACTATTTACTTTCACTTATCAATGATATTTTGGATATATCAAAGCTACAATCCGCGAAAATAGAATTAGCAAACAAACCAGTGGATTTGGAAATTTTATTAGATGATGTCTGGACCATGCAACATGATAACTTTACAAATCATAATATAGATTTCCAAATGGAGAAAGATATCATTGCTCCTGTTATTGTTGGTGACGAAGCCCACATTAAACACATCTTAATGAATATTCTTGGAAATGCAATAAAATTTACTTCTGCTAATGGTCAAATCACCTTGACTGCCACCCAGCAGAAAGAGAACGGAAATAAAGTTGCTACTACCATAAAAATAGCTGATACAGGTTGTGGGATGTCGAAAGAATTTTTAGAACATATTTGGGATAGTTTCTCTCAAGAACATCCTTCTAACACCAAAGAACTAAAAGGTACAGGTCTTGGAATGGCTATTTCAAAACTACTTATAGATGCTATGGGTGGCGAAATTACAGCAGAAAGTGAACTTGGTACTGGTAGTACCTTTACTGTGGTTTTGCATTCACAAATTGCAGAAGAACAACCAACAGAATCAACATACCAAAAAGCACTCCCTGAAACGGAAACAGAAAGCAATGACTTTATAGAAGAAAAAACCATTCATGTTTTGCTTGCGGAAGATATCGAAATAAATGCAGTAATCTTAATAGAGATTCTTGAACAGGAGGGTTATGTTGTTACCCATGCGGAAAATGGAAAAATAGCAGTGGAATTATTTTTCAACTCAAAACCATACGAATTTGATATTATTCTAATGGATATGAATATGCCAATTATGGATGGCTGCCAGGCTTCCCATGCTATAAGGGAGCTGGATCGTCCTGATGCAAAATCGGTTACAATTTGTGCTTGTACTGCTAATACTTTTAAAGAAGACAGAGATAGGGCGGCAGAAAGTGGTATGAATGATTTTCTATCAAAACCAATTGATGTTAAGTTGCTTCTAAAAAAAATAGAAGGTCTAAAGCAATGCTAAATGGAAATGATACAAAAGTTAGGATAGCAAAAGAAATTGATACCGATTGTAATACAATGATTGAAAAAGCTTATTCTAAAAGTAAGTTGCACAGTAACTATTCAGGTAGAAACATGCAGTAAATGCGTGTTTCTCCCTGACAATTACAATTATTTTTTAATTCTATCCGCAACCTTAGTAAATACCTCAAGTATTTTCGGATTAAAAGCACCACACTCTCCATCCACTATCATTTGCACAGCCGTATCATGACTAAATGCTTTTTTATAACACCTCTCGGATGTAAGTGCATCATATACATCAGCAACGGAAACTACCTGTGCCCAAATAGATATCTCATTACCACTTAACCCATCTGGATATCCCTTTCCATCCCAACGCTCATGGTGATGTCTGCAAATATCATAACTATACTTATAAATACCTTCATCCATAATATCGGGTATAGTTTGAAGAATCTCACAGCCTTTTGTGGTGTGTTGTTTCATAACTTCAAATTCTTCCTTCGTAAGTCTGCCTGGCTTATTTAGAATGCTGTCTGGTATAGAAATCTTTCCTACATCATGAAGGGTAGATGACCTGGATATTTTATCAATCTCACTTTCTGGCAAATGATATTCAGGATATGTATCACTCACTTCTTTCATCAAAATGCTTGTAAGTCCAGAAATACGTTTTACATGTTCTCCAGACTCACCATCTCTAAATTCTATAACTGCAGCAAGTGTTTCTATCATTGACTGGTTTAACCGGTCTAATCGTTCAACCTGCTCTTTTACAATAATTTCCAATTGATTTCTGTGAGCGTATAATTCCACAACATTGCTAATTCTACACTTGAGGAAGTGTGGCATAAACGGTTTACGAATAACATCAATTGCACCTAAATTATACCCCTCTGTCAACTTCTTTTCGCTATCTGCGGCAGTTATCAAAAATACTGGAATTCTGTTTATCTTTTTACTTCTGTTCATTTCTTCCAGTACCTGCAATCCATCCATTTCAGGCATAAGTAAATCAAGCAGTACTGCTGAAATTTCTAGTTTGCTATTAATAATTTCCATTGCCTGCACCCCATTGCAAGCCTCCATTATCTCATATTCATCTTTAAATATCTCTGCTAAAATCGTCCGGTTGATTTCAACATCATCTACAATCAATATCGTTTTTTTCTTATTCATCTGAACTTTCATGATAATGACTCCTCCAAAAATTGCACCAAATATTGTATGCAACAGATGCTTTATTTATGGTATTTTTTTATACAATCTATAATATCATTTTGAACTGGCAAGATCTTCTCAAGAATTAGTTTTGCCTGTTCTGGCTGTTTTGCCCGTAACAAGTTCACAATCTCAGTATATGCTTCATAAATCGGGTTAATTGACAAATTTCCTGCTGCCCCCTTAATTGCATGGGTTTTTTCTATAATATCATCATATTCATTACAGTCAAAATCAGTATCAACTGCCATATCATTCATCAAATCTAAAAATTTCATCAACATTTTCTCATAAAGAGAAGCATTTCCTAAAAAGCGTTCGATTGCCTCTTCCACATTCACATCTTTTGCCTTTAATTCTTCTAATAAATCCATGAACAATATCTCCCTTCTTTTCCTTTAGAATACTGTTTTACAGTAATTACAAAAAGGCTTTGCCCTTAACAACAACATAAAATGGCTACTATAATTGCTATCTTGAACAACGCCTTTATAAATGTATAACTATTCTTTATAAATTCTAATATAAATCCGTCTGTTTGTCAACAAACAAGTTATGATTCCACGCTAATACCATATATGTGCAGACCTATCTGAATTGTTACCTGGCACTTTCCCTATTTCTCCTAAATATCTGATTATTTGCAACTAGCTCTGGGAAGGAAACAGGTGTATAATTATTGATACATGCTCCTGCATTTAAAGCCCTATCCAAATTTTTCATATATGCAAAGGCACCATCTGTTCTATTATGTATATGACCATAAATCTGATAAACATCTCCAAAAAAACCACTCCACTCAGCAAGAGGAAAATGTGACAATACAATATGTTTCTGGTTGTCTGTTATCTCTAATTGATACTCTGCCGAAGCAAAATATCCCATTGCTTGTTCGTCTTTCAGCAACTTCTTATCATGATTACCTATGATTAAGTGCTTCTCTCCTGTCAACCTCTTCAAATACCAACTAAATGGTTTTTCATTTCTATAAGCAAAATCTCCTACAATATACACCTGATCATTCTTTGTAACTCTTCTATTCCATGAATCTATCAAGAATCTGTCCATTTCATTCACATTAGCAAAGGGTCTGCTGTCAAAGTTAATCACTGATTGATGCCCAAAATGTAAATCGGCAATATATAATTTCATAATAAATTACACCTCTCTTTATTTTCTGATAACTGCTCTTTAATAAGAATCTATTTTACTGCACTATTTGCTTTCATTTCACATTAGCACTTTATACAAAATAATACCTGTTTCTATAGTCAAAACGTCCTACTTTCTCTAATAATTTTTTACAAATTTTACATTTCCTCAAAATAATGTAGAATTTTTTTACTATTTGTGTTATTATATACACGAGAATTACAATAGTCAATTCTTACAACATAAAATTTTATGAGGGGGCATACTTATGGCACAAACAAATACACAATTATCCAGTCAACGTAAATACAGCACTCAAGAAAGCCGCATAGGAAAGGTAAACCAAGCAGCATTAATAAGTGTAACTCTTATTGAATTATTTCTTATTTTGGCTTTATTTATCCAAACCTTTGTAGAGGAAACCAGCTTTGGAAAACTGGGGATTATTCCTTTATTCATTATTATAATAGGCACTATTGTAAATTGGGTTACATATATAAAGAATAGGAGCAATAAAAACTTAAAATATTATATGTTTAGTGCCTTTATTATAAGCTGGTTTTACCTTATGATTCTGGGCGTTAATCCACTTGTTTATTTGTATATTTATCCAATATTTATAAGTTGTATTACCTACCATGATGTTAAATTTGAAAAGATCGTTTTTTCCAGCATTTTGATTGCATGTATCTTACGTACTATTATCTGGGCAGTAAAAGGTATGTTAATCCAGACAGATTCTACTAACTTTATTGTTACAATTATAAACTATGAAGTTATTATTATTATACATATTATTGCGGTTCTTTCTGAAAAGTTCAACCATGATATGGTGTACTCAATAAAAGACGAACAGGAACTTCAAAATGCTATGATTAAAGATATCCTTCACATTTCTGAAAATGTCCAGCAAGGTGTGACAGATACCAATAAAATTTTAGAGAATTTAAAAAATGCTTCTAGTATAGTACATAATTCTATTGAAGAGATCTCTGCAAAAACGCAGGAAACCGTAGAAAATGTACAAGAACAGACTAAAATGACAAAACGCATTAGCGATGATATCGGAGAAACTGCGGAAAATGCTAAAACAATGGTTGATGCTGCAACTATCTCCGCAAAACTTGTAGAAGAAAATATGGCGGTTATTGCCTCTATTAGAAATGACGCAGAAACTATTAACAATACAAATTCCCATGTAGCAACTTCTATGGAAGAATTACAGAAAAAAGCACAGGAAGTACAACAAATTACTGAGGTTATTTTCTCTATTTCCAGCCAGACCAATTTACTTGCCTTAAATGCTTCTATTGAGAGTGCCAGAGCAGGTGAAGCAGGAAAAGGATTTGCTGTGGTGGCTGACCAGATTCGGAACTTAGCAGAAGAAACCAGACAATCCACAGAACAAATTGCAAGTATTGTACAGGAATTAAATGAAAATGCACAAGTAGCTACAAATATTGTACAAAAATCAATTGATGCCATGCAACAACAAAATGAAAAAGTTGAAAATGCTTCAGATGGATTTAGTGAAGTACAAAATCATATCACCACACTGACACAAGGTGTAGAAGATATCAATGAAAAGATTAAGAATCTGGTATGTTCCAATAATACTATTATAGAAAATATTAACCAGTTATCCAATAGTAGTGATATTGTTTCTGAAAGTGCAAAAAATGCAGAAATAAAAAGCCAACAGAATCAAACTGAGGCTGAACAGGCAAAAAAATTACTTAATGAAGTACAGTCACTTGTACAGCAGTTTGAAAAGTACCAAAATAAATCAGACAACTTATAATATAACTTCAAGTTATACTTAATTCAAAGGTAACTGTTCAGAACCATGAACAGTTACGTTCTAAGCCCATAATAATTCGCC
>CAMWUK010000006.1 GCA_947177415.1 uncultured Clostridiaceae bacterium
ATTTTAGCCCTTCGCTTTGCGAATTTTTATGGGCTAAAATCTCGTATCTGTTCAGCTACTGAACAGATACAATTGTTTATTTTTGAGATTCGTCGTTTTCTGGACTGGCATTTTTATCATATTCTAATATGTCACCTGGCTGACAATCTAATGCTTCACAAATAGCAACTAATGTAGAAAAACGGATAGCACTAATTTTGCCGGTTTTTATTTTAGAAAGATTCACATTTGATACACCGACAATCTCAGATAAGTCCTTTAAACTCATTTTACGGTCTGCCATAACACGATCCAAACGTAATATAATTTTTCCCATAAATGCCTCCTTTATAAGGTTTCATCTACTTGAAGCTGAAGCACATATCCATACTCAAAAATAGTATATATAATGAAAAAGAGTAATGTTCCAATTGCGGCATATATTATTCCGAAGAGTATAAATAATAAAATGCTAAGTACAATAAATGTTGTATGCAATGTCTTTATTATTACAGATGTAAAAGGTGAAGCTTCTTTTTTTATTTCTTTTAATATACGAATAAATAAATTAAGTACGATAAAGAAAAATAACAAAGAAATAGCAATTAAAATACATCCAGCTCCAAGAGCTAGTGCAATATTACCATCATGAATTTGAGCCACTTCATTTATGTTGAATGATACAAAACTACATGGAATACTTAAATTAACAGGTAATGAAAAACTATGATTTGCATATGCAATATTAAGTTTATCGCTAAAACAGGCAGATAAAATGCCTCCTATAACTACTGTAACAAAAGAAAGAATAGTAATAATTTTTAAAATATTCAAAATAATCGAACTGATATGACAGTACTTGTTTATTTTTTTTAAATTTGTATTCATTTTGTCCTCCTTATTTTTAATTGATTACTATGTCAAACTACAAGATAAATGAATATGCACTTTTTGATATAGTTGTCGACTTCCTAAAATCAAATTTCACATTAATATTACATTAACATATATTTTAATATTTTGCAAGTATTTTTTATCGTTTATCATTAATAATTTTATGCTTATTGTTTATATAATTACTATCACAATAAAAGTAGAAAGCAGAAATAAAATTCATTCTTATTTGTTCTTTCAGAATTTTTACAAGCATATCAAATCAGTACCCATACCTTAACTATTTTGTGTTATAATATGTTGTAGTTTTTCTTTTAATAACTGCGAGGGAAAGGTAGAATATGAGCCTGAATTATTGTCAAAAAAACTAAAAATGCTATAGATACTATTGACTATGTATTTTTAGAATGAACTAGAGGAAATGTTTTTGAACAAATGGAATGATTATGGTTATAAGTATGAAGGTTAAAGATGAAAGAAGGGCGTAACTATTTAGGTAGAAACACGCATTTACTGCGTGTTTCGTAAGAAAAAGTAAATTTTGATTGTTCTAAGCCCTTCGCCGAAGGCGAATATTCATGGGCTTAGAACGTAACTGTTCATGGTTCTGAACAGTTACAGAAGGGCTAATAATAAGGGAGGTATCTTTTGTGGGAATTTATCTGAATCCAAAAAATAAGGGGTTTCAAGAGGCAATTAATTCTGAAATTTATGTAGATAAGACAGGATTGATTGCTTGTACAAATCATTTAATAAATACAGAACAAAAGTTTATCTGTGTTAGCAGACCAAGACGTTTCGGAAAGTCTATGGCACTTAAAATGCTTGCAGCATATTATAGCAGGGGCTATGATTCGTCAGATTTATTTGCAGGATACAAAATAGAAAAAGATAAAACTTTTCAGACTCATTTGAATAAATATGAAGTAATATTTCTAAATATGCAACAGTTTCTAATAAGGGCAAAAAGAGCAAAAAATATGGAGTTTACGGAATGTCTGGAACAGGTTGTTATTGAGGATATCCGCAAGGTGTATGGGGAAATGTTTTCGGAGGGGGAAACGATTCTTGCTGCTGTACTGGAACAGATTTATGAAAATACAGATAAACAATTTATTTTCCTCATCGATGAGTGGGATTGTGTGATGCGTGAAAGGCAGGAATCGGAAGAACTGCAGAAAGAATATCTTGATTTTTTAAGATATCTTTTAAAAGACCAGTCCTATGTGGCACTTGCCTATATGACAGGAATCCTCCCTGTGAAAAAGTACGGGCAGCATTCGGCACTGAATATGTTCTGGGAATATTCCATGACAAATCAGTATGTTTTTGAGGAATATACAGGTTTCACAGAAGAGGAAGTAAAGGGATTGTGTGAACGGTATGAGATGGATTTTGCCGAAACCGGAAGTTGGTATGACGGATATATGTTCAAGAGGTTTAAGCACATATACAATCCGAGATCCGTTGTGGCAGCAATGACTTGTGGGGATTTTTCAAGTTATTGGACTTCCACGGAAACCTATGATGCACTGAAAGTCTATATGGATATGGATTATGACGGATTGCGGCCGGATATTGTGCAGATGCTTGGTGGAGGGCGTGTCAGAGTGAATACACGCAGTTTCCGGAATGATATGCGGAATTTCGAATCAAAGGATGATGTGCTGACATTATTGATTCATTTAGGATATCTTGGATATGACTCAGAGACGGAGGAGGTATTTATTCCCAACAAGGAGATTGTCAGGGAATTTGAAAATGCCATGAGTGTTGGCGGCTGGCCAGAGGTTATGCGTATCCTGAAGGCATCGGAAAAACTGCTGGAAGATACTCTGCGTGGTGATGGGGAAAGTGTGGCAAGGGCACTGGATCAGGCACATATGGAAGTATCCTCCATACTGACCTACAATGATGAAAATTCCCTTGGATGTGCCATTGGGCTTGCCTATTACAGTGCAAGGAAAGACTACAAATTAATCAGGGAACTGCCAACAGGACGTGGCTATGCAGATGTGGTATTTTTGCCCCTTCCCCATACTAGGAATCCTGCACTCGTAGTAGAACTAAAATATAACAAGACGGCAGATACCGCCATACAGCAGATAAAAGACAGACATTATACACAGGCATTGGAAGGGTACAGTGGTGAAATCCTTCTTGTGGGAATCAATTATGATAAGGACAATACGATGAAACCTCATAGCTGTATCATAGAAAGGCAGGAAATGTAACTATAAATGTAATTGTTCGTAACAGTTCAGGTAGGTCTGCACACTCCGCTGTGCAGACCGTATAAAAGAATAAAACAGGAAGGGAATGGGGCAATTTATATGCGAAGCTTGCCCCATTCCGTAACAGGTCAGCACTCGGCTGAACTGTTACAACTGTTCAGAACATACTCGAGGATTTGCTTGACAAATCCGAGTTTTACAAGATTTTAGCCCTTCGCTTTGCGAATTTTTATGGGCTAAAATCTCGTATCTGTTCAGGTACTGAACAGATACCTATAAATTTCAATACATTTAAGAGAGGAGATAAAGATGAAAATAGTTTGGTTTTCCATACCAGCACATGGGCACACAAATCCGACATTGAATTTAGTAAAAGAACTTACAGGGGCTGGACATGAGGTTACTTATTTTTCTTTTGAACAATTTCGGGAGAAGATAGAAAAAGCAGGAGCAGAGTTTGTTCCTTGCGATTCGTATGATTTTGAAATGGAGGATAAAGGAAATGGAGAGAGAATAGGAAAGGATATGGCATTTGCTACAGAGCTTTTAGTTAAGTCAACATTAGCATTAGATGATATGGTAGCAGAGAAAGTGGCACAGATTAAGCCGGATTTAATTGTATCAGACTCAATTGCATACTGGGGAAAACTTACAGCAATGAAATATAATATTCCGTATGTGTCATCAACTACAACATTTGCATTTAACCAATATTCCTCCAAGTATATGAAACAGGGGATTGGAGGATTATTTAAAATGCTCTTCTCAATGCCTAAGATAAATAAAATGATTAAGAAATTACAGAAGAAAGGATATCCCGTAAAAGGTATTTTGGATATTGTTCAGAATGATAATGAAACCAATACCATTGTATATACATCTAAGGAATTTCAGCCCTGTGCAGATACATTTTCAGATAAATACTGTTTTATTGGACCTTCTATCCGGTCATTGGAGAGCAGAATAGAAAAAACAGCAGAAAAGACAATTTATATTTCCATGGGAACAGTGATGAAGAATAAAGAAATTTACAGAAACTGCATAGAGGCATATCGGGATACAGACTATCAGGTAATTATTTCTTTAGGAGAGAACGAAAATGAATACATAGATTTGCCAGAAAATATTAAGGTATATACCTCAGTAGATCAAATGGCAGTTTTGTCAATCGCAGATGTGTTTCTTACTCATTGTGGCATGAATTCTGTTTCGGAAGCTTTGTATTATGAAGTTCCATTGATTTTGTTTCCACAGACACCTGAACAGGGAGCCGTTGCAATACGTGCAGAGGAACTTGGTGCAGGAATAAAATTACTGACAACCAAGAAAGAGGATATACTTGCAGCTACAGAAAGAATTCTCACAGATAATCAATATAAATTAGCAGCAAAAAAGATATCAAGTGGATTTAAGCAATGTGGTGGAGCTAAAGCAGCAAGGGAATTTCTTGAAAGGTTATGAATTGTAACAGTTCAGACTCTGAGTGAATAGTAACTTATTTAGTTACTGTTCACTCACAAGCTTGACACTTGCTGTCAAGCTATGTGCCAAGAACATAAAACAATAACCTTATTTATACATTTGTGCTGCAAAACAAAAAATAGAACTTGACACGAAGATTTATTGTGATAAAATCATAAGGAAAAGATTTTTATAACTTGAAGAAAAAGACGAAGATGGTGTACTGCGAAGAGCAGAGAGAATAACATTTTCCAACAGAGAGAGGACTGCATGGCTGGAACAGTCCTTTGGTTCAGATGATATTTGAATTTCACACCGGAGTTGTATATCTGAACGCCTGCCAAGTAGGATATAACGGTTGTGCCCGTTACGCACATAATAAGATGGTAAAGAAGTGTTTTTTAGGAGGCACTTGAAAGATACTGAATCAGGGTGGTACCACGGAATAGATTTCGTCCCTTGTATGTAGAAATACATACAAGGGATTTCTTTTGTATAATAGAAAATTACCATAACTATTCTCTATTATATGAAAATATGGTGTGTTGCCTGACAGTATACAATAGAAAGGAGCAAATCATGAAAGAAAAATTAAAAAATTTGAAAGACAGTGCATTGGAACAAATCAATGCAGCACAGCACTTAGAAGCACTCAATGATGTAAGGGTTGCTTTTTTAGGAAAGAAAGGTGAACTTACCTCTGTGTTAAAATCTATGAAGGATGTAGCACCAGAGGATAGACCCAAAGTAGGTCAGTTAGTGAATGAAGCCAGAGAAGAGATTGAGAGAATCTTAGAAGAAAAAAAGGCTGCATTTGAAAAGAAACTTCGTGAAGAAAAAATGAAAAAAGAGACTATAGACGTAACTCTTCCTGCCAAGAAACCAATGATGGGACACCGTCATCCGAATACCATTGCTTTAGAAGAAATAGAGAGAATTTTTGTAGGAATGGGTTATGAGGTTTTAGAGGGACCTGAAGTTGAAATGGATTACTATAACTTTGAGGCATTGAATATTCCAGCGAATCATCCTGCGAAAGATGAACAGGACACTTTCTACATCAATAAGGATATTGTGCTTCGTACACAAACTTCCTCTATTCAGGTGCATGAGTTAGAAAAAGGAAAGGTTCCTATCCGGATTATAGCACCAGGACGTGTATACCGTTCTGATGAAGTGGATGCAACCCATTCACCAACATTTCATCAGGTAGAGGGATTGGTTGTAGATAAGAATGTAACATTTGCGGATTTAAAAGGAACACTGCAGCAATTTGCAAAAGAAATCTTTGGAGAAGATACGAAGGTAAAATTCAGACCACATCATTTCCCATTTACAGAGCCAAGTGCAGAGATGGATGTCTCCTGCTTTAAATGTGGAGGAAAAGGATGCCGTTTCTGTAAGGGAGAAGGATGGATTGAAATTCTTGGATGTGGTATGGTACACCCACATGTATTGGAAATGAGTGGAATTGACCCAGAAGAATATGTGGGATTTGCATTTGGTGTCGGTTTAGAGAGAATTGCACTTCTAAAATATGAAATAGATGATATGAGATTGTTGTATGAAAATGATGTGAGATTCTTGAAACAGTTTTAAAGGTAGGTATCTTTTATGGGAATTTATCTGAATCCAAAAAATAAGGGGTTTCAAGAGGCAATTAATTCTGAAATTTATGTAGATAAGACAGGATTGATTGCTTGTACGAATCATTTAATAAATACAAAACAGAAGTTTATCTGTGTCAGCAGACCAAGACGTTTTGGGAAGTCCATGGCACTTGAAATGCTTGCGGCATATTATGGCTGTGGTTCTGATTCGGCAGATTTATTTGCAGGATACAAAATAGAAAGAGATAAAACTTTTCAGACTCACTTGAATAAATATGAAGTAATATTTCTAAATATGCAGCAGTTTCTAATTGAGGCTCCCGATGACAATGTAACAAAATATCTGGAACAGGAAGTGCTTTGTGAACTGAAGGAGGAATATAAAGAGGTTTTAGAAGGATTTCATGCAGGACTTGCTGCTGCATTAAGGAAAATTTATGCAAAAATAGATAAGGAGTTTATTTTCTTAATTGATGAGTGGGATTGTGTGATGCGTGAAAGGCAGGAATCGGAAAAAATGCAGAAACAATATCTGGATTTTCTAAGAAATCTCTTAAAAGACCAGTCTTATGTTGCACTTGTCTATATGACGGGAATACTTCCTGTGAAAAAATATGGGCAGCATTCGGCACTGAATATGTTCTGGGAATATTCTATGACAAATCAGTATGTTTTTGAGGAATATACAGGTTTTACAGAAGAGGAAGTAAAGGGATTGTGTGAACGGTACGACATGGATTTTGCCGAAACCGGAAGTTGGTATGACGGATATATGTTTAAGAAATTTAAGCACATTTACAATCCGAGGTCTGTTGTGGCAGCAATGACTTGTGGGGATTTTTCGAGTTATTGGACTTCCACGGAAACTTATGATGCACTGAAAGTCTATATGGATATGGATTATGACGGATTGCGGCCGGATATTGTGCAGATGCTTGGTGGAGGGCGTGTCAGAGTGAATACACGCAGTTTCCGGAATGATATGCGGAATTTCGAATCAAAGGATGATGTGCTGACATTATTGATTCATTTAGGATATCTTGGATATGACTCAGAGACGGAGGAGGTATTTATTCCCAACAAGGAGATTGTCAGGGAATTTGAAAATGCCATGAGTGTTGGCGGCTGGGCAGAGGTTATGCATATACTGAAGGCATCAGAAAAACTGCTGGAAGATACCCTCCGAGGTGACGGGGAAAGTGTGGCAAGGGCATTGGATAAGGCACATACAGAAGTTTCCTCCATATTGACCTATAATGATGAAAACTCCCTTGGCTGTGCCATTGGTCTTGCGTATTACAGTGCAAGGAAAGACTATAAATTAATCAGGGAACTGCCAACAGGACGAGGATTTGCAGATGTGGTATTTTTACCCCTTCCCCATACCAGGAAACCCGCACTTGTGGTGGAATTGAAATATAACAAAACGGCAGATACCGCCATACAGCAGATAAAAGATAGACATTACACACAGGCATTGGAAGGATACAGTGGTGAAATTCTTCTTGTGGGAATCAATTATGATAATGACAATGTGATGAAAACTCACAGCTGTATTATAGAAAAACAGAAAATTCTTTGGTAACAGTTCAGGTAGGTCTGCACACTCCGCTGTGCAGACCGTATAAAAGAATAAAACAGGAAGGGAATGGGGCAATTTATATGCGAAGCTTGCCCCATTCCGTAACAGAGCAGCCCTCGGCTGAACTGTTACATTCTTTGAATAGTTATGGAGGATTTTATTATGTATAATGAACATATTCAACCCATTTCTTTGGAGGAACTTGATATTAGGCAATTAATAGCATTCTGGGAAAGTGAAGATGAACCTCTTATAAAGATTCGCTTTTCTTTGGATATACCCTATTTAAAACGGGATTTCGACTTGGATCTGATTATTTGGAATTTGTCTGACGACAACATAGAACAGACGGAGAGAGTGATTCAATATGTGTTGAAAAATTTCAACAAGCTGTTTGAGACAGCCTGGACGGTTCTTTATCATCATTTGTGTGAGGTGGATTCTAATGTGGCAGAACACACAGTGCAGGAGTTTTATGAGGAACAGATTGATTTTGATGAGAACGATTACACAATCCAGCTTGAGATTAACTGTGAACACCTAAAAGATGGACAGGCTCGGTATTGTTTTGTAGTAGCAACCACATGTGACTGTAATAAATGGATGATTTCTTCTGACAACATGAGGGTATATATGATTGGAAATAAGGCTTGTGGTCTTAACGATAACAATGATGATTTGCAGATGCGAGATTCCTTGGAGATATGCCAGATGTTCTATCAAATGGAATGGATGTTAAATATAAAACTGCCTGGATTTCAATATGCAGAACCATTTTAGTAATTTCTACATAAAAAGGAGCAGAATGGAGGTTGAAGATGAAAGAAGATAAGCTTGTAAAATCTAAAAAGAAGTTAGTTGCTTTATTATTGATTTATTTAGCCATTGCCTTTGGATTTATAGGAATCTCTTTCTTTATGATATTTTTACATAAAAAGGAAGGAACCTTTGTAAGTGATAGAGAACTTGCTGTTTATAAGATTTTGGTACTTATTGGTGTGTTTTTTCTTGTGTTAGCTTTTGGATATATAGTACCTGCAATTATAAAAACCAACAAAGGGGAATATGGTATTTTTGATGAGAAAGATATGATGCAGGCTTTAGAAAAATATCTTCCTAATGGAGAAACCCTGGCAGGTGGCATATATACCATTGGTATGCAGATGGAAATTAAGGAGACTTTTGAGAAATGTGCCTGTATAGGGGACAAACTTATACCAGACGAAAATGGTACTACTCTTCAGGTGATTAAAAGTAAATTTTCAAGTTTTTACATATATGTTGGTATCTCTCAACATTATTTGATTTTTTCTGAATGTGAACCATACGAACATTTTTACAAATTTAATGATGTTTCAAACGTAGGAGAAACTGATGTAGAGAAAATCAGCACAGATATTTCTTTAGAAGATTTAGGTACTTGTTTCCCACTTGCAGAAATTCAGAGTTGTGTGTTCAAAAATGCAAGGAATGGGGCTGTTAAATGTTCGATTACAATGAAAAATGGTAGTTATTTCAAACTAAAGTTTCCAAAACATGGTGGACCAGGTATGCCACATCATGCAGAATACCGTGAAGTAATTATAGCACGACTGAGTGACAACAAAGTTTTGAAAGGCGGAAGATAAAAGAGGCAGGCAGATTGGGCAATCGGGAGTAACGGTGAAGATAGTATAGCAGAGTATTTAGAAACAATCGGAAATTGTGGAAAGAAAGTTATTAATTGCATAAGGATGTGACACGGATGAGTCGCAGTTTTAAGAAAATCTTTGTTTATAAAGATAGAAGCAATCGTTCTAAAATAAAAAAATATTGGAAAAGACAAGCGAATAAAAAGGTGCGAAGATTGCAGGTTGTTTTAAGAAAGTCCAATGAATATAGGAAAATAGGAGAACCATGGAATATATGCGATTATAGATTTTACGAAGCAAAACCTGATAATGTTACGAGTGAAGAACTCAATTATTGGAAGAAATTGTATTTTAGAAAATAGAGCAGAAGGGTTACTGTTTGCAACGAAGGTTTGAATAGTTACGTTTTTATATTAATTTCTGAATTCTGCTTGATTTGCAAACTACAATTTGGCATAATAAATTATAAAAATGGTGCTACTAGAAAAATAGTTACGGAAAAGAATGATAAATAAACTCATTGAGAAAAAGACATAATTATGGTATAATTTACCCATATCAGAAGGGAGGGGTTTATAATGCCACAAATTATACCAATTAAGGACTTGAAAAATACTTCGGAAATCTCCGATATGTGCCATAAGGCAGATGAGCCTATTTATATTACCAAAAACGGATATGGTGATATGGTTATTATGAGCATGGAAATATATGAGAATACAATGCGTCAGCTTACTATGTACCAAGATATTGAAATATCAGAGCAGCAGATAAAAAATGGTCAAACAAAAGATGCCAGAACTGCTTTGACAGGAATGAGGAGAAAATATGGCATATAGATTGATTATTACTGAGCATGCTGACAAACTGCTTGATAGTATTATGTATCACCTGCTTTCCCGGTTAAAAAATGAACGAGCGGCGAAGCATCTGTTAGATGGAATTACAAATATATATGACCGTTTGGAAGAAAATCCACAACAATTTCCATTTAGCAGAGATTCCTATTTGGCAAGCAAAGGTTATCATGAAGCGATTGTACCACAGATGGATTATATAGTTGTATTTGATGTGCAAGCAGATATTGTGAATGTAGTTGGTGTATTTCATCAGTTGGAGAATTACCAGAAAAAATTATAAAAGAAGAAAAGAAATTGCTGATAATTACCGTAAAGCAATTGTAGAAGGCGAAAATGATGGCTGGATTGAAACAGATAATGCCTATTATGATTTTTCACTATCAATGCGACTTTTTGGAAGAATATGTCGAAAATAATAAGACAATTATCTTTGACTAAGATTATACAAACTCCCAGTTTATAGGAGAATAGAACACAAATTGGAATTTAGAGAAAGGGATATTATGACGTATAAATATTGCCCATTATGTGGAGCAAAACTGATAGGTAAGGAAGCTGGTGATGAAGGCATTGTTCCTTTTTGTACTGATTGTAATAAGTTATGGTTTGATACTTTTAGCAGTTGCTCAATAGTCCTTGTTGCTAATGAATACAATGAAATTGCTTTATTAAGGCAAGGCTATCTGTCTGATAAATATACTTCTTTCGTTTCTGGTTATATAACTCCTGGAGAGTGTGCAGAAGATACAGCTATACGTGAGGTTAAAGAAGAAATCGGTGTAACACTTGATTCTCTCGAATATGCTGGAACATATTGGTTTGCCAAAAAGGAACTACTTATGCATGGTTTTATCGGAAGAGCTAAGAAATGTGTTCTTATTCTGTCACAAGAAGTTGATTCAGCAGAATGGGTACCAGCACAAGAGGTTGTGAAAACATTATTTCCAGAAGCACCAGGAAATGCTGCTTATGCAATTTATAAAATATTCATGGAAAAATTACATATAAATGGGAAGGTGTCGAAATGAAAATTGCTAAGAAACATTTTGAGAGATTACTATTGCTTGTTATTGGTTTGGCATTAATTGTTTATTGTATTACTGATTGTAATAAAAAAACAACATCATTAAAATTTTCTTTCAGTAGTGGTGAGAAAACAGAATTTGAAGATAAAAAAAGTATATTCTTTAATGAAGAAAAAGATTTGATTACTTTAGATTCAATTTTAGAATTGGAAGATGGAAAAATAACAATACAAGTAATTGATGTAGAAAATAATGATATTATATGGAGCAATACATATTCTAAGGATGAGAAGTTTGTAATAGAACTTAGAAAGATTCATAGTGATTATGAATATATCTTGTCTGTTCAAGCAGAAGAAACAACAAAATTTAATTTAACTATTACTTCTGATGATAAACTTGCAAAAGAAGTAAGAAAGCCAAATAAGTAAAGGTACTTGCAAAAGCCGATTCAGACTATGAGTCTTAAAATATGAAGAAAATAAGTAAACTAAAATTTGGAGGTAAGCTAAAATGAATACACCTTTATCATGGATAAAAGAATATGTACCAGAATTGGACTGTACAACACAGGAATATGTGGATGCAATGACATTATCTGGTACAAAAGTAGAAGGATATGAAGAATTAGACAAGAATTTAGAGAAAATCGTAGTAGGAAAAATTCTTAAAATTGAAAAACATCCAGATGCAGACAAGTTAATTATCTGCCAAGTACAGATCTCCGAAGAAGGAGAGCAGGTGCAGATTGTAACTGGTGCATCTAATGTAAAAGAAGGAGATAAAATTCCAGTTGTATTAGATGGGGGACGTGTGGCAGGAAGTGCCCATGATGACAAGCCTCATCCAGATGGAATTAAAATTAAAAAAGGAAAATTGCGGGGAGTAGAATCTTTTGGCATGATGTGTTCCATTGATGAATTAGGATCTACTACGGATATGTACCCAGATGCAGCACCAGATGGAATTTACATTTTAAGTGATAATGAAACATACAAAGATGCACCAATCGGCAGCAGTGTACCGGAATTATTAGGACTTCATGACGTAGTGGTAGAGTATGAAGTGACATCAAACCGTGTGGATTGCTTTGGTATTCTTGGTATTGCAAGGGAAGCAGCAGCAACCTTTGACAAACCATTTTGTCCTCCTGTAGTAAAAGTAACAGAAAATAGCGAAAAGACCAGCGACTATATATCTGTAGATGTACAGGCAACAGATTTATGTACCCGTTATGTGGCTAAAGTTGTAAAAAATATTAAAATTGCACCTTCACCAGAATGGATGCAGAGAAGATTGGCAGCAATTGGCATTCGTCCAATTAACAATATTGTGGATATTACCAACTATGTTATGGCAGAATATTCACAGCCGATGCATGCTTATGACTTAGATACCATTGCAGGAAAGAAAATTATAGTAAAGAGAGCCGGAAAGGGTGAAAAATTTACCACCTTGGACGGACAAGAGAGAGAATTGGATGAAAGTATTTTAACCATTTGTGATGGTGAAAAAGCAATTGGTATTGCTGGAATTATGGGTGGAGAAAATTCAAAAATTACAGATGATGTAACAACTATGTTGTTTGAGGCAGCATGCTTTGATGGAACAAATATACGTTTGTCTGGTAAGAAACTTGGCATGAGAACTGATGCACAGGCAAAATTTGAAAAAGGTTTAGACCCTAATACTGCTATGGAAGCTATGAACCGTGCCTGCCAGTTGATAACAGAACTTGGTGCTGGTGAAGTGGTGGGCGGATATGTAGACATATATCCAGAAGAAAGAAAACCAGAGCATGTGGCATATCATGTGGAGAAAATCAATAAATTATTAGGAACAGATATTGATGAAGATACCATGATTGGCTATTTTGAAAAGCTTGATTTTGCTGTTGACAGAGAAAAAAAGGAACTTATAATCCCTACTTGGAGACAAGATATCAAATGTCTTGCAGATGTAGCAGAGGAAGTGGCTCGTTTCTATGGCTATGATAAAATTCCAATGACACTTCCAAGTGGCTCATGTACAAATGGTGGACTTACTTTGAAACTTCGTGTAGAGAAGATAGTAAGAAATGTAGCAGAACAATTTGGATTTTGTGAAGCAATGACTTACTCCTTTGAAAGTCCAAAGGTATTTGACAAATTAAGAATAGAGGAAAAAGATAGTCTTCGTGATACCGTTGTGATTACAAATCCTTTAGGAGAAGATTATAGTATAATGCGTACTCTTCCATTAAATGGTATGCTGACTTCCCTTGCAACGAACTATAACCGTAGAAATAAAGATGTACGTTTATATGAAATTGCCAATATATATATTCCAAAGGCATTGCCGGTTACAGAACTTCCGGACGAAAGAACACAATTGACATTAGGAATGTTTGGAAATGGAGATTTCTTTGATTTAAAGGGTGTGGTAGAAGAGGTTCTTGAAGCAGCCGGATTAAAAGAAATGAAAACATACAATCCAGATGCAGGAAAGAATTTCTTACATCCGGGAAGACAGGCAAATATTCTTTATGGTGATAAAGTGGTTGGATATTTGGGTGAAGTGCATCCAGAAGTTTTAGATAGCTATGATATAGGAACAAAAGCTTATGTGGCAGTTTTGGATATGCCAACAGTGGTAGAGTTGTCTAACTTTGATATAAAATATACAGGAATTGCCAAATATCCTGCGGTAAGCAGAGACCTTAGCATGGTAATGAAAAAAGATATTTTAGTAGGCCAGGTAGAAGAAGTTATCCGCAAAAATGGCGGAAAATTATTGGAAAGCTGTACTTTATTTGATGTATACGAAGGAGAGCAGATTACAGAAGGTTATAAATCTGTGGCTTATTCCATTTCCTTCCGTGCAGCAGACCATACTTTAGAGGAAAAAGAAATTACTAATGTAATGGACAAAATTCTAAAAGGATTGGAAAAACTAGGAATTGAACTTCGTAAGTAGGATATAAACCGAAGACATAAGTAACTGTTCAGAACTATGAACAGTTACGTTCTAAGCCCATAATAATTCGCCTTCGGCGAAGGGCTTAGAACAATCAAAATTTAATTTTTCTTACGAAACACGCAGTAAATGCGTGTTTCTACCTGAATAGTTACAGACATAATACAAAAGAAAACAATACGCTATAGTCAGAATAAGGCTGTGGCGTGTTGTTTTTAATTTGTAAGTAACAGTTCAATAATAAAATTTAGTTTACTGGAGAATGGAGAATTGATATAATAGGTTCAAACTATTTTGGAATTGTAAAATAGAATGTAACGGTAGGTAAGAAAGGCGGAGAGGGGTATGAAAGCCAAAACGGTGAAAAAATGGGGAAAACCAGTAGTTGTTGGCATTTTTGTTGTGTATCTGGTGGTTTTGGCATATTTTTTGTTCTTTAGTGAGCGGTATGGCAGGGGAACAACTGGAGAATATCATTATAACTTAATCCCACTACAGGAAATTAAGCGTTTTATTAAATACAGGGATGTTATTGGATGGGAAGGATTCATTGTGAATATATTCGGAAATGTACTTGCTTTTGCACCTTTTGGGTTTTTATTGCCTATTGTAAGCAAGCAGAATAGAACTTTCTTCTGTGTGGTATTATATAGTTTTGAATTTAGCCTGTTTATAGAATTGATTCAGTTATCTTTTCAAGTGGGAACTTTTGATGTAGATGATTTGTTGATGAATACAATGGGCGGAATGTTAGGATATTTGTTTTTCCTTACACAAAAGAAACGATTGAAATACTTTTTATAGATGATTAGGCGTAACAGTTCAGGTAGGTCTGCACACTCCGCTGTGCAGACCGTATAAAAGAATAAAACAGGAGGGGAATGGGGCAATTTATATGCGAAGCTTGCCCCATTCCGTAACAGAGCAGCCCCCGGCTGAACTGTTACGATCAGACAGGTGACTTGTGTGAATAATTAAGGATAAAGAAAAGGAGAAGAAATATGGGAAGAAAAAATGAATATGCGTCTATTGAACAATACAAATCTATTCCGGGATTAATTTCCATCTTGATGGGTTTTGGAGTTGTTATGGGATATGTGTTGTTATTTTTAATGGCATATATGGCAGAAGGAGAAGCAGGTCTTTGGATAGGGGTGTTAGGATTTTTCCTATTTTTTGTAATCATAGGAGCTATTGTAATGGCAATTAAGGGACTTCGTGATCCAGATGCCCAAAATACCAGACCAATTGTTGGATTAATTGAAAATAGTATATTATTTATATGTGTTTTGGTGTTGTATTTTGTAGGTGTGACAAAAGGATAAATGCACTTGGGAAGAAGGAATATTCCATTTGTAAAGAACTTCTTAATAGACTGTTATATGTTTTCGTCTATTAGGAAGTTTTTTGTCTGCTTATAAAAAAAGTCACAAATTGTAAGTTTTCTGTAAGGATTTCCATAAAAAAGATATGGTAGGATAAAACAAATGAATATTAAGAGTAATGGAGGATGGAATAAACATGAAAAAGAATTTATGGAAAAAGATTCTTCTTCTGTTTTGCATGGTATTATGTCTGTTAGGAATTTTTCGCCAAGAAGGTATGATAAAAGCAGAAACAGGAGAGAAAAAAGAAAATAATCAGTTTGACATAGAGGCAGAAACTGCACTTGGCAACTATGTAAAAGTAGGCAGAAACAGTCAGATGAAAGTAACAATTACCAATCATGGTGAGAATTTTAATGGACTGATTCAAATCATTACTGTGGTAAATAATTATAATACTATGAAGCAGAAAGATTTTTCTATTGGAAAAGGAGAAACAAAAAACATAGAAATCCCTTTTCGTATGCAAAGTGGTTATAAGAATATATTAGTGCGTATTACAGATGAAGATGAAAAAGTACTTAAGAAAGTACGGATAAAAGTAACTTTATCAGACAGTTATGAGTATTTGACAGGTGTGCTTACAGAAAATAAACCAGATATGGGATATTTACAGAATTATACAAATGTAACCTGGTTAGATAAGAAGAATATGCCAGAGACTGCAGAGGAAATAGATGCTTTAGATCGGATTTATATCAATGATTTTCAGACAGCAAAGCTTAGCAAGGAACAATACAAGACTTTAAAGACATGGGTAGAAGAAGGTGGAGACTTAGTTATAGGAACAGGAAAAAATGCTAGTGATACCCTTGGAATATTTCAGGATGATTTTTTGAAAGGGAAAATAGGAGAATTATTAAGTGACAATAGAGTTAAGTTATCCTTTGAAGGAGAGACCATTTATGAAGATAAAAAAGGAAATTACAATATACACAGTATTTCAGCAGGAAAAGGGAGTATTTGGGTATATGATGTAAATCTGGCAGTTGCTAACAATGAATGGAAAGAAAAAGGGGAAAGGTATATAAATTACCAGCTCAACCAACAATTTGGAATAACAGAATTTCCGAATACAGGAAATGAGGATGGTCTATATGTAGGTGATGAATTACAAGTAAAGGATGCCAGCAATCTTCCTAATATATTTTTTTATGGTATCGTTTTTTTGATTTATGTTATATGTGTTTCTTTTGGTGTTTATTTTATTTTAAAGAAAAGGGATAAACTGGAAAAAACATGGATGGCGGTTCCAGTATTGGCTTTTTTCTTTATTATAGTAGTATATATAATGGCAAGTAATACACGAATTTCAGGACCATTTATCATGTATCGGGGAGAGATTCGTTTTTCTGATGAGAATGATACGAATCCCAAAGAAAAAAATATTTTACAGATTAGTTCTGCCAATAATCAAAATTATACATTAGCAATACCAGAAGGAAGAACCGTATATTCAGAAGAGGGAGATGTTGATTCGGAGCAGACAACTTCCTCTGATAACTATAAGCTTGGTTTTTATGAAGGAGAGAAGAACCAGTATGTATCTGTAAAATATGTATCAGCTTTTGAGAAAAATCTCCTTATATCTGAACAAAACCGTAAGATGGGAAAAGGTTATGAAAGTAAGATTAATAGTGAACAATTCCATTGTCAGGGAACTTTTACAAACCATACGGGATATACTCTCAAATATGCTGTTTTGATAACAGAAAACGAATGCCATATACTAGGTACTATAAAAGATGGGGAAACAAAAGAAATTAATAAAAATACTCTAATATCAACAGATAATAGGGATGCATTTTCAGAGAGATTGTTTGGTACAAAAGATGAAAAAAAAATGACAGTAGAAGCTATACGTTATCAAACTGTATTCTATGATGGGTTGTTTGAAGGGAATGAAGGGGTTTTCTCTTGCATTGATTTAAAAGAAGACAGGGAAAAAATGAATGGGGAGTGGGGTATTGACTGTGATGGAATTACCACCTGCAGGATGCCTGTAGAGATAGATTATACTTATAAAAGTGATGAATTTGTGCCAAATCTTCTTGTAGCAGCTAAGGATGTAGATGGTGTAATAGACTCGGATTATACTTTTAATTATTCTAAGACACGAAGCGTGGATATGGAATACACCCTAAAACAGGGAGATACTTTAACAGGGATATATTATTTGAAAGATGGCAATCCTTCTATGGATCAGAAAGAAGAAGCTGTTTTTGATGGTGAAGTTTTGCTTTATAATTATAAGACAGGGAAATATGAGTTGGTTTTTGAAAGTGGTAAGGAAAAAAGCATAAGAAAAACCGGGAATTATGTAAATAAAGAGAATATATTAAAAATCCGGTTTAAAACCAACAAAAGAACAAATAATGAGGAAGAATGGGAGTACCTTCCAGTGATATCATTATCTGTAAAAAAGGCTGAATAGTAATATAAAGTTTAAAATATTGTAAGTTTTTTGTAAGGATTTTTTCTCAAAATCTATGGTAGGATATAGAAGATATATCGGACTATAAGAAAGGGGAGATAAGATGCCGGGAGCAAGTATTCTAGTAGTAGATGATGATAAAGAAATTGCAGATTTAGTAGAAATTCATCTGGTTAGTGATGGTTATCAGGTATACAAAGCAAATAGTGCAAAAGAAGGCATGGAAATATTTGAAAGAGAACAGATTGATTTGATGATTTTAGATATTATGATGCCGGAAGTGGATGGACTAACAATGTGTAATATGGTTCGGGAGAAGAGTAATCTTCCTATTATTATGCTTAGTGCAAAGTCTACAGATCTGGATAAAATTGTAGGACTTAGTAATGGTGCAGATGACTATGTAATTAAGCCTTTTAATCCACTAGAACTTATGGCAAGGGTAAAATCCCAATTAAGAAGATATACCACCTTTAATGTGCCACAAGAACGGCAGGCAAAAGAGATTGTGGTAAGTAATTTACGTATTGATACGATAAACCATAAAGTGATTGCCAATGAAAAAGAGGTAAAACTCACACCAATTGAGTTTAAAATAGTCACATTGCTTGCCTCCCATCCAGGGAAAGTGTATAGCACAGATGAGATTTTTGAACAGGTGTGGAATGAGAAGATGTATGAGGCGAATAATACAGTTATGGTACATATCAGACGTTTAAGGGAAAAAATAGAGATAAACCCTCGAAATGCCAAGATTATCAAAACAGTATGGGGAGTGGGATATAAAATCGATGAATAATTTTTGGAGAAGTTTTCGGTTTAAAATAATGCTTTACAGCCTGTTAAGCTTAATTTTAGCATTGATAACAGAAGTTGTATTGATTACAGGAATTTTCTTTGCAGTTGATCTTTTTACTAAAGATAGATTGAAAGTTTCTACACAGGAGATGGTGGAGAAGACAGTGACAGAAGAGGTTTTGGAAGAAAACTTGGACGAAAAAGATACAGAAGAAGACAAAAAGCCAGAGTATAGACCAAAAGACAAGATTGCAAATGAAGTGATTGTGGCGAATGGTTCTAGGAAAAGATTTCTCGCTCATATTGAGAAGATACAAAGATTTCTTTACCTATTAATTACGATTGCCATTTTGATTTATATAGGAATCTTTCTGACATATTTTCACATGTTTACCCACAAAACATCAGATTATCTGGCAGAAATATCTAATGGAATTGATGAGATCGCAAAAGGAGATTTCCGCAAATCTGTGAGAGTTATAGGAGAAGATGAAATTGCTAATATTGCAGAAAAGATAAACAATATGACAAGGGAAATACAGACATTGATTGAGAATGAACGGGATTATGAGAAAGAAAAAAGTGATTTGATTACCAATGTGGCACACGATTTGCGGACACCTTTGACTTCTGTTATTGGTTATCTTGATTTAGTAAAAAGAAAAAACGAATTGACAAATGAAGATAGAGAAAAGTATGTCACTATTGCTTATGATAAATCAAAACGCTTGGAAAAACTTATTAACGATTTATTTGAGTTTACCAAAGTGGGAGCAGAGAAGGTACAAATAAATAAGCACAACTTGAATTTTAAAAAGTTTATGCAGCAAATGGTGGAGGAATTCTACCCTAGTTTTGAAGAGGCTAAATTGGAATGTATTGTGCAAGACGAATTGGTACAAGGACGGCTTATGGCAGATCCGGACTTGCTGGCAAGGGGAATTGCCAATTTGTTTAGCAATGCAGTAAAGTATGGAAAAGATGGAAAAGTGATAAGAGTCTGTTTAAAAGAGGATGAAGAAAGCATTTATCTGACTTTAACCAATTTTGGAGAGATTATTTCAGAGGAAGATTTGGGACATATTTTTGATAAGTTTTTCCGGGTGGAGAATTCCCGTTCACTAGAAACTGGAGGAACTGGTCTGGGACTTGCCATAGCAAAGAAGGTAATCCTTTTACATCGTGGGCAAATTAGTGTATCCAGTGATTATAAAGGAACTGTATTTTCTATTACCTTGCCAATAGGAGAACTAGCAGAAAAAAATAAATAGAAAGGAAAAGAAATCATGAAAGGGAAAAAAAGTGTTAGCATAAAACATATTATTTTCTTATGTGCATTTATGCTTGTTAGTATGATTGGAATTTTAAATCTGTGTTTTATGAATACAGTAGCACAGGCTGAAACAGGAGATAAAAACACCAAAGAGAAAAAAGAAAGATTTGTTGTGGATAGCAAAGCAAGAATAGGCAATTATGTTAGACGTAACGAGGATATGGAGCTGGTAACCACAGTTACAAATAATGAAGAAGATTTTACCGGATTTATACAGGCTATCATGATAAATGAAGAGGGCAAAAATGTAATGTACCAGACAGACTTAGTACTGGCAGCAGGAGAAACAAAAACGGTTAGCCAGGAAATGAGATGGACTAACAATAGTAGCCGTATTATGGTACATATTACAGATAAGAAGGAAAATATTTTAGCCAAAAAGAAAGTAAAAGTATCCATGCTTACAGAAGAACAGTGTTTGATTGGAATTTTATCTGACGAAAAACAGGAGTTAGGCTACTGGGATAGTGAAAAGGTGGCATATCTAAGCAAAGAAGATATTTCCTCTTTTGGAATGAATGTAATAGATGTATTGCTTATTAACAATTTTAATACAGGAGATTTAGAAAAAGAGCAGTATGAGGCGGTAAAAGAGTGGGTAGAACATGGTGGCACTTTGATTGTTGGAACAGGTGAACAAGTGAACCGGACTCTTGCGATGTTCCAAGATGACTATTTATCTGGCAGAATTGGTAATGCAAAACAAGGAATAGCAGACATTTCTTTTCAAGGAGAAAAGATAACAGATGATATCGTTGATGATATTGTATTACATAAAGTGGAAAAAGGACTTGGAGTAATTTGTGTGGCAAATAAAAATCTGGGGATAGATAAATCTGCATGGGGTAAAAAAGGTTATGAATATATAAATGCAATAAAGAGACAGTATAGTACAGTGTTGCAGGAACGGTTGGAAAATGGGACAGATTATTATGGTTATTCCTATTATGGTTTTGGGGCGGATTCCATCTTGAGAGGTGCAAATGAGATACCATCCATTAAGAATTTTGCAATTGTGTTATGCATATACATTATTCTTATTACTGTAGGTGCATTTTTGGTTTTAAAGAAAAAAGATAAATTAGAATGGACATGGGGAGTGATACCGGTAATTGGTGTAATATTTGCTGGGGTGATTATTGTTATAGGTTCCAAAACCCGTATAAGTGGAACTTATATGAATTATACACAAATAATGGAATTTCAGGAGGAAGGCAATTCTAATATAAAAAATATAACTTATATGGATGTTGCATCATCAAACAATGCTGATTATGAAATTGTAGTGCCAGAGAAAACACAAGTATATGCAAAATCTGCTTTTAACTATTATGATGATGATTATGATAATGAGGGATATGATGATTATAATATCGGATTTATAACTAAGGATAATAAAAAAATAATTGCATTAAAGAATAATCAGGCGTTTGAAACATCGAAATTAGTGTCAGAGAGTGAAGAAACCCTAGATGGAAATTATCAAAGTGATATGCATTATCTGAATGCAACCCTCAGTGGAACCTTTATCAATGAAACAGGATTTACCATAAAAAATGCAGTTCTTTGGACAGAACAAAAACTATACAAATTGGGTACAATAAAACCTGGAGAAAAGGTAGAAATAACCAACAAAACACCTTTTACTCTTTATACGTATAGTTATGGACAACAAAGCAATTATTATAAGATTTTGGGGGTAAATCCAGATAAACAAAAATGGTCTTTAGAGGAAGCCAGATATGTCGATGCGTTGGATAATGTCTTTCAAAACTATACTGATAGTGGGCGACAGAAAGGTGTAGTATATGGATATATGGATACTGATGATGCTGCTGCGAAAGAAAGATGGGGAATAAAAAGCTATGGTATTTCTTTGGTGAAATTCCCAATTAAAATTAGCTATAGAGCAGATAATGGAGAGATCTATGTTCCAGATATTGTGACAGAAGGTCAGTGTATAAAAGGCTCCTATTATTCTGGTGACCATACTGCATATTTAGATGAAGACCTTGTGATAGAATATACATTGGAAGAGAATGAACGTTTAACAGGAATTTATTTTTCCGAACTATTGAATCCTTCTATTAACAAAAGTGTCGGACAATATTACGGAGAACTTTATGAAGGTGAGATTGAAGCATACAACTGGGAAACCAAGAAATATGAGGCAGTTTTTAAAACGGATCAAGAGGGAGAAGTAACAGATGTAGAGAAATATGTAGGGAAAGGAAATATTGTACGAATCCGTATGAGTGCCGAGAACAAAGAAGAAGGAGATGTTTATGTTCCAGTAATTTCCATTACAAAGGAGGTAAAGAAGAATGGTTAAGATAGAGGAATTAAGAAAAAATTATGGAAAATTTCAAGCCTTAGACGGTATGAATTTGGATATAAAAAAAGGTGAATTGTTTGGTTTTGTAGGACCAAATGGTGCAGGGAAAACAACGACCATGCGTATTATGTCCGGACTGCTTTCGGCAGATGGAGGCACAGTTATGGTGGGGGATGTAAATGTAACAGCTCACCCTACTAAGGTAAAAGACAAGATTGGATATATGCCGGATTTCTTTGGTGTTTATGACAATTTAAAGGCAATCGAATATATGGAATTTTTTGCATCCATTTATGGATTTTATGGAAAGTCAGCAAGAAAACTTTGTTTAGAAATGATGGATCTGGTAAATTTGGCAGATAAAGAAAATGCTTATGTAGATGGATTGTCAAGAGGAATGAAGCAAAGACTATGCTTAGCGAGATGTTTGATTCACAATCCGGAACTTTTGATTTTAGATGAGCCTGCATCGGGACTGGATCCAAGGGCACGTTTTGAAATGAAAGAGATTCTACGGAATTTGTCAGATATGGGGAAAACGATCCTAATTAGTTCCCATATTCTTCCTGAGCTTGCAGAAATGTGTACGAATGTGGGAATTGTAGAGCATGGAAAGCTGGTTGTCAGTGGAACGGTAGATGAAATTATGTCAAGAATGAATAGTTCTAATCCGTTAGTTGTAAAATTTGAAGAAGGTCAAGATGAAACAATACATTTCCTAAAGGAGAATCCGGCTATTGAAAATATTTCTATTCGTAGTGATAAGGTATATATTGGATTTCAGGGAAACAGTATGGAAGAAGGCAGATTACTTGGCGATATGGTTAGACATGGAGCGGTAATTTCTTCTTATGGAAGAGAAGAAGGAAATTTGGAATCCTTGTTTATGCAGATTACAGGAAATGAGGGGGAGTAAAAAATGTTTAGAAATCCGGTTTGTATAAAAGAAATGAAATTGTCTGTCAGAACAAAAAAGACAGCAGTGGGATTATTTGTATTTAATGGTATATTAGCAGCTCTTGGTCTGTTTGCGTATTACATTATGTTTGATATATCAGGTGGTACTTCATATAGTTATGTGAATCTAAGTTCAGTCATTTATCTTTATGCAGTCATTGCTGTTATGGAAATGGCTATGATAGCATTTGTTATTCCGGCGATTACAGCAGGCTCTATCGCATCAGAGAGAGAAAAACAGACATTAGAGATACTTTTGACTACACGTTTGACACCTTGGCAGATTGTAACAGGGAAACTGGTATCTTCCATTAGTACCTTGTTACTTTATATCATATCCAGTTTGCCAATCCTTTGTATTGTTTTTTCTATAGGTGGTGTTACCGTATGGGATATGGTACAGATTATGTTATATGTGTTTGTACTTGCAATTTATCTGGGAAGTTTTGGTATTTTATTTTCTACCATTTTTAAGAAGTCTATTGTTGCAACAGTATACACCTATGGAATGTTAATCCTTACATCTATTGTATTTTATGTGATAGTTCCAATTGTTTATGCAGTGAAAGAGGTGAATGCCGATGGAAAAACTGCAGTAGATGTAGGTCATCTGGTAGTGATAAATTTATTGAATCCACTGATCTCTGTTTTAGCACTTATTTGTAATCAGATAGTGACAGCAAGGGTTTTCCAGGGTATTTCCTTAAATGGAATGTCAAACGATTTCTGGGGAAATATGGATCCTGGGACTTGGTTGATTATTAGTATTATAGCACAGCTTTTTGTGGCATTTTTATGCTTATTCCTTGCAACAAAACGTTTGAATCCTATTAAAAAAGTAAAGAAATCAAAACAGGCATAGGAATAAAGGAAAGGATTCTTTGGATAGGGAGTGAGGAAAATGGAAGATAAAAAAATTTGGAGGTTTTTTCGGAAAGCAAAAAGAAAAATCATAGGGAATTTATTATTACAAAATTCAATTGTTTTTGCTATTATAGGATTATTGGTGGGAACCAGTATACATGTGGCAGCATTATTTTTACCAATATATGGTTCGTTTTATTGGGCAATGATGACTGTTGGCATAACTATAGTTCTTGGGCTTTTATATACCATAATCCGTTGCCCGAATAATCAGGAAATTGCACTTATCATAGATAGTAAGGGTATGGATGAGCAATTGGTTACTTCTATGGAATTAAAAGAAAAGAAGGATGCCATCAGTTCTTTGCAAAAACAAAGGACATTGGATGCCATTTCCAGGTATTCCATAAAAGAGAGACTGCCATTCAAATGGTCATTTACTAATATGCTTTTATTTGGATTCTCTGCTTTAGCATTTTTCATTGCTGCAATTATGCCCTCTAATGCAAAGAGTCAGGCATTAGCACTTCATGAGTTGAAGAAAGTAGTAGAAGAAGAAAAAGATAAAGTAGAGGAAGTAAAGAAGGAAGTAGCGAAGTTAGAGGAAGTTAGTAAAGCTGAGTTGACCAAATTGCAAAAAATTTTGGAAGACTCATTGAAAGAAATTAAAGAGTCTGAAAAAGAAAAGGATTTAGAAAAGGCAAAAGAACGCATGGAGACAAAACTTAAGAATGAATTAGAAAAACAGGATAGCGATCTTAGCCGCCAACTTTCCGAAATATTAGAAAAAAAAGATATGATAAAGAAAACAGCAGAGGAAAAGGAGCAAGAAGAGCAGGAAAAAGAATTAAACGAACAATTGAAGAAATTACAGGAACAGCTTAGCCAGTCAGGGGGAAATGGACAGAAAGAACAATCCCAAGAGGAAAATAATGGAGGTAATGGAGACAACAACGATAAAAATGAGAATGGAAACGGAAATGAAGAAAATGAAAACCAGGGAAATCAAAATAATTCCACAGATCTTATGGAATTGGCTGAACAAGTACAACAGGCAGCAAGTAATGGGTTATTATCGGCTCAGGATATGCAACAGCTTACCCAAGCCCTGGCACAAGCCAATAATGCTTTGGTAAATAGTAATTTGTCTAATCAGCAATTGCAAGCACTAAGTGGACAAATGTCCCAAATGTTAGCTTCTGCAGGAAATGCAAATGTGTCTGAACAGGCAACAGCCTCAATGGGAGGCTCTTCTGGTTCAAATGGCAACAATGGACAAGGCGGATCTGGTGGAAATAGTTCCGGAGGAAGCAGTAATGGCGGCAGTGGTTCAGGAATAGGAAATGGAGGCGGTGGAAGCTATAATATGGGAAGCAAAAATGGGGTGGAAAAAGAATATGTAAAGAATACTTCAGAGGAAGTAACCGTTCCTGGAAAAGTAGGAGATGATGAAAATCTTACTGGTAAAACCAGTGGAGATGGTCAGTCTTATACCCAAAGTTCCAAGAATGGACTTGCATGGGCAGGGAATTCTGTGAATTATAGCCAGGTAGTTGGAGATTATGCGAATCAGGCATATAGTGATGTAGAAAATAATAAAGTGCCAGATTCCATGAAAGAAATTGTGAAATCATATTTTGCTGGTTTAACAAACTAATTGAATATTGCTAAAAAGCCTGTGAAATGTCTGAAATTAAGAAGATACTTCACAGGCTTTTTCTTTATCCTCAATTATTGGAAACTTATATCATACTTAAGACGTAAACAATCTCAGTTTAATAAGTACTTTTATTAATATAAGTTGGTGATAACTTGGAATATACAATTTTCTGACTGCTGTATAAGCTGTAATAACCAGATAATACATAACTGACAGCACAGGCAAGGCAAAAGAGCATAAGCCCTTCTGCTCCAAATAATTCCAAGCTAAGAAGCAGAGATGCAATTGGGCAGTTTACGACACCACAAAACATGGAAATAAGACCAATTGCAGCACCAAAACAAGGCGGAAGTCCAAGAAGTCCACCAGCAATATTACCAAAGGTAGCTCCAATAAAGAAAGAAGGAACGATTTCACCACCTTTAAATCCAGCACCTAAGGTAAGTGCCGTAAAGATAAGTTTTAACAGGAAGGCTTCTGGTTTTGCCTGTCCTGAAATTGCAGCAGATACGATATGCATACCAGTACCGTTGTAGTCGTGGCTTTGTACCAAAAAGGTAAGGACTACTACCAAAAAACCTCCTACCAGTATACGAAGATAGGCATTTGATAAAAGCCGTTTATACCAGTTGGTTGTCTTATGAAGGGCAAAGCAGAAAATCATACTAACTACGGCACAAAGAGCTGCAAGAATCACTATTCTTAATATAGTTGGCAAGTCTGCTTCTGGGATAGAAGCAAGGTGGTAGAATACAGGTTTCATACCAAAATATTTGGCAATATCAAAAGCAAGAATAGCAGAGAGCAGACAAGGAATAAATGCCACATAATAAAGGACACCTACACTGATAACCTCCATACTAAAAATAGTAGCAGTAACCGGAGTACCAAACAGTGCAGCAAATACTCCACTCATACCACACATAGTAATGATATGGATGTCTTTTTCGTCCAGCCGGAAGATACTGCCAAGAGTAGAACCAATACTGCCGCCAATTTGCAGTGCAGCACCTTCTCGTCCAGAAGAGCCTCCAAAAAGATGGGTAATTACAGTGGAAATAAAAATCAAAGGTGCCATTCGGAACGGAATTGCTTTTGAACTGCGAATGGAAGCTATAATACGATTTGTTCCGCCATCTTCTAACATATTAGTAATATGGTAGAAGCCTACAATTGCTAGTCCGGCAAATGGAAGGAAACAAATTAGAATTGGGTATTGGACACGAAGTGAAGTTGCCTGTTCTACAGCTTTATGAAAAGAACTTCCTACTAATCCACATACAATTCCAGTAATTGAAGCACAGGAAAACCATTTGATAAGATATAGTATAGACATTCTGGCATGCATTACTTTTCTTTTTACTCTAACCATTAATTTTTTCATAATATACTCCTTTGTAAAAATATATATGTCTGTTTTGCAGTTAGTCAGTTTACCATCACTTTTACATCATAAAGGGTATCAGTATATTTTTCAAGTTTGATTTACATAATGGATAACAAAATTTCCCAGAATATTGTGAAAGGAAACGCACATACTAGAATTAAGATAAGCAAGACAAATATCTACAGACCGGCGTGAAAACAAAGGATAAGTGGATATCGTCTCCGCTTATCCAAATTAATCACTTACTGAAATGGAGGTGTGACAATATGGCTAACAATAGTTCAGGAAGAATGGAAGTTCCAGAAGCAAAAGAAGCTATGGATCGTTTCAAAATGGAAGTTGCTGACGAATTAGGAGTACCTTTAAAAGCTGGATATAATGGCGATTTAACCAGTGCACAGAATGGTTCTGTTGGTGGAGAAATGGTTCGTCAGATGATTAAGCGTCAGGAAGAATCTATGTCTGGTAAGTCAGAGAAATAGTATGACATACTAAAAACGAGAAGGGCTGTTGTTGTAAAACAATGGCTCTTTTTTGTTCTTTACACGCATAAAAGGCTGTGATACAATGAAAAATAAAGATTTTAGGAATTATTCAGGTAGGAACACGCATTTACTGCGTGTTTCGTAAGAAAAATGAAAGTTGATTGTTCTAAGCCCTTCGCCGAAGGCGAATCTTCATGGGCTTAGAACGTAACTGTTCATGCATCTGAACAGTTACAGATTTTAGGAATTATATCAGTGGATTAGAAAGGAAGAAAAATATGGGAAAATATTTTGGAACAGATGGTTTTCGCGGGGAAGCAAATGTGGATTTAAATGTGATGCATGCATATAAGGTAGGAAGATTTTTAGGATATTATTATGGTCAGGAACACAAAGCTAGAATTGTAATTGGAAAGGACACCAGAAGATCCAGTTATATGTTTGAAGATGCATTGTCTGCTGGTCTTACCGCCAGTGGAGCAGATGTGTATTTAATTCATGTGACTACTACACCAAGTGTATCTTATGTGGTAAGAAGTGAAAATTTTGATTGTGGAATTATGATTTCAGCCAGTCATAATCCGTTTTATGATAATGGCATTAAAGTATTAAATGGTTTGGGACACAAACTGGAGGCTGAAATAGAGCAGAAGATAGAAGAATACATTGATGGACCGGAAGATGCCATTCCATTTGCTACAAAAGAGAAGATTGGACGTACTACAGACTACATAATTGGACGTAACCGTTATATCGGATATCTTATGTCCTTAGTAACCCGCTCTTTCAAGGATATGAAGGTAGGTTTAGATTGTGCCAATGGATCTGCTTATGAGATTGCAAAGGGTGTATTTGATGCCCTTGGTGCTAAAACGTATGTTATTAACAATCATCCAGATGGAACCAACATCAATACCAATTGTGGTTCTACGCATATTGAAGTGTTGCAGGAATATGTTAAAGAGAATGGACTTGATGTGGGATTTGCCTTTGATGGAGATGCTGACCGCTGTCTTGCAGTGGATGATAAAGGGAATATAGTAGATGGAGATTTAATTCTTTATGTATGTGGAAGCTACCTAAAGGAAAAGGGAGAATTGAATAACAATACTATTGTAACTACTGTAATGTCTAATCTGGGATTATATAAAGCATTAGATAAGAAAGGGATTTCCTATGAAAAAACTGCTGTTGGAGATAAATATGTTTACGAAAATATGATGAAAAATGATCATATTATAGGTGGAGAGCAGTCTGGACATATTATTTTTAGCAAATATGCAGCAACCGGAGATGGGGTATTAACTGCATTAATGATTATGGAAGTAATTTTGGAAAAGAAGACCAGTTTGTCAGAATTGGTAAAGGAGGTTGTAATTTATCCTCAGCTTTTAGAGAATGTAAGAGTCAAAGATAAGAAGGCAACCATGGAGCATCCGGCAGTACAGGCTGCAGCAAAAGAAGTAGAAGAGGCACTTGCTGGTGATGGAAGAATTCTTCTCCGTGAAAGTGGAACAGAACCATTAGTTCGTGTTATGGTGGAAGCGAAAACAGATGAACTCTGCCAGAAGTATGTGAAGATGGTAGTGGATGTGATTAAAGAACGTTGTATATAGATTAGTTCATATATTTATATATAGACAATTGCATAAACTTTGTGTTATAATAACAGAATGTATAGGTTTGTCTAGTGTAATGTAAAGCTGAGGAAATTCGAAATAAGAAGTTTTGGTAACAGTTCAGGTAGGTCTGCACATTTACTGTGCTGACCGTAAGAAAGTGTATAACAAGAATAGAGTCAGGCTTGTTCATTTCGTGTCTGATAATGCGTTGGAATAGACAGACAGTAGTTCAGTAGAAAGAACGTGCAGGAGAATCTGCACAAAGGAGGAAAATATTTCATGAGTTTACAAGTTGAAAAGTTAGAGAAGAATATGGCAAAGTTTACTATCGAAGTAAGTCCTGAGGAATTCGATGTTGCAGTAGAGAAAGCTTATCAGAAAAATAAGAATAAGATGAATATTCAGGGATTCCGTAAAGGTAAAGCACCACGGAAGATGATTGAAAAGATGTATGGCAAGGAAATATTCTTCGAAGAAGCTGCAAATATCATTATTCCAGAAGCTTACACAAAGGCATTAGAAGAATGTGAAGAAGATGTTGTTTCACAGCCTTCTATTGATGTAACACAAATAGAAGCAGGAAAGCCATTTATCTTTACTGCTGAAGTTGCATTAAAACCAGAAGTAGAATTAGGAACATACAAAGGTGTAGAGATTGAGAAGTTAGATACAGAAGTAACAGATGCAGACTTAGAAGCAGAAATAGATAAGGTTAGAGAACAGAATGCGAGAACTATAACAGTAGAAGACCGTCCGATACAAGATAAAGATATGACAGTAATTGACTTTGAAGGATTTGTGGATGGAGAGACATTTGAAGGTGGAAAAGCAGAGGATTACAGCCTGACAATTGGATCTCATTCCTTTATTGATACTTTTGAAGAACAGTTAATTGGAAAGAATATCGGAGAAGAAGTAGAAGTAAATGTTACATTCCCAGAAGAGTATCATGCAAAAGAGTTAGCTGGTAAGCCAGCAATGTTCAAAGTAACAGTAAAAGAAATTAAGGTAAAAGAATTACCAGAGTTAGATGATGATTTTGCACAGGATGTATCAGACTGTGAGACTTTAGAAGAGTACAAAGATACTTTGCGTGAAGAGATCCAGAGCAGAAAAGAAGATGCAGCTAAGAATGCAAAGGAAGATGCAGTTATTGAAGCAATTATCGAAGATGCAAAGATGGATATTCCAAATCCAATGATAGATACCCAGGTTAGACAAATGGCAGAAGATTTTGCCCGCAGAATTTCACAGCAGGGAATTTCTCTTGACCAGTATTTCCAGTTTACTGGTATGAATCCAGAGAGTTTCTTAGAACAAATGAAACCACAGGCATTAAAACGTATCCAGAGCAGATTAGTCTTAGAAGCTGTTGTTGCAGCAGAGGGAATTAAAGCAACTGAGGAAGAGATCGAAAAAGAAATGTCTGATATGGCAGAAGCTTATCAGATGGAATTAGATAAAGTAAAAGAATTGATGGGTGACGCTGAGAAGGAACAGCTTGCTCTTGATCTTGCAGTACAGAAAGCAGTAACACTTGTAGTGGACAATGCAGTAGAAAAATAATGGTTACTGTTCACTCACAAGCTTGACACTTGCTGTCAAGCTATGTGCCAAGAAGATAGAACAGCCAAGAATCCAGCCTTTCGCCGAAGGCGAATTATTAATAGGCTGGATTCCGTTACAGCTTGCACCGTAGGTGTGAACTGTAACAAATAATGTAAAATAATGGTAACAGATGAGCCTGTGGGCTGGACTGTTACATAGAATAAGGTGTCAAAAGTACCTATTTGACACCTTTATGTTCTTAAAAAGGAGGATGAGACTATATGAGTTTAGTACCTTATGTCATTGAACAGACAAGCAGAGGAGAACGTTCCTATGATATCTATTCCAGATTGTTAAAAGATAGAATTATCTTTTTAGGAGAAGAAGTAACAGATGTTTCTGCAAGTGTGGTTGTAGCACAACTTTTATTTTTGGAAGCGGAGGATCCAGGAAAAGATATTAATCTTTATATCAACAGTCCTGGTGGTTCTGTAACAGCAGGTATGGCAATTTATGATACCATGAATTTTATCAAATGTGATGTGTCTACAATCTGTATTGGTATGGCTGCAAGTATGGGAGCTTTCCTTCTTGCAGGTGGAGCAAAAGGAAAACGTATGGCACTTCCAAATGCAGAAGTAATGATTCATCAGCCATCAGGTGGTGCAAGAGGACAGGCAACAGATATTAAAATTGTAGCAGACAATATTTTAAAAACAAAGAGAAAATTAAATGAGATCTTAGCAGCCAATACAGGTAAGCCATTAGACATTATTGAAGTGGATACTGAGCGTGATAACTATATGAGTGCAGAAGAAGCAAAAGCATACGGATTGATTGATAGTATTATTACTAACCGTCAGTAAGCAGACAGTTGGTGTTACTGGTAAGAGAGGAAGAATGAATTTTTTCCTCTCTTTCTGGGAAAGAAAGGTGGAAAAGAATGGCAAACAGAGATGATAAGAAATTGGTAAGATGTTCTTTTTGTAACAAATCAGAAAAACAGGTTCGTAAGTTAATTGCAGGAACATCAGGATCGGATGTGTATATTTGTGACGAATGTATAGATATTTGTACAGATATTATAAATTCCGAATTAGATGACTTTGAAAATGATACCGAAATTAATTTGTTAAAACCAAAAGAAATTAAAGAATTTTTAGATCAGTATGTTATTGGACAGGATGAAGCTAAAAAGGTTTTGTCTGTATCTGTATATAATCACTATAAACGTGTGTTGATGGAAAGAAGTCTTGATGTAGAACTTCAGAAGAGTAATATTATTATGGTTGGACCAACTGGTTCAGGTAAAACTTATCTTGCACAAACATTAGCAAAACTTTTGAATGTTCCATTTGCTATTGCAGATGCAACAACACTTACAGAGGCAGGATATGTAGGTGAAGATGTAGAAAATATATTATTGAAGATTATCCAGGCTGCGGATTATGATATTGATCGTGCAGAATATGGAATTATATATATTGATGAAATTGACAAGGTAACAAGGAAATCAGAAAATACCTCTATTACCAGGGATGTTTCTGGAGAAGGTGTACAGCAGGCACTTCTTAAAATTATAGAAGGAACAGTAGCAAGTGTGCCACCACAAGGTGGAAGAAAACATCCTCATCAGGAATTGATTCAGATTGATACCACCAATATTTTATTTATCTGTGGTGGAGCTTTTGATGGGTTAGAAAAGATTATAGAATCCCGTATTGGTAAAAAGGCTATTGGATTCAATGCAGAACTTAGCATTTTTGAAGAGAAGAATGTTGGAGAATTGTTTAAACAGGTATTACCACAGGATTTTGTAAAATATGGTTTGATTCCGGAATTTGTAGGACGTGTACCAGTATCTGTGGGACTGGATTTGTTAGATGAAGAGGCTTTAGTTCGTATATTGACAGAACCAAAGAATGCCATTGTAAAACAATATAAGAAATTATTTGAGTTAGATGGTGTAGAATTGGATTTTGAGGAAGAGGCAATTCGTGAGATTGCTAAACGTTCTGTTGAAAGAAAGACTGGTGCCAGAGGTCTTCGTGCAATCATGGAAGAAATTATGATGGATACCATGTATGAAATTCCTTCAGATAGCAGAATTTCCAAATGTATCATTACCAAGGAAACTGCAGATGGAATAGGGCAGCCATTTCTTGAGTTTTCAGAAGAATCTGATAGAAGAGAAAGACCGGCAGCCATAAGATTTAAAGATGATAACGAAATAGCGTAAGTAAAAAATACAGTTCGGTTTTGTGGAGTGCCAGTAGTCTGGTCACAGAGCCGGGCTGTAATTAGAATGAAGGAAAGATTTATGAATAGAGACGAGAGAGCGATGCCAATTGTGGCATTGAGACGAATGCTTGTTTTGCCAGGAATGCTTATGCATTTTGATGTGAATAGAAAGATAACTGTAGAAGCAGTGGAACAAGCTATGTTGACAGACCAGATGCTTTTTTTAGTTACTCAGAAGAATGAAGAGAGAGAATTGCCAGGGGTAGAAGATTTATATGAAACAGGAACGATTGCTATGATAAAGCAAATGGTTCGTATGCCTGGAAATTCTATTCGTGTTATGGTACTGGGTGTAGATAGGGCACATCTAATAGGGCTTACCAAAGAGAAACCATATTTGCAAGGAATTATACAGACTCAGGAAGATGAGGGTCTGGAAGAATTTTCAAACAGCCAGAAAAAGGCCATGATACAACACTTATTTGAATTAACACAAGAATATGCTAAAGAAGGCAACCATATAGGAGACAAGGCATTAAAAAGATTAAAAGAGACCACTTATATTCCTAAGATAGTGGATGAAGTTGCTGCCTTGCTGCCTTTGGACTTACGTTCCAAACAGAATATACTGGGGGAATTTAATAGTCTTAAACGTTATAACATGCTGACTGAATTTCTGGCAGAAGAGATTGATATAGCCAAATATCGCAAAGAGCTGCAAGCTAAGGTGAAAGGAAAGGTTGATAAAAACCAGAGAGAGTATCTTCTTCGGGAGCAGATGAAGGTAATTCGTGAGGAATTAGGAGAAGGAGATACCTTGTCTGAGGTAGAGGAATTTAAAGAAAAGTTTAGAAAACTTGAGGCAAGTAAAGAGATTAAGAACAAAATCTGGACAGAAATTGAGCGATACCGGATGAACTCCGGCAGTAGTGCAGAAAGTGCAGTTGCCAGAGGATATATTGAAACTTTACTTTCACTTCCTTGGGAAAAATGTAGTGAAGATAGTAAGGATTTGGTTGCCGCCAGACAGCTATTGGAAGAAGAACATTATGGACTTACAAAAGTAAAGGAAAGAGTGATAGAAGCTCTTGCAGTCCGTATGCTGACTTCCAATGGAAATAGTCCTATTTTATGTTTGGTAGGACCTCCCGGAACTGGTAAGACATCCATTGCCCGATCCATTGCAGATGCCCTGCACAAAAAATATATTCGTGTTTGTCTTGGGGGTGTCCGAGATGAAGCAGAAATCCGTGGACACCGAAGAACTTATGTCGGTTCTATGCCTGGACGAATTGTAACAGCATTAAAAAATGCAGGAGTAAAGAATCCGTTGATGCTTTTGGATGAGATTGATAAGGTAGGAAACGATCAAAGGGGAGATACTGCTTCGGCACTACTGGAAGTATTAGATGCAGAGCAGAATAATAAATTTGTGGATCATTATGTAGAACTTCCAGTGGATTTATCTAAAGTGTTGTTTATAGCAACTGCTAATTCTTTGCAGACAATACCAAAACCATTACTGGATCGTATGGAGATAATCGAAGTATCCAGTTATACAGAAAATGAGAAATATCAGATTGCAAAGAAATATTTATTGAAAAAACAATTATGGAAAAATGGTCTTGATACCAAACAGATAACAATTGATAAAAAAGCTATGGAATTGTTAATACATGGATATACCAGAGAAGCAGGGGTAAGGCAGCTAGAGAGAACTATTGGAAAAATATGCCGTAAAGTTGCAACAGAAGCTCTTGAATCTTCTATAAAAGAAGGTATTCAAGATGAGAATCCAATTGGGGATATCAAAGTACGTATTACCACGAAAAATATAGAACATTATCTTGGTAAAGTTAAATATCATACAAATGAAGCAAATAAAAAACCAGCGGTTGGTATTGTCCGGGGACTTGCTTGGACCAGTGTTGGAGGCGATACTTTAGAAATAGAAGTAAATGTAATGCCAGGAAAAGGAAAACTTTTACTTACTGGAAAGCTAGGGAATGTGATGAAAGAATCTGCACAGATTGCACTTACCTATGTCCGTTCTTTAAGCGAACAATATAAAATAGAACCAGAATATTTTGAGAAGCATGATATTCACATTCATGTACCAGAGGGAGCTACGCCAAAGGATGGTCCTTCTGCAGGTATTACTATGGCAACAGCGGTTTTTTCTGCCGTTACAGGAAAAAAAGTCCGGGCAGATATTGCTATGACAGGAGAGGTAACCCTGAGAGGAAGAGTGCTTCCAATTGGAGGATTAAAAGAGAAGATTCTAGCAGGAAAACAAGCAAAGTTAAACACTATTTTAGTACCCAAAGAAAATCAGAAAGATATTGATGAGTTGGATGCGGAGATAACACAAGGACTAGAAATTTTGTTTGTAGAAGATATGAAAGAAGTATTATCATATAGCATTAAGACCAAATAATCAATATTTAGGATATGCCAGATAAGAAAGGATTTTAGATATGCATGTAAAAACTGTAAACTTGGAGACGGTTTGTGGAATAACCAGTAAGATTCCAGAACATGATAAATTAGAAATTGCATTTGCCGGTAAGTCCAATGTGGGAAAATCATCCCTGATTAATACCATGATGAACCGCAAGTCTTATGCGAGAACTTCTCAAAAGCCGGGGAAAACCCAGACTATTAACTTTTACAATATCAATGATTTGTTGTATTTTGTGGATTTGCCGGGGTATGGATATGCCAGGGTATCTCAAGAAATCAAAGCAAAATGGGGAAAAATGATAGAGAACTATTTGCTTCGTTCCAAATCTCTTCGTATTATTTTTCTATTAATTGATATACGGCATGAACCAGGGAAAAATGATATAGAAATGTATAACTGGATTCTTCATTATGGCTTTAATCCAATTATTGTAGCCACTAAAGCGGATAAAATTAGCCGTGGAGCGATTTCAAAGCATCTTAGTGTGATTCGTAAAACATTAAAATGTGTTGAGGGTACACCAATTATTCCATTTTCGTCTTTAAAGAAAACAGGAGCAGATGAAGTGTGGGAATATATTGATGATATGATGGAAACGTTTGAAAAAGAAGAAATAGAGTAACCAAGGATAGAATAAGCTTATGTAAAAATTCTTTGCATAAGCTTATTTTTCGTTTATAATAGAAAGGAAGAAGGTAACTGTTCATGGTTCTGAACAGTTACGAAAGAATATAGAAAGTGGATAACAATGCAAAATAGAAAATTTTGGAATGAGAAACGATATTATTCTCTTGACTATTTTTTGAAAAATACTTTTGGTGAGAAGATATATAAAGTATCTCTTAATGGAGGAATGACTTGTCCGAACAGGGATGGCACACTGGGAGAAAGAGGGTGTATTTTCTGCAGTGCAGGAGGTTCTGGAGATTTTGCGGCACCAATACATGAGACAGTAACAAAACAAATTGATACAGCTATAGAAGGAATTAAAAAGGCAAAGACAGTAGGTAATAAGTTTATTGCATATTTTCAGTCTTATACAAATACATATGCACCAGTAGAGTATTTGAGAGAAATCTTTATGGAAGCCATAATGCATCCACAAATTGTAGCATTGTCTATTGGCACCAGACCAGATTGTTTAGGGGAAGATGTAATAGAATTATTAGAGGAATTAAATAAGATAAAGCCAGTTTGGGTAGAACTTGGATTACAAACCATTCATGAAAAGACAGCCAAGTTTATCCGGCGAGGGTACTCTTTGAAAATATTTGAAGAAGCAGTGAAGAAATTGAACCGTATTGGCGTAGATGTAATTGTTCATGTAATTTTAGGGTTGCCTTTTGAAACTTGTGAGGATATACTTGAAACTATAAGGTATTTGAGTGGATATTCCAAAAACTTCTTTGATAAGAATGTTATGCCTGATACTGGACAGATAAATAAGCAGGTAGGATGGATACAAGGGATAAAGCTACAACTTTTACATATCTTATCAGGGACGGATTTAGCTGATTACCAATCAGAATTTTTTGTGCTTACATTAGAAGAATATGTGGATTTGGTATTGAATTGTATAGAATTACTGCCACAAGATATTGTGATTCATAGAATTACTGGAGATGGACCTAAGAAGCTGCTATTAGCACCTTTGTGGAGTGCCAGTAAAAAGACGGTTATGAATACTATTCATAAGACTATGAAGGAACGGGATAGCTGGCAGGGGAAGAGAAGCTTTACAAAAGAGGGAAAAATATAAAAAAGTGGGGTAACAGTTTAGTCATGATGTATATTCTGGCAAAATATGAATGGCATGGCTGAACTGTTACAAAGTGGGAATAATAAGGAGGAGTAAGTATGCAACAAGATACATTGACACTTTACAAACTAATTGTACTTTTCATGCTGGATAAGGTGGATTTTCCATTAACAAATGCACAAATTTCTAATTTTATTTTAGAGAAAGGTTATACCAATTATTTTAACATACAGCAGGCTATTTCGGCATTACATGATAATAACTTTATTACCACAGAAACAATTCGGAATAGTTCGTATTTGAGGATTACAGACGGAGGAAGACAAGTATTAGGGTATTGTCTTTCTGATGTTTCTTCAACGATACAACAGGAAATTGTAGATTATTTACAGGAACATCATTATCAATTAAGAGATGAAGTGTCTGTAAGGTCAGATTATTATGAAGAAAAGAAAGATTCCTTTATGGTAAGATGTGTTGCAAAAGATGGGAAAACAGATGTCATTGAACTTAATTTAAACGTAGCTTCTGAAGAAGAGGCATCTACCATTTGTGATAGCTGGCAGAAAAAAAGCCAGGAAATTTATGCATACTTGATTCAACAATTAATGGCAAAATAGAAGCATCATATAACTCCCAGCCAGTCAGTCAAATACCCCGCAGCAAGCTACGGGGCATGACCTAGCTTCTTTTTAGCAAGTTCGCCCCAAGGGGCGGGGTATTTGACCCTCGCGGCAGTCGCCAAATGCGAACAAGCTCGCACTTGGCTCGTTGCTTCGCGGGAATAAAAGGACGGCTGGGGTATTCTTATTTGATATGCGATTTTACAGCATTACTTACTACATCAGCAACTCTAGGATCGAATGCTTCTGGTAAGATATTATTTTCGTTTAAATCTTTTTCATCCACAAGTCCTGCAATTGCATGAGCAGCAGCGAGTTTCATATCTTCTGTAATCTGGGTAGCTCTGCCTTCTAAGGCACCTTTGAAAATACCAGGAAAAGCAATGACATTGTTTACCTGGTTAGGGAAATCAGAACGTCCGGTTCCAACAACTTTTGCACCAGCAGCTTTTGCCACATCCGGCATAATTTCAGGAGTTGGATTAGCCATAGCGAATAAAATTGCATTTTTATTCATGGAGGAAACCATCTCGGCAGTTACAATATTTGGAGCAGAAACACCAACAAAAATATCTGCCCCCTTTAAGGCATCTGCAAGAGTACCGGTTTTGCCAGAAAGATTTGTTTGTTCCATCATTTCTTTTTGCATCCAGTTAAGATTTTCTGATTTCTTAGAAAGAATTCCTGAAATATCGCACATAGTTATATTTGGAAAACCATAAGTTAAAAGAAGCTTTGTAATGGCAATACCAGCAGAGCCGGCACCATTTACCACAATCTGGCAATCTTCTTTCTTTTTATTTACCACCTTTAGGGCATTAATAATTCCGGCAAGAACTACAATAGCAGTACCATGCTGGTCATCATGAAAAACTGGAATATCAAGAATTTCTTTTAATCTTGTTTCAATCTCAAAACAGCGGGGTGCAGAGATATCTTCCAAGTTAATACCACCAAATGCTGGAGCAATATTAGCAACTGTGCGGATGATTTCTTCTGTATCTTGGGTATCCAGACAAATTGGGAAAGCATTTACACCACCAAATTCTTTGAATAATACAGCTTTTCCTTCCATAACTGGCATAGCAGCATGGGCACCAATGTTTCCTAAACCTAATACTGCACTTCCGTCAGAAACCACAGCTACTGTGTTGGATTTGATTGTGTATTTGTAAGCAGCCTCTTTGTCTTTGGCAATTACCTTACAAGGTTCTGCAACTCCTGGTGTATATGCAAGAGATAAATCCTCTCTTGTTTTTACTTGGCATACGGAAGTTGTCTCAATTTTTCCGTTCCATTCCTCATGTAATTGTAAAGCTTTTTCGTTGGTTGTCATGGTAAAAATTCCTTTCTTTTTGTGTTTATCTGTAATTTGTGTCTATTGACCGATTAAACATAAATAGTTCCGTTTAAATTATAGCTCTTGATGCTATGGATTGCAAGCAGTAGAATGGTAACAGTTCAGCCAACTTATAATATTTGTTACTGTTCACACCTACAGTGTAAACAGTAATGGAATCCAGCCTATTAAGAGTTCGCTTTCAGCAAAAGGCTGGATTCTTCGCTACCACTACTTGTTCTTACGTACTTTGCAGCAAGTGCAAAGTACTACCTGTGAACAGCAACAAAATATTTGCAATCAGATATCTATTCATGGTAAAATGAAAAAGTGTGTAACGGTTCATAGTTTGAAACAGTTACTGGTAGTATAAAAATAAAGAAAACAGGGTATCTATTTAGGAATGAATAAAAATTAGGAGGATGAAGTTATGACAGATTCAAATTGTATTTTTTGTAAAATTGCGAATGGAGAGATTCCATCCAAAACATTGTACGAAGATGATAGTTTCCGTGTAATTTTAGATATTTCTCCAGCATCAAAAGGACATGCCATCATACTTGTTAAGAATCACGCAGAGAATATCTATAATTTAAGTGATGAAGATGCAGGAAAGATTTATGTAGTGGCAAAAAAGGTTGCTACAGCTATGCAGAAGGTTTTAAAATGTGATGGAATGAATATTTTGCAAAATAATGGAGAAGCAGCAGGACAGACCGTATTTCATTTGCATATGCATGTGATTCCAAGGTATGATGGGGACAAAGTGCAGATAAAATGGACACCAGGAGAGGCAGCAGAGCAGATATCAGAAGAAGTAGCAAAAGAAATTCAAGATTTAATGTCTTAATGTGTTTTTTATGTGAAATATTAAGAATAGACTTGCTTAATTTTGTAAAATATGTTATTCTTAGAGCATAGATTTTTTCATTTTTTTGTTTTCCTTTCTTCAATAGATGATAAAGAGTAGCAGCAGTCAGAGTATTCTGATTGCTGTTATTTTTTTACTATGAAAGTCCTGACAAACGGCTACATTTTGTGCAAGCTTGCTTGCAAAGAAATGTAGACATTTGGCTGGCTAAACTGTATGAGTATGTAGGGCTATGCTCCTGTTCATTCACAAGCTTGACACTTGCTGTCAAGCTATGTGCCAAGAATGAAATTATGCAAGATTTTGCCCCCATACATCGAAGATGTATTCATAATGGGGCAAAATTGTTACTGGGCACAGGGAACCTGTGAACAGTAACAGGCGACAGCCCGAAATACGAATACAGTTGGTGATTGCGGGAGTGCGTAGCACGTAGCAATCAACTTTCATTATTTTATCCTTTCTTTTAGTGGTACAAACATACTACAGGAAAAAGAAAAATATTATAATAAATTCATGTAGCATGAAGAGTAATACATGAAAAGAAGTGATGTGTGGAGTTTGTATATAATATGAGAAAAAACATTGTAAATATGTCCAAGAATAGACGATGTATATAGGATAATATTAACAAAAATTCGGTAAAAAAACGAAAAAGTCTTACATTTTATATGAAAATTTGATAAAATAGCCATAGGAGCATGTTGGATAGTATGGAAAAAGAATCATCCAGCTTCTGGCACATTGATTTGCTTATGAGCTGGAACTAATATGAAAAGGGAGATTACGCTTCACTATGTATGTGGAACAAGCGTGTAAAGGAGATGAGGATATGTTTGCAATTGGAGAAGCAAAATCTAAGGTAACAAATGCAAAGGTGGTTATGCCTAGCGAATATAGGCTCAAGAGTAAGACAATTTTTGGTATTTGGGTTGGGGATAACTTATTGTATATTTCTGATGAAGAACCACCTCTGAAGGCGAAAGAAAGGGATGGAATGATATTTAAGCCTTCCATTGATGTGAATAACCGTTTATCGGTGCCATCAAAGCTGGAGAATTGTAATGTTAAAATCCAGGGTTGTATATCTACCATTGAAATTTGTTTTCAACCAGAGAAGAAATAACATTACAAAAGAGAAATTCAAAGGACTGGAATGTAGATACTAAAGATATTAGAGAGAACGCCTCACATCTTTTATAGGATGCCGGGGCGTTTGAAATTGTGTAACTGTTCAGAACCATGAACAGTTACGTTCTAAGCCCATGTAAATTCGCCTTCGGCGAAGGGCTTAGAACAATCAAAATTTACATTTTGCTACGTAAACACGCAGTAAATGCGTGTTTCTACCTGAATAGTTACGAAATTGTTATATTTGTTGTGTATGAGTCTGCTTTATGGACTCATAGTAGTGAGTAGAGAACCCACGTAACAGTTCAGCCGGGGGCTGACCTGTTACGGAATTGGGCAAGCTTCGCATATAAATTGCCCAATTCCAATCCTGTTTTAGTCTTTTTTACGGTCTGCACAGCGGAGTGTGCAGACCTACTTGAACTGTTACGAACCCGCTCTCTTGTTTTAGAAAGGATGTTTACAATGTTTAAAAAAGGTCAATATATACATTACGGAAGTCATGGTGTTTGTATGGTAGAGGATATTACACACATGGATATGCCAGGAGCTGACAAAAGTAAACTCTATTATGTTTTATCAAAAGTATATACCCAAGGAAATAAAATATATACCAAAGTGGACAATGATAAAGTAATTATGAGAGAAATTTTATCCCAAGAGGAAGCTATGGATTTGATTGAGGAAATGCCACAAATTGAACAAATAAAAGTAGAGAATGATAAATCAAGAGGAGAAAAGTATAAATTGGCAATGAACAAGTGTGATTGTAAGGAGTGGGTGCGGATAATCAAATCTCTTTATCAAAGAAAGCAGGAATGTATTGCCAAAGGAAGAAAGGTAGCAATAACAGATGAGAGATTTTACAAAGAAGCATCGGATCATCTTTATGGAGAATTGGCAATATCTTTGGGAATTGATAAAGATAATGTAGAAGATTTTATTCTGTCTCATGTACATGCAGTAGATGCATAGTGGCAAAGTATAATAAATAATAAAAGCCTTCTTATACCAAATATGGAAAGAAGGCTTTTATCATGATGTGTTGCTTATTAGTGTACAGTGAACCCTGACATTAATAATCAAAAGAACCTTGATAATCGTTATTGATTACAAAATAAACTTTATTTTCTTCAGGCTTTACATAAGCAGTTACAGAAGTAATAGCATCTGTTTGTCCGTTATCCTTGTATGCCTGTTTTGCTCTTTCCATAATATCTTTGTTGGAAAGCTCTTTGCCACCAAACTGAACAATAACTTCTTCAGAAGCTGTTGCAGGGTATGTAACAGCAGAAGCAGCCTCTGTCAAATCATTAAGTGGAGCTGTTCTAGGAACCATTGGTTTAATAGCCACAGGTTCATTAGTTGTGGTTTCTTTTGTTGTAGCATTACTAGTAGTTATCTGAGTGGTTTTATCTGTAGTTTTTTTTGCAGTACGCTTTGGCTTTGCCATAATTATTTTCCTCCTGTCTTGTGAACAGACCTGCAAATATAGAATTGCCGGCTGCTATTTAAAAATCACTGTATATGGAAAAGATCAAAGTAACTGAAATTTCCAGCTTTGCTTCTACCATACCTTATTATCATATAATAAATATCAAAAAAATGCAACACAGTTTCATGGAAACAAATGTGGTAATCGTTCCTTATGTCATTTATTGTGCTTGTTCCACAGCTTCATTAATAATTCCCACAATTTTTTCAATGGGGTCACTAAGAGGACTTTTTTCCATAGTTGTAATAAATTCTTTTCTTCTGTCATAAATCTTTGTAATTGTGGACATAAGGCTTTCCCCATTTAATTCTTCTTCGTGGAGAACAAGACTGTAACCTTGATGTTCAAAGGAAGAGGCATTAAGAATTTGGTCGCCCCGGCTAGCGGCAGCAGAAAGTGGAATAAGAATATTTGGTTTCTTTAATGCTAAAAGTTCACAAATGGCATTTGCTCCAGCTCTGGAAATAACAATATCTGCAGCATCCAGTAAGTCACTAAGTTCCTTTTTTATATATTCAAATTGTACATAGCCTTTGGTATCTTTTAGGTCTTCTGCTAATTTACCTTTGCCACAAAGATGGATAATCTGGAATTTTTCCAAAAGCTGAGGTAAAATACCACGAACGGCATCGTTAATCACCGCAGAACCCAAACTGCCTCCAATAATTAAAATAACAGGCTTATTAATAGTAAATCCGCAAAAATCTAACCCTGTTAACTTATTACCAGAAAATAATTCCTTTCGGATGGGAGAACCGGTTAGTACTGCTTTTCCTTCTGGAAACATATTTACGGTTTCTGGAAAATTGGTACATACCCGGGTTGCATATCTGAGACACAGTTTATTGGCAAGTCCTGGTGTCATATCAGATTCATGAATAATAGCAGGAATCTTTTGACGGGCAGCAGACCAGACAACAGGAACTGTTACAAATCCGCCTTTAGAAAATACCACATCAGGCTTCAGCTTCTTCAAAAGAGAAGATGCTTCCTTACAGCCATGAAGAACACGAAATGGGTCTGTAAAATTCTTCACATCAAAATATCTTCTTAATTTACCAGAAGAGATACCATAATAAGGGATATCAAATTCCTTTATCAGTTCTTTTTCAATACCATTTTTGGAACCAATATAGTGAACTTCGTATCCTTGCTTTTTTAATTCTGGCAAAAGTGCGATATTAGGTGTCACATGTCCTGCAGTACCGCCCCCAGTTAATACAATTCGTTTCATATATTATTAATCCTTTCTGTTTTCACATTTGTTTAGGCAATTGCGAAACTCAATTTACTTCACCCCGTTTTTGTGCAAAGTTCACATATCAACACAAGGCACGTTCTCACTGCTCTCAACCGTAGCGGTACATAAGGTGCTAAAACACAGCACCTAAGTACCAACGGTTTCGAAAGCACCTTGCTTATGATATGTAAATCTGCACAAAATAATTTAAGATAATGTGAATTTCACAATTGACTATTTTATTGATTTTGTCTTTGATATTCTTTAAGAGCTTTGGCAAGCTGATCTGGGCAGGAAGTTTTTTTGAGACCACAAGTAATGCCCTCTAACCGGGAAATAGCATCCTCTACATCCATTCCTTCAATTAACCGGCTGACACCAGTGGTGTTGCCAGCACAACCGCCTATAAAATTAACATTTTTAATCAAATTTCCCTCTACTTCAAAGTGTATTTCTGTAGAGCAGACACCCTTTGTCTTATAAATCATGAAAAAATCCCCTTTCTTTACTCTTTTATTATAAAATTACTTCGGAAATATTGCAATAGATGGGAGAAAAGTTATATCAGTAATCTGTTACAGTTCAGCCATACAAAAGTATGTGTGCAAGTTGCATGAGGGATGTAGGACGGATTTTGCGGACATTTAAATAAAATAGAATATGGAGCTAACAGACAATGGCAAAGACGATTTTTGAGGAACTGGGCGGCAGATACGAAAGACAAGGTGATTATCTGATTCCATGTATAGCTTTATCTGCCGAAGAAGAACAGCCAATAGGTATCTGGGGGCAGCAGCACTTGGGCTATTTGACACAGTACAACAGGGGTTACATACATTAATCTTCTTACATGCGGCAGGATCAACACCTACCTTGCGGACATCGACAGGCAGGCACAAGAACGCTTTAAACGGCTCATAGAGGGTATGAAAAGCAGACAACAGGGCAACGGAACAACTAAAGGCTGAAAATGGCTTAGAATGGACAGGAAGAATGAATAACATAAGGACTTGTGTGGGAGATTATTGATAAAAAAATTATTTGTAAATTGATATAAATGGAGAGTGATTCTTGATGTGAATATATTCAAATTCATTTATCGCTATTTATGGGTAAATGCTAATTTTCTAGTATTTCGCTATTTGTGGGGTAGATTTTAGAAAGATAGTTTTTATATAATGTTATCACGGTAAACGCATGAAAATACAAAATGCACAAAAATCTGTTAGACAAAAACCGATTTTACCTCTTGAAAATTCCAAATTCTAATTTTGAAAGGTTAAAATCGCTCAGAGAACATTTTCTATTGAGTTCAATCTAATATTTTTCTGCAAAATCACAATCATGCGTTTACCGTGATAATGTTATATATTAAACAAGGAGGCATTAGATATGGATATCCAAAAAATTGGCGAGTTCTTAAAAGAACTCCGAAGGCAAAATAACATGACACAAGAACAATTAGGACAAAGGGTGGGTGTAACAAATAAGACCGTTTCAAGATGGGAAACAGGGAAGTATATGCCCCCAATCGAATGTTTGAAATTATTAAGTGATATATATCAAATCAGTATTAATGAAATTCTAACGGGAGAAAAACTAAATGAAGAAGATTATAAAGAAGCAGCTGAAAATAATATTACATATACATTGGAGGAGATAGAAGCAAAGGAAAAGAAATTTGAAAATACTATACTTATTGTTATGGGGATAATTTCTTTGCTTGCGATTTCCAGTATGTTTCTATTGCCAAATGGAAGCGAATTAACAGTTGTTGAAAAAGCTAAGGAGATTGTTGCAGTGATATTTATATGGATTATGGCTCTCATTTCTAATACCTTATGCATTATTGTCATCATATCTAAGAAAACCAAATAGTTTTAGAAAAATTCTATTTGAAAAAGAAATTTACAAATTAATATATTTCTGGGAATATTGTAGATCTCGTATCCCGATTTTTCAGTTCGAGAAGTAGTAAACGAAGCGTAGAATTTGCTTAAAATATGCATTTAGGAGAGATAAACAAAGTGTTGGTTGTTTTTGGAATAGAATCAAAGAACCAGATGCACAGCTGCAGAGCCGATGAACTTGTGAAGTAAAATCATAGTTTATCGGCTTTATTTCTTTTTATAAGGTTTTAAGGAGACGTCCACCAAATAAAAAAACAATGATTTGGTGGGCAGTTATCTATCTGCTCATACGAAGCGAAACATATCTATACATAGCATGTTAGAGAAAGGTGGGAAACCTGTTAAAAAAATCCCTGTCCATGCAACGCTAATCTTATACAAGTAATGCCATGTTGCTAATATTGACATGGGTCTGCATACTTGTTAGAATAAATATAGATGGATAGAGTATGGTATCATTTAATTGGAAGAACAGAAACTAAATGAGATAATACACCAGAATGTGAATCATTGAAGATTAAATAGATGGAAACAATTACTATACAAATAATTTGCAAAGAATAGGGAGGAAACAGGTATGTATCATTGCCAGATTCATTTCTACTTAATAGGTTATCAGAGCACCGTTTTTGAAAATATAAAAGAGATGTCCCCACTTGAACATTTTACACATGAGTTCTATGAAAGCGATGAGCCTGAAGAAGCATTGGCAGCTAAGGCAGATGTGATTATGGCTGACATCCGGAATTTGAATATAAAAGAAGCAGTGCAGATGCTAGCCTTAGTTAAAAAACAGGAAGCTGAGCTTATTGTACTTGCGGATAAGGAACAGATAGTACATTTGTCAGACAATTTATCTGTGATTAAGGATATATGGATGATGCCCATGGCAGATGAGGAAGTAAGATTCCGTTTCCTAAGATGGCAACAGAACTATAAAATGAGTAAGGATTATTGGCAGACTAATCAGTATTTAGAGTCTACTATTAACAATATTCCAAACCTCATTTGGTATAAAGATAAAGAAGGTATACATAAGAAGGTAAATGACAGTTTCTGTGCAATAGTTAATAAAACGAAGCAACAGGTAGAGGGTCGTGGACATGCTTATATATGGGATGTTGAACAAGATGATCCTGCTTGTGTGGAATCCGAACTAGAGGTTATGAGTAAGAGAAAGACCTGTATATCTGAGGAGGCAATTAAAACAGGAGATGGTATGAGATTGCTTACAACATACAAGTCTCCATTATATAATCTTGACGGGAGTGTAATGGGAACCGTTGGTGTGGCAATTGATGTGACACAGGAACGTGCTTACGAACAGGAGATAATCAAAAAAAATCAAACTTTGGAGACCATCTTTACCACAATGGATTGTGGAATTTTGTGTCATACAATAGATGGTTCACGTATTATCAGTATAAATAGAGCTGCATTAAAAATTTTAGGATATGAGTCCCAAGCTGAATTAATGGAAAATGGATTTGATATGATTGCAGCATCTGTTGTAGATGATGATAGAGAAGAACTTGTGAAATGCATTGAGAAACTGAAAAAAGAGGGAGATAGCATCAGTGTGGAGTATCGTGTACAGCATGCTGATGGAGAAATATTACATGTTATGGGCAATATTAAGCTTATAAAGGAGCATGGGGAATTATATTATCAGCGGTTTCTTTTGGATTGTACTATAAAAAAATTACAAGAAAAAAAGGAACAAATGAAATTGATTCAAGCACTAAGCATAGATTATAATCTTGTTTGTTTTTTTGATCTTGATACAGGTATGGGTAACACACTTCGGATAACAGAGTGCGAAAATTATGTATTAGAGTCTATTTTTATGGGGAAGTTGTCATTAAAAGAAAGTATGGAACGTTATATAGAAAGATGTGTTTTGGAGGATGATAGAGAGTTGTTACGGCAAGCATGTTCTACAGATAATCTCAAAAAAGAACTGGCACAAAAAAACATCTATCATATCAATTACCGTACTCTTTGCAGCGATAAAATAAGATACTTTCAAATGAAGGCTGTGCGGGCAGGAGAATGGGAGGACAGTCATGGTGTTGTTTTGGGATTCCACAGTGTAGATGAGGAAATCCGCAATGAAATGGAAAAGAAAAGGCTTTTGGAAGAAGCACTTTTACAAGCCAATAAGGCCAATAAGGCCAAGAGTGTATTTCTTTCTAATATGTCCCATGATATCCGTACTCCGATGAATGCAATCGTTGGTTTTACAAATTTGGCAATCAACCATATTGATTGTAAGAAAGAGGTAGAGGAGTATCTAGTCAAAATTCAAACATCAGGAAAGCATTTGCTGAATCTTATTAATGATGTTTTGGACATGAGCCGGATCGAAAGTGGCAAGATACACTTAGAAGAGAATCCATGCAGTCTGTCAGAGATTTTACAAGGATTACATAACATTTTACAGGCAGATATTCGTGAAAAACAGCTGGAATTAAATATAGATACAGTACATATTCAAAATGAAGAGATTTGGTGTGATAAGCTTCGGCTTAACCAAGTTTTATTGAATCTGCTTAGCAATGCTGTAAAGTATACAGATATGGGAGGCATGATTAGCCTGAGAGTTACTGAAAAATCCGAAGCACCTGCAGGTTGTGCAAGTTATGAGTTTTACATTAAGGATACTGGTATTGGCATGAGCAAGGAATTTGTATCGCATATTTTTGAACCCTTTGAGAGAGAAAGAAATTCTACAATTAGCAGGATTCAGGGTACTGGACTTGGAATGGCAATTACAAAGAATATTATAGATATGATGCAGGGAACTATTGAAGTGAAAAGTGAGCAAGGTGTTGGCACAGAAGTTACAGTTTCCTTTACCTTCCGTCTGAATACTGAAAAAAAGGCAGATGCCAGTGAAATAAAAGAAAAAACTTTTAGTATAGACAAAAAGAATATTTCGACAGGGCGTATTTTGCTGGTAGAGGATATTGAAATGAATCAGGAAATTGCTGTTGCAATTTTAAGTGAGGCAGGATATTGTGTTGAGATTGCCGGGAATGGGCAAATTGCAATAGATATGTTAAAAAATTCTGAACCTGGATATTACCAGTTGGTGCTTATGGATATTCAAATGCCAGTAATGAATGGATATGAAGCGACAAAAGAGATTCGTAAACTGGAGAATAAGGAACTGGCATCTATACCAATTTTAGCTATGTCTGCCAATGCTTTTGAAGAAGATAAGCAGGAGGCTTTAAAGTGCGGGATGAATGGTCATATAGCAAAACCTATAGATGTTAAAATATTGTTTAATACTTTGAGTGAAATATTGAAATAAGTCTGAAAATAGAAAGGTTAGGTTTAAGCAATGAAAAAAATTGGTATCATTGGAGCAATGGATGAAGAAGTAAGCCGCTTAAAAGAAAATATGCAAGTGGAAAAAATTGAGAAGAAAGCAGGAATGGAGTTTTTTGCAGGTATACTTAGCGGCAAAAATGTGGTTGTGGTACGAAGTGGAATTGGCAAGGTGAATGCTGGAATCTGTACACAAATCTTAGTGGATGATTTTCAGGTGGAAGGTATAATTAATACAGGAATTGCTGGTTCTCTAAAAAATGAAATTAACATTGGAGACATTGTATTATCTAAAGACTGTTTGCAACATGACATGGATGCTACAGGATTTGGATATAAACCTGGGGTGATTCCAAGAATGGAGCAATCCACTTTTATAGCAGATGAAACTTTAGTTGATTTGGCAAGAAAGGTAAACAAAGAAGTGAATCCAGATATTGCAGCGTTTGTAGGACGTGTAGTAAGTGGTGACCAATTTGTGTCAGATAATAAGAAAAAGGAATTTTTGGTGTCAGAATTTCAAGGATTTTGTACAGAAATGGAAGGTGCAGCCATTGCACAGGTCTGTTATCTTAATGAGATTCCATTCTTAATTATCCGTGCAATTTCAGATAAAGCAGATAATAGTGCTACCATGGATTACAGTGAGTTTGAGGCAAAGGCAATAGAGCATACGGTACATTTGGTAACCGGTATGATGAAACAGTTGTAAAACCCGAGTTTTGGAGGGTTTTGTCGATAAATTTTAGGTTCTTTTGTCTTTTCAAAGAGAAAAAAATATGATATAGTAATAATTGACATTTTCATTCCGACTGGTGCCGCAGAAGGCGGCATAGGCATTTACCGGGAATATATTTACAGCTTTAAGCATGAACAAAGGATATAAAGTAGTATACATATTTATTTGTAACTATTCAGAACCTGCAAAAGTGATATACAAATTGCATAAATAAATTTATTTATTAAATGCAATTTGTATACTCACTTTTATTGGACTGATGTCCACATGAGGGGTTCTGAACAGTTACATTTATTTAAAATAAGAAGAAACGCAATTTTTGTGTAAGAAACAGTAGAAGAGATAAAATACACAAAAATTGGGTTTCTTTTTTTGTTATGTAGAGATATGAACGATGTGGATTACTGTTCACACACAAGCTTGACACTTGCTGTCAAGCTATGTGCCAAGAATGATATTATGTAGGATTTCAGCCTCATGCATCGAAGATGCATTTATAATAGGCTGAAATCGTTACTGGGCACAGGGAATCTGTGAACAGTAACTGATGTGGAATTATCCACGATTTAGTGAAAGGAGAAAAATTATGTTGCAAACAATAATGACAAGTGAAGTTACTGGGTATATTCTTCTCGCATTGGGAGGAATAGGGATAATCATGGAGGTGATACTGGGAATAAAATATGGCAGTTTTCTTAGAAGGACATGGAAAATTGGTGTAGAAAAGCATGAATTGACAGAAAATATTAAAAAGAAGTATGAATTATGCCATCGTATGGGTATGAATGTGAATAATGTGGATAAATTTGTGGATAAATATGTGTACAGGCAAAAATTAATGGGAATAAAGTTATGCACATGGGAAGGAGTATGTGGACAACTATGTACTATAGCAGGAGGAACGGCTGTATTGGCAATTGGTTTGGCTATGTTAGGGGGATGTGGACAAAATGTGATAATTCGATACATGATACAGGGAGGTATCTCTTTAACATTGTTAATAACTTTCTGGAAATTTGGGAATGTGTCCACAAAAAAAGAAGTTATCCACTTAAATTTGTGTGACTATTTAGAGAATATTTATCAGGTACGTCTGGAAAAGGAAAAAGAGAATCCAGAGTGGAGTTTACAGTATCGCAAAGAGATGGAAAAATTAGAGCAAAAAACAAAGAAGGAAACACAGAAAAAGCAAAAGAAAAGTGATAAACGTTCCGAATTAGAACGTATGAAAGCAGAATTAGTAGAGGAATTAAAACAGGAACGTTTAGAAAATGAAAAACGCAGACTTGAGGAAAAACAGAATGCAGAAAAAGAGCAGCAAAGTCTAAAAGAAAAAGTAATAAAAGAGAATCAGGAGAAAGCAAAGGAACATGCAAAAACAGGAAAGGGAAAAGAGGAGGAAGTAAAAACAGAGCCACAAATAAATATGGAAACCCAACCAGAGGAAGAGAGGATTCTGCAAGATATTTTGAAAGAGTATCTTGGAAATGTAGAGTAAATGGCTGAACTGTTACAAGACTTGTATATTCTGCATTGGAAAGAATTGACAAGCCTAATGGCTTTTGATAAAATATACATACGAGTGGAATAAGAAACCCATAGAATATTAGGAAAGAAGGAACAGGAAATGGCTAAAGTTACGTTTGATTATTCTGTAGCAAAGAGCTTTGTGAATGATGCAGAATTAAACATGATGGAGAACATTGCGGAGAATGCAAAGAAGACATTGGTAAGTAAGACTGGTGCGGGAAATGATTTCTTAGGATGGATTGATCTTCCAGTGGATTATGATAAGGAAGAATTTGCCCGTATTCAAAAAGCAGCACAAAAGATTCAGAATGATTCGGAAGTGCTTTTAGTAATTGGTATTGGAGGTTCTTATTTAGGAGCCAGAGCTGCAATTGAATTTTTAAGACACAGTTTTTACAACAATGTATCCAAGGAAGTTCGTAAGACACCAGAAATTTATTTTGTTGGAAATAATATTAGTACCACATATATTTCTCACTTGTTAGATGTAGTTGGGGACAGAGATTTTTCTATTAATATGATTAGTAAATCAGGAACTACAACAGAGCCAGCTATTGCTTTCCGTGTATTTAAGAAGAAATTAATTGAGAAGTACGGAAAAGAAGAAGCAAACAAAAGAATTTACGCAACAACAGATAAAGCAAGGGGAGCATTAAAGAACCTTGCAACAGAAGAAGGATATGAAAGTTTTGTAGTGCCAGATGATGTTGGTGGCCGTTTCTCTGTATTGACAGCAGTAGGTTTACTTCCAATTGCAGTAAGTGGTGCAGACATTACAAAATTGATGGAAGGTGCTGCAAGCATGAGAGAAGAATGCCTGAATAAGCCTTTTATGGAAAATGATGCAGTTTTATATGCCGCTATCCGTAATTTATTACTCCGCAAAGGAAAAGGTATTGAAATCTTAGCAAATTATGAACCTTCTATGCACTATGTATCAGAATGGTGGAAACAGTTATATGGAGAAAGTGAAGGAAAAGACCAGAAGGGTATTTTCCCGGCATCTGTAGATCTGACTACAGACCTGCATTCTATGGGACAGTTTATTCAAGATGGACAGAGAACTATGTTTGAAACTATTGTAGACATTGAGAATTCAAGATGTGAAATTATCATGGAAGAAGAAGATGTTGACTTAGATGGTTTGAACTATTTGGCTGGAAAGAGTGTAGACTTTATCAATAAGAGTGCTATGAAAGGAACTATGCTTGCTCATACAGATGGACAAGTTCCAAATCTTTTAGTTCATGTGCCAGAGCAGAATGAATTCTATTTAGGACAATTGTTCTATTTCTTTGAATTTGCTTGTGGTGTAAGTGGTTACATTTTGGGTGTGAACCCATTTGACCAGCCAGGTGTAGAAAGCTATAAGAAGAATATGTTTGCCTTACTTGGCAAGCCTGGATTTGAAGAGAGAAGAGCAGAGTTGATGAAGAGATTGTAATGTAAATGTTACTGCGGATAGTAATATGTAAATAGACAAAAATGTATCTGTTCAAATATTAAGCAGAATTGGACAAAGAAAAACAGAAGGTGTAAAAGCCTTCTGTTTTTTGTGATATCGGAGTAGAATATGATTACAGTAATATTTGGCTATCGAATTATGCCCGCTCCCATTTCCCAATCCAGGTTTTCTTTGTGTAATTATACTTCCTGCGATAAAGTACACCGTCTATTACTTTATAACACCAGCGTATGTCATCACTACAAGGGGATACAGTGTCCTCCTCTGTAGGCAGGGCATAATGGAGAGGCTGGGTTACAGAACAGTTAAAGGTCTGGTTATATGCCAGACTGCCATCTGCAAATATAAAAGATACAATTAGCATAGATAAAACAAGACAACAACAAAAATATTTTTTCATGGTAAATTCTCCTCACTTTCATAAATTGGTAAATCTACTCCGATATCAACGTGATCAACTGTAGCCCAATACTTACCATCCAGATATAGATGGTAACAATCTTCTGATACATGAATAAAATAAGCATTTTCTGGTGTTAACTCAACAGAACCATCTGCATCTTCTGGCGGCATGTCATGAGTTGGCTCAAAGATTAAACAATAAGAGAAAGCAATAGTCAGTAAAAATGGAAAGAGAATCATACAGGATAGAAAAAAATTCTTTTTGGTTCTCTGCTCAAGGATAAAATGGATACGTTGAGTCAAAGTGGATGTTTTTCTTCCGGTAAAAGATAAGGAAATTGGCACAGAATGAAGCTTTTTGCATTCCTTTGCAATATGTACCAAACATTCAGAATATGCGATTCGCTCAGATGGTGTCATCTTTTGTGTAATATAATAGTCTGCACGAAGCTCCAATAATTTATCCATTTGTATTTCCAGAAGATGTATCAAAGGATTCCACCAATACAAGATACATAGGAAATTTACAAATGCTTTTATACATAAATCGCCATGATAGGCATGGGCTATCTCATGTTTTAGGATGTAGGTTAATTCTTCATCAGACACAGAAATCTCAGGTAACAGGATATAATAATTCCTCAGTCTTATAATCATAGGACATGGAATATGTTCTGTATGTACGATTTGAAATATTTTTTTCTTTTTCTGGGTGTTTATTATCCTGCTAAGAATATTTTCTATTCTGTTATCTTGTATTATTTGTGATTTTCTTACAAAATGGTAAAAATTTAAATAGTTAAACAGTTGAACAAAAAAAGCCATGATGGCTCCCAGTATCCATATAAAAATAAGAAAATGAGAGACATGAAATGGGTGCTTACCTAAAGTAACTAAATTATGTTGAAGAACATTCTGTACAACAGGAAGAACATTCTTGTCATAAATGCTCTTGGTAAATATATATTCTACAGGGATAAAAATTCGCAAAATCAATAATCCCAAGCAGATGAATGAAAGAGTAAACGATAAACGGTTGATAAAGTACTGATGCCTCAACAAAAACCATAAATAAAATACAGAAATTCCTGATAAAAGAATAACATTTAGAAGGGAAGAAACTGTAAAGTGCATTTTGATCCTCCTATTTTTTCTTAAGTATCCGTTCCTTTTCTTTGGCTATTACTTCTTCCAGACGTTCAATTTCCTGCAAAGCAACCGCATCATTTGTTTCCTGTCCAAGCAAAGATGCAACAAACCGTGGAATAGGAATCATTTTATGAAAGCTGCGGAACTGGGAAGAAAATTCTTGTACGGCAAGATTTCTTGAAGCCTCAGTCGGACGGTAACTTCTGCTTAGTACAGTACCACTGTATACGATGTCAGCCACTTCCACAAGTTCCTTTTTCAATAATTTACGAAGTGTTGCTTGCACAGTATTTATAGTTAATGTATCATCCCATTTTGCAATTTCAGAAGCAATCAGGGGATGTTCTGCCTGCCATAGGATATTCAAAATGTCCATTTCTCTGCCTGTCAGTTTTGGGTTATTATTTTTAGCTCTGCTCATATAGCCAACATCCTCCTAGGATTAGTTAGTATTTATTAATAATATATATTGTTTTATAGTGTGTGTCAAGAAAAACAACATGAATTATGTAAATTAATGTAAGAGTTCAGCCGGGTTCATTCATAAAGTGCCAGAATATACAAATTGGCTAAAAATATTTTTTCTGGCTGGACACTTTATTCATGAACGGCGTTAAGCACATAAAAGTATATGCACAAATTGCCCTCTATGAGCAAGCTCACTCGCGCAATTTGCACATATACTTTTACCCGGCTGAACAGTTAGCACAAAATATATATTAGGTGTAACCTTTTATAAAAAATAGGTACTAATGATATAAGCAAATTATATTTGTAAATGGAAGAAAGGGGTTGTTCTATATGAAAAAAGAATTATTTGAGCAAGCTATGGAACATATAGAAGATGAAATTGTGGAGGAAGTAATGGAACAGCATATATCAAAAAAACAGGTGCCCCCAAAGATACCCAAAAGGCGGATAAAGACAAAAGCACTTGTAGCTGCAGCCAGTTTGTTACTTATTGTTGGAATTTGGGGAATGAGCCAATATTATTTTTTTGTAGGTGAAAATACAAACCAGAGCATAGAGGTCAGCCAGACACCTGCCATATTAAAGGAAGAAGAGCGGTTACCATCCTCGATAAAATATGAAGATTTAAAACTTGCCAAAGTTACGGAAACTATAGATAATATTAACCATATATCAGATATTATAGTATTTGAGGATACGATGCTTGAAAAATTTGAGGAAAGTATGTTGGCAGACGGTCGGAGTATTGTAGAAGCGACCATAAAAAAGGCTTATGTGAAAGAGTATGAATACAAAGTGAAAGAAGATAAGTTTGAAAAAAATAAAACAGGAACACGAAAAGCATATACAATTGTATATGAAGTGGAGATTGATTATGTATGGTATGGAAATTACAAAAAGGGAGATAAGGTAATTATAGAAGAAGAATCGGTTGCCTGTTTTAGCACACTGGCATTTTATTTAGAAATAGGAAAGTCGTATGTACTGCCATTATATGAGGGAAAGGATACAATACGTCTTCTTAGTGGAGAAAAACTACTTTCAGGAAATATTAAGAAGCAAAGCAGGGTGGGGATTATCTATCATCCATTCCATAAACAAATAGAGATTACTCTTGACCATAAGTATATTGCCGGAAGTGATTGGACTGTTCTGTCAAAGGAAAAAAATAAGGCAGAGGTTGAGATGGATAAGAAAGAAAATGGCATGGCGGAAAAATTCTACCTTTATACAGAAGACACATTTGCGGACTATATGGAAAAGGTGGTAAAAAGGTATTTATCTGCTAAATAGGCTGTATTCCGTTACAGTTCACATCTATGGTGTGAATGATAAGGTTTATATAGAGGAGGTGAAGAAAAAATGGAGGATGAAAAAATTATGGAGTTATTATTTCAGCGTTCAGACAGGGCATTATTGCAGATCAAACAACAATATGGAAAGATGCTGGACATAATGACATTTCATATTGTTGGAAACCGGGAGGATACGGAAGAATGTATCAATGATGTACTATTTGCTGTCTGGAACAGCATTCCTCCAAACCGTCCATCCTGCTTCCGGGCATATCTTATGAAAACAGCAAGAAATCTTGCCATCAAAAAATACCATTTTAACTGGGCAGAAAAAAGAAATACCCATTATAAAATATCTCTTGATGAATTGACAGAGTTGTTTGATGACAAATCCAATAGGAAAACAAAAGGCAACCAATACAGAACTGTAATGGAAAGTTCTGAAAATGTACAAATGGAATTAGAAGTAAAAGAGCTTGCATCTATTATTAACAATTGGCTTTTGGAATTGTCAAAAGAAAAGAGGGGAATTTTTGTGTCAAGATACTGGTATGGAGATTCTGTGGAGGAAATAGCAGAATTGTTTGATATCAGTAAAAGCAAAGTGAAAGTTGTGCTGCACAGGTTACGAAAGGAACTTAAGAAAAGGCTGGAAAAAGAAGGATATATGTGAGTAAAATGCAAATTGAGGCTACTTTAGATGATGTAAGAGTAGAAAGGTTGAATAGTAAATAATGAAAATACTTATTGACACAAATATAATAATTGATGCACAGACAAGTAGAGAACCATTTAGAGAAGTAGCAGAAAAAATATTTATCTTAGCAGCTAATCAGGTAGAGAATATGTATATAACAGCTAGTTTTGCTACCGATATTTAGTATTTAATAAGGAAACATCTACATAATACAGAGCAAGCAATGAGTAGAATGTCAAAAATATTTGAAGAATTAGAGCTTATTGGCTTGTTGGTCAAGTAGTCCTTTAATATGGTTTATCTCTTTTGTATTTATAATAATAAGAATATCAAACTTTAAGATGTATGTTAATTCATACGTCTTATTTTTGTGCTTGAAAATTGGAGAATAAGGGAGAAGAATAAAAGGTCTAAACAGTCATCTGCATTTGCCAATTTTGCAAACAGTACAATCACTACAATATTTCTCCTGTCTGCAGAAAGTTGATTTTCTTGAATATTGGCAAAATATGTTGACAAAAATATAAAAGTGTTATAGAATGACAATGTAACGAAATACAATGTTGTATGGTAACAAAACAAAATGGTCTCTGACAAAAGGTATTCCGTCAGAGGGTCTTGTTGGAAGTATCCAACGAATGTGCGAGTAACCTTGAAGGGATTTGATGATTACTTATGAGATAAGTTACATCAAAAAAAGCATTACATAATATTTATTCAATTTTGTGGTGGGTGGAATATTTTTAATAGGATGGGGAGTGTTGGTTTAATATGTTTTTGGAACTTCAAGGTTACTCTATTACGAGGAGGTGGGGGATATAGATATGGCACAATGCTACTATATTACAGAGTCAGAGAAAAGAAAAGAATAATTTCTATTATATGGATGGAATGGTTAGTTTGTGATTTGACAATAAAGTAGAGAGAAAAAGAGAATCCAACAATTTTATTAAATGAAGAGTTACTTATACCATAGAATAACATATTTAAGAAGGAATATGGTTATGGATGTGGGAAAAATTTAGGTTTAAATAGCCCAAAAAACAAATATATTTAGTAATATATTTTTATTGATAAAAATAGTAAGAAGATTTTATAATTAGGGTACATATTTTGCCACTGCTATAGTTCCTGAATTATCTTCGTATGATTATGATCTTATGTGCGAAAATATAGATGATAACGGTATATATGGCACTACACACGGCAACAGATACCTTTGCCCACTCTGCCTTTGTGAATGGTAAACAGATAGTACATACTAAAAGTGATGAAAATAATGCTGATAATATTAACAACATTAGCAATCGTTATGATTGTGCCAAGGTGGTTGCAAGAAATTTGCCGGTTCATGTTGCCATTGGAGAAAAGATACCGGATTTTACAAAATAATATTGACGTTAATAAAGATAGTGCATATAATGTTTTTGAAGAAGGTTGATGAATAAAACAATAAGCGGATAAGAGATGTTACTTGTGTTCGATGATTAAGTTCTTCTTTTTTAATCAAGATTATCCCTTGTACATATAATCGAATTTTCACTTGAACATAGTTACTTTATATAAAAACAAAAGATTGGAGGAATGTAAATGGATAACGTAAGAAAAATTTCTATTGGTACAATAACATGTGTTGCATTGGCGATGTGTATGTCCTTAACTATTTTTGCGGCAGCAGCAGACTTTTCTACGAAATTGCCAGCTAATCAGGGGGATGTGGAAATAAGTACGATACGAAAAGAAAGTACTGTAAAGCATTTTTGTATCAGATTTCAATCAATTGGAAAAGGTACCGACAAAGTATGTGCATGGGCAGAACAACCAATAACAGGATATAATTATTCAAGCCCATATAACCAAGTTGGAGAGGGATTAACATCTGTTAAGTATTCCGAGGTACCTGCTGTGGGGAATAATGTTTTGCTTAACTTGGATAATCCGGTGAAGCTTTCCTATGAAGTGGCAGTAACAGGAAGGTGGTGTCCGCATTAAACTATGATATAGTAACGAAAGTGTTTGATGTGTATAAGAGGATAGTGACTAACCCTTGGGATACAGTCTCAAGGGTTAGTTTGAGGTTGTTGTTAGTACTGTAGGTGTAGGATAGTTCGTGCTATTTTGGATAAGGGGGGGGGAGAAAGATATGTCATATTTTATAACAGATGTTAAGAAAATTTACAAAAACAAACTGGTGAAATGGATGCTGGTTTTTCTTTTGGTTGTTATGATTGCAGATCCAATATCGGTTTATGTAATTAATGCTCGTTATGAAAATTTTTTTGAAGAAATCGGTGCAAATCCTTTTCAGTTTTGGCTTTTAATGAATTCTTCCAGTTGGGGGAATACAGTAGTTTATACGTTGCTTTTTGTGCTTCCGGTTATATCCACAGGTCTGGTTTTCTATAATGAACGACAGTCTTCGGTGTATAAGTGGTTGATTATTCGTAACAGCAAAGCGAAATATTATATATCAAAAATTGCTGCGACTTTCCTTGTTACATGGATAAATTTTTTCATACTTTTCTCAATAAACATTATAGTTACTTATTTTGCTTTTTCTGCTGATGCACCTAAAACAGAGCAGTATATGTATTTAATTCCAAAAAAAGAAATGTTCTCTTATCCATTTTATCAAAGCAATCCATTAAGCATGGTAATGCTTTATGTTTTCTTGAATGCACTGGCTATTGCATTGCTCTCATTATTTGCCCTTGCTGTTCATGAGATAATTAACTTGAAAAATAGGTATGTAGCCATATTGTTTCCTTTTATTGCATTGTATTTGATAAATTATGGTACAACTTTTTTGTTAATAGATCATTTGAATTATAAACTGAGTGTAATCATCCAACCAAGAGCTGCAAGTGCACTTACAAACAATATTCAAAGTATGGATGTTATCATAGTATTTTTGGTGGTGGCACTGGTTGATTTGGTGTTGCTTGGTGTTGGATACATAAGGAATGGGGAAACATTATGAATTTCAGAAAAGTCATTATACCATTAACTGTTGTTACATTATCCTGTTTTTTGGTTATACTATTTCTTTTGCTTTGTGTGTGTACGGATGAATCAGATTGGCTGGCAAATGTTTTTGCGTATAAGTTATACATGCTTGGATTAGTGCCATTATATGTGTTTGGTACAGCATATATTGACAGGCAGATGAGGGTTCCAGCCATGATCAGGATAGGACAGAGAACAAAAGTAGCCACTACATTACTTAGCAGGAAATGTAAATTTGCATTTGCTTACTTATGTACATGGTTTATGCTTGTGAATTTGTTTACCATTATAAAATATAATCATTTTCATGAAATGACAGCATTAGATATCATACATAAATTTTTCCGGTATTTGCTTGGATTTATCCTTGTCAGTATTATTGCAGAGATATTTAGCAGGTCGGGGAATAAATATTTGTCTGGCAACTCCTATCTTGGTGCAGATTTAATTCCGGCACTGGAAATGGTAGTAATAGTGCCAGAAATACGAAAGTATGCCAGAAATGATTTCAATATTGTCTTTTCATGGATTTTTTGGGATAGTGATATTTTTGGGGCGTATGTGGTTTTAATTACAATGATAGCAGTTCTTTTGTTCTATTTATACAAGGTTAGTGTACGAAAGGATATATTATGACAAAGGCGATTATCAAAAATGGAAGGTTCAAATATGGAATAACATTATGTTCCCTGATTGTTACCTTTCTTATGCTTATAAAAATAGAAGGAGTGGATGCATTAGATGCAGTCAGGGTGCTTTTTGGAGGTTACCCATTGAGAAGAATGATATTGATTCTGGCATTTGTAATGAGTATCGCATTGCTACAATACCTTAATCTGGATTCCATAATGTGCTTCTTGAGGAAAAATACCTGTTTTCTTATTAGATATAAAAAAAGAAAGACATTAATATATAAATTGCTAAAATACATCTTTTTAATCAATATAGTATTTATTGGACTAATTGTTATTGCCTTTGGAATATCTGCAGTGGTATGTGGTTTGGATATCTTCGGGATAGATGTTTTTCAAGCTTTGGAACTTGGGTTTAGGGGATATATAATGTGTATTTGCTGTTCCTTAATACAGGTCATTTCTATGATAAAAACAGATGAGGCTAATACATTTATGACAATGATTGCTATTTCTGTTTTAGGTGTCTTTTTATCACGTATCAAAATAGGAATATTTACAATATTTCCATCCAAAATGATAATAAATGAAATGTATATAAATTTACTTATATGTTCTCTATATATAATTGCAGAAATCTATTTCTGTATAATGATGTTTCAAAAAAAGGAGAGTTGAATAATATGCATATTAAAGTAGAAACATTGACCAAGACATTGAAAGACTGTGTTGTGTTAAAAGATATAAATTTAGATTTTTATAGTGGAAAGATATATGGAATTGTAGGAAATAACGGAAGTGGGAAAACTATGCTTTTGCGTTCTATTGCAGGATTAATACGTCCAACAGAAGGAACGGTTTCTGTGGATGGTAAAGTATTGCATAAAGACATTTCATTCCCACCGGAAATGGGTATTATTATTGAAAAACCAGAGTTGCTGGAGCAACTTTCGGGTTTGGAAAATCTTAAAATTTTAGCGGATATTAAAAAAAGTATTTCCCAAGAACAGATTATAGAGTTTATGAAAATGTTTTCATTGGATCCTTACTCTAAAAAGCCATTAAAAAAGTATTCACTTGGGATGAAACAGAAGATTGGTATTATTCAGGCAATTATGGAAAATCAAAAATTATTGATATTGGATGAACCCTTTAATGCTTTGGATGAATCTACTGTGGTTATGTTGCGTAATCTGTTTTTGGATTATAAGAAAGAAGATAAATTAATTATTATCACATCACATCATGCAGATGATATTAGTATTCTCTGTGACGAAATTGTTTCTTTGCAAGAAGGAATAATGAAATGATGCATAACAGGTCAGACTTTGTCTGCCCTGTTTATAGTGGTGCAAACTACCAAGAACTACTATGTAGATGAAAAAACATATGGGAGCATTAGATAGCAAAACCATCAGGGAAGTCATGAATATATTAGAAGAATTAAATCAACAGGGAAAAACAATTGTAATGGTTACACATGATGAAAATGTAGCAAAGCAAACAAAAAGAATTTTAAGAATAGAAGATGGGCATATTGTATCAGATAGTAGTTTGTCATCTGTTAGGGCTGTAACAGATGTGGGTCATAACTTCCCAGATAGCAACTATCTCAAATAAATCGTAACAGTTCAGGCAGGTCTGTGCATTTACTGCACAGACCTGCCTGTATTGTTATGTGTATTTTACTGCGACATCTGGCAAAGCTGGATAGTTTTACACATGTGTGTGGAGTTGACTATGAATAGTAGCGATTTAAGAAAAATGTAAGAAAAATCTAGGCTTTTTTTAAGATTTATCATTTATAATCAAATATGGTATCAAAAATTTTAATTGTCATACATTCATATTTTGCTAGTTTATCAGCATATATTTGCAAAATGTGTATTCTGGTGAAATATGAATAGTACGACTGAAAGTAACTATTTCGGTAGAAACACGCATTTACTGCGTGTTTACGTAGCAAAATGTAAATTTTGATTGTTTTAAGCCCTTTGCCAAAGGCGAATTTTCATGGGCTTAGAACGTAACTGTTCATGGTTCTGAACAGTTATGACTGAAAGAAAAATATGTATAACATAAAATCAATTCAGGGAGGAGAATGTATATGGGGATAATCAAAAAAGTGCCAAAACAGTCTCTGCTGTACAGTTTGTTTTTCGCTATTGTATTGTCTCTGTCTGCCTGTGCCACCACAGAGCGGCAGGTGGCAGAGGATACAAATATTAAGGCAGATGCTTTGGAGGAATGGAAAGACAAACTGCCGAAAGATATGCCGGAACATCTGGAATTGGAATTGAATGGGGGAGGTATAGAGATTGATGCCTTTTTGGAGGTTTCCAAAGAACTGACGGATTGGAGGGCAGAAGAACTAGTCCTGAGAAGGCATTTGTTTGATGAAACGAAATGTCTGGATGATTTGTTGAAACTTTTGGGGAACCCTAAGGTTTTGAAACGGGAGAAGTTTGTAAAGGAGGATACTCTGGAAGATGGAACACCACTGAAGGGTGATAATGCCGAGCTGGAAGGTGATGCGTATAGTTTTGCACAGGCGAGAAATCTGTATTTTCTAGCTGATTTTCCAGAAAGAACAAAGATAGATATCAGCAATGACTTTATCACAGACAGAGAAGGTCTTTTTGACAAGGTTGAGAAAAATAAGGAACTGGCTTTTGGAGGGTATAAAAATGTCTGTCAGGAAATCAAGAAATTTTTGAAAGGGCAGGAGATAGAAAATGTGTTAGAGCCTGACATATACTCCTTTTCGCCTGAGCTTCTGCAAAAAGTCGCAGACGAATACTATGAGGAGTTTGCAAGAGTGGATAATGACAGGGAGAAGGCAAAGAAATATCAATTAACTTTGGGAGAGGAAGATGGTGTGTATTTGATTCGATATACGCAGGGACACAAAGGTATACCATACAGCTATCTGCCTCTTGTAGACAGTGCTGTGGATGGAAATATTGTGTTAAGTGGGAGCTATATGTGTGTGTTGTATGGGAGACAGGGGATACAATCTGTTTCTGGAAGGGCATTTTATGATATGACAGAGATGGGAGAAGAAAAAGATATCCTTTCTCTATATGATATTCTGAACAAAGTGTCAGAACATTTCAATAGCAGTTCGGACAAAAAGACTAAGATAAAGGAGATAGGATTGTGTTATCTTCCGATTATCAGGAATTCCTCCAAATTGGAATTTACTGGGGTGCCTGTGTGGTATCTGGTTTATAGTGAAGAAATAGCAGAAGGAACAGGTACAGCAAGATCAAAGCTTACATTTGATGCAAGGACAGGGGAGATATATGGATGATAGCAATGATAAAAATAGAATTGGAAAAACTCTTTTGCAGCAAACGGTTTTATCTGTGCATATTGGGGCTGATAATCGGAATTCAGCTGAATGCTTGGGAATTGATGCAGTATTATCTTGGCTATACCACTGTATGTGATTTATATACAATGGGGAGAACAGAAGGATTTGCACTTCTTTCCTTCATCCTTTGTGTGGCAGGTGGTGGGATATCCTTTTGTATAGAACAGAAAGGGCAGAGTGTGCACTATATAACCCTTCGTGGAAATGTAAGAAATTATGGGATTGGAAAGATAGTATCTGCCTTTGTGGGAGGGTATCTGATTAACTTTCTCGGGTTTGCCCTTGGGGAACTGTCTCTGGCAATCTCCGTGTATGTAAAACTGGGAAGCTGGATTGGAATCACTTCTTGTATTCCGCAAATAGGGCTTGATATGGTACAACTTTTGGCGGGTTCCTTTAAGGGAAGCCTATTATCTGTAATTGCTCTTTTGGTATCAGTATTTATTCCGGATTTGTTTATCACCCTGACAATCCCCATTGTGATTTATTATGCATGGCTGGCGGTAACAGGATGGATTCAAATACCAAGATTTTTGGATATTGTGGATGTGTATTCTTGTTTTATTGGGTGGGATAGCATTAGCTGGAGTCAGTTTTGGTCAGGCATAGCTTATCCGTTTTTATTGTCTGTATAATGGGGTTAAAACCCTCGCCTTTTAGGCGAAACCTTTA
>CAMWUK010000007.1 GCA_947177415.1 uncultured Clostridiaceae bacterium
AACTATTAAAAAAACTATTGTTCTCATTGTGTAAACAATGAAAATTCTTTTTCTTTGATTCGGTCGTTTCTTCTTCACTTATATTTTCATCTCCTGTTGATTTATCTAATCTCTATCCACTTATACATTTCTTTAAAAATGATTGTAACTGTTCAGAAGCATGAACAGTTACGTTTAAGCCCATAATAATTCGCCTTCGGCGAAAGGGCTTAAACATTGTAAAATTTACTTTTTCTTACGAAACACGCAGTAAATGCGTGTTTCTACCTGAATAGTTACAAATGATTTTGCACTATCATAAAAACTACAACTTTCTGTTCCTTTTTCTTTCTCTTCCATTTTTCTTTTTTTCATAACAATCAACTCATTGCTTAAAATATTTTTCTTCGTTATACCACAGTGTAGTTGTATTTTCTGAAAAAAATTTAGCTAAGAAATATACCTTTTTATTGTTCTGTTTCCTTAAATTTATCCTACTCTTTGTTCAAAATATCATATTGATGGAAGCGGATAGTACCAACACCGACAGCTACAATAATAAGTACAAGTGAGACAACAAGACCAACCGTTATGCTGACACCATCTTTAATAACCATATCATATCGTACAGGCATTGCGTAATTTCCAATTAGATATGGTGACGTAAAATACGCAGAAGAAATCATTAAAAATGCTACAACAAAAAAGCTAAATACCGGCTTAATGAACAACGACAAGGTCATTTGCAACAAGTTGATGCACAGCGAAACTAACACAGGAAAAAGAATTATAACAAATGACCATGGAGCATCATTGTCTAAAATAGAGTCTCTGGCTATCTGAAAAATTGCATACTGTAAATCCTTGTTTATTTCGCCAGAAATACCACCCCCCACGGCAATTCCAAACAGTGCCACAATTCCAAAAACAAGGCAATGGTATACTAGAACACTCAAAATATTCCATACACATTTGGACAGCCACCATATTGTCCTTCCTCTGGTTCTAACTAAAATCTGCTGACCAAATCCTTGCATATCTTTATATGGATAATTTAATGTAATAAAAGGTAGCACTAAAAACACAACTGTCCACCTAACAGGAAAAATAAAAGGATTGCCTGGTTCAGGAACATATTTATCCATTCCTCCATACATATACATCATGTAGTCAGCAAAATCTCCTTTTATCCCCGTTTCAAAATATTTAAATTCATTCAGTGCAGAAATTTGATTAGTTAAGTCAAAGCAGGCAATAAGGGCTACCATTACTGGTATGACAAACAACATTGGATTGTATATCATTCCATTTCGTATATCAAACCATAACAACTTAATATATTTCATTTGATGCCTCCTTTACAATTGTTGCTGTTAGAGTAAACAGAAACAAGATAACTACACCTATAAAAACAACAAAACCATTTGTGTCATAAACTGCTGGTACTGGCCGTAAAAAATACATCGGGGATAATTCTGTATAAATCACAATAGAGGATGTATAAATAAATGAAGTACATATATAATTGAAACCTAACAAAACAAAAAACGGTAGTAATACAACAATCACCTGATTTTTAACAAAGGTGGCAAAAGCAAAGCACAGACAGGCAATCAACCCACCATATATAAAATCAACCAACATATAAAGGAAAACATATATAAACGGACTGGTGTAAAAAAACTCAGATAAAAAGGAGGATGAAATTATGCCATAAGCCGTTATATAATATGGGTCCGGAGTTATAGCGGGAACAAACATTGCAGTAAGCAGAAAGTTAAAAAGCAAAGGAATAACCATTGCTAAACCACCAGACAAAAATAAGGCGATATATTTTGATAAGTAATATTGAACTTTTCCAGTTCGTATGACCATATTTTTGATATACCCACTTCGCCGTTCCATGCAATATGACCAACCATAGGGTATGCTTACTAAAATCGGAAAAAGAAAAAAATAATCTGTAGAACCAGGCGTAGTTGCCTCACCTCCGATCCAATGATTGAACAACGTCTCCATTGGCATCATCGGATTACGGATATAAGAAAATTCTTCCGAAAATTTTTTCAGGTTACTTATATCTCGATAATAGGATTGCAGATGAGGGAGCAGGCTAAACATTGTAATTGTACAACCTATTAACACAACCAAAAAAAATAATTTAGTAAATATTGCCTTTTTACATTCTAACTTTATGTTATTCCATAACATATGTTTCTCCTCCTTATTCTAGCAGCTTAACAAATCTTCTAAGTTCATCCTCATAACGATTAAAAACCAAGTATATGTTGGATGGATTATATTGACCGAAATCTATATACCATCCTACTTTTAGATCCTTGCTTTGCCCCACAGGCAAATTATAATGATAATATTCTGGCCAGTCTTCCCCCCTCTGTGAGCCACTTGGATGTGAAAAATAAGCTGGAAGCGGAAGGTCGAAAAAGTCAATTTCTCTGGTTTTATCCAATGTTTCTTTCGTAGAATCGGCATAAAGAAGGTCGAAACTGGTGATGTTCCTTTCTGTTGATCCACAGATATTTTTAACCGTCATTTCTACAACTAAAAACTTTACACTAGGCTTTATTTTTCCATCTTCATCAAAAAAATCCCCCTCTATATAAGATGGCAGCATACCCTCTGAAATACCTGCTTCAGTAATGTCTTTAAATATTGTTGCCTTTTTGACCCTGTAGACAAATGCATTTGGAATCACTTTCCCTTTATCTATATCTCTCTCCGAAACTTCTTCTCCAAGACCACATATCTGTTTAGACAGAATGCTCATTTCCTCTGGTCCAGAAGTGGCAACATCCTCTGTATATATCTCTGCTTGCTTTACTTCATCTTTTCTGTCACCTTGCTGTTCATTTTCTTGAATTTGTGTACTGTCATAAAGACTTCTTACAGAGTTACAAGCAGTCATAGACACAGACAGCATAAGGACAGACAGTATTCTTGTTATAACCTTCATAGAGTTTTTCTCCATATTTTTCATCTCCTTTTTATCTCATAAATTTTTTTTAATACATGTAATTTTTTCTAAAACCAATTTTTAGTTAATTATTTTTTATATTTATATACTTTGCTGTTTTGTCACTAGAGCCAGAGCCATCATCAATCCGAAGTGCCATCTGTGATAACTGATCCTCATCTACCATGTATCCAATATGGTAAACTGCCTCTTCTCCGGCTTCTAATTTCTTTAAATAAAATCCTTTTCCTCCATCAGTTTCTTTAAAATAACATGGCATAGAATCATAGTGTTTTACTTCCATAATTGCCTTTGGTCTTCCATATTCCGTGCAATCCACTTTTGTTTTTCTATCTTGCTCTGTAAAATAAACTAAGTCTCTACATACTTGTTTTTCTACTGCTTTCTTTGTTGTATTTTTTACTCTTAATGTAACAAGTACAAACTTCAGACCTATATTTTCTGTTTTAGACACCACTCTAGAAGGTGCGTTCTTTCCATCTCCCTCTGTTATGGTTTCACGGTCATAAGTTTTTAATGTGCCATCTTTCTTTGCATATACAGATACATCATTCTCATTATGCTCCAAATTTTTTGCAATGTCTTTCATCTCCTTTGCAATACTGTCTTTCACATCTACATTTAAAACTTCATATTCCAAACCATCATACACTAGAGTTTCTTTTATGTTTACTAACTGATTGTGTTTTACCCATTCTGTCTCTTTTTTCACTACACCTACATTTTTTAACCGTTCAGAAAGACATGAAATTTCGTTTCCTTCTTGTTTTTTACAATTTTCAATTGTAATTTGATTTGCATATTTTATCAATTGTTCCTTCTTCATTCCTGATTGTGCATGAAAATGCATAATATATCCCATATCTTCATAAAATACAACAACGTTTTGGGTATATGCTGTATCTTCTTTATATTGACTTCCTATAACATCATTTCTTTGAATATATATACCTTTATTACCATTTACTGTAATATTTTGAGAGTATGCCACATCATTTACAAAATAATCCTTTGAAGTATCCACATCAACTAGAAGCACTTCTACTGAAAATTCTTTTCCTGATTCAAATCCTTCTTTTGTTGCAAATTCGTACCATCCTCCATGTGTTTTTTGTCTTTGGGTATATCCCTCAATAGAATCATATACCAATTTTACCGGCTTTGCTGCTTCTTTTGCCGCAATGGCAGCTTTTTTTACCAAAATTTCTGCTTCTTTTGCCTCAATGGCAGCTTCTTCTGTTGTCGAAATGGTATCTTCTGTTACTAAAATGGTATCTTTTTTTTCTAATGATGAATCTGTCTTCTTCACTTCCATATCTACTTGGTATCCGTTCTGCTCTACTTCCATTTTAAAATAATCAGAAATTCTTTCATACGCATACGCTCCAGTTGGTACTGCAAGAGAAACAGCGGCAACTGCCACAGCTACCTTTTCTGCCATTTTAATACCTTTCTTTTTACTCTGTTTTTCTGTCATCTTATTTCTTTCTCCCATATCTGTCAGCCTTTCTTTTAACTCTGAAGAAGCATTCACACTGTCATATACCCGTTGATAATACTCTTTATTATTTTTATTCATCATGCCACACTCCTTTCAATTGCTCTTTCAACATGTTACGTGCTCTCATCAGTCTGGTTTGAATAGTGGTTTCTTTTTTTTGTAAAATTTCTGCTATATCCCGGATGGGATACTCTTCATAATAGTAGAGATGCACCACACTCCGATATTTTTCCGGTAATTTTTTCACTGCACAATATAGTGCCATTTTTTCCTTGTCTTCTTCAAAAAATTCCGTCAGATTGTCAAGATTTTCCTCTGTATTGGTACTGTCGAAAAAGTGTATTTTTTGATGCCAAGCCGACTTCAGATAATTCTTACATAAATTTATTGTAACACGTATAATCCATCTTTTTACATATTCATCATCTTGAAAATCTTTGTTTGTCTCATATAACTTTAGAAAAACTTCTTGCACCATATCTTCTGCATCTGGAATACTTTTGCAATAGTTCACACTAATTCTTAAAACCATGTTTGCATATTTCTCCACATACTGACAGTATTCTTCTTTAGAAATCACATTTTCACCTCCTGATTAAGCAAAAAATCTGTTCCTTTGAAAGACCTTTCACTATTATAACAACTCAAAAATCAAAAATATCACATTTTTTTTATTTTTTCTTATCTTTTTATACAACTTTTTTAATGTTCTAAATACAAAGAAACTTCCCTAATCTTCTTATTTGATTAAGGAAGTTCTTTTATCCTAAGCTATATTTGCCTTTACCATATTTATTTTGATTGAGGACAATATTGCCCATAGGCTGTATATCATGAGATAAACTGCTACTGCAAGTAAGAAATAAATCAACACATTTTTAAACCTAATCCTCAATTATTCACATGTCTACATATCCTTTCCATATGCAATCCGAAATCCCGCTTCTTCTGCCCATTCTTCCAATTGCTCAAATTTCTCTATTGCACATGGGAATAATTCATAGCTGTCACTGTCAATATCAAATGCAAACATTGCTATCCCTTCTTTTTCCCACTTTTCATCTAAAATTTCCAGCCATTCTGTAATCTCTCCATCCTCATCAAGCCAATTACTATCTATCTTTAGCCCTTTCGATTTTATTCCATTCAGATTACCAATATAGTAAAGAAAATCCTCCTTTTCATCTTTCCAGTCACGTCCTGCCACATAATTTTCTCTTTCCAGAATATCTACCAATGCTATCCACTGAATCCATTCTTCCTCTTCATCTTTCTCAATTCCCCATTCCTTAAATACTTCCTGATGACTTTTATAATAGTTTATGGTATCTGTAATACAATCTTCCAGTTCCTTTATAAGTTCCTTATTTCCATCTGTTACACATTCCATAATTTTTAAAAGTTCCTGTTTCATTTAAAATTCTCCTTTCTCATTACGACATTTTATGTAGGCATTTTTATTGGAAAAATATCTCCCGTCAAAAAATCCTGTTTTTCCGCCATTTATCTCATAATCAATACATCCCTGCTGGAACATTTCTACGCATATATTTCCAAGGATACTACGATCCAGCACAATATTCTGTTCATAAATTTCTTTTCCCCGAAAGTTAGTACATGGCAATAAATTAGAATCCACCATTCCTGCTCCATTTCGGTTTTCAAAATAAAGTCCGGTAAACAAATCTTTTTCTTCAGAGTACTGCATAACCGCCTTGCCATCTTCACATAAATAAACCAAAGAAGTCATATTAAGTGGGAGCATACGTCCCTTTCTTTCATAAAATTCCTGATAGGTTATCTCTATTCTTGTATATTGTCCACTATACAATTTTTCTAAAATCTGATTAGCTGTTTGATAAGAGAAGTCTTCCATATTCCATTCCTCTCCATCTACAATCAAACGGTTTGGTATCTTTATTTCAGACTTTTCATTTAATGTATTTTTTTCTTCTTCCTTTAGGAAACTAATCAACTTACTTTTCTCCGTTGGTGATTCTTGTATCGCCTCTTTTTTCTTAGGAAATCCTAACTTTGTTAGAAAATCCCATATTTTTGAGATAATCCCTTTTTTTCCCTTTTCTGTATTCTTTTCAGCCATTTTTTCCTCCCTATCTAGAAATGCAGTCCATAACTAAATCGTTATAAATGCATCTTCGATGCATGAACCAAAATCTTGCATAATTTCATTCTTGGTGCATAGCTTGACAGCAAGTGTAAAGCTTGCGAGCGAACAGTAACACTAAATCAGCATAATCTTTTTATACTTCTCAATTCTTTCTTGAAATCTCTCTTTGTCTGGCTCTTCCTTTACAAAATCATAATCAGAAAAAATACGTTTTGTTTCTTCTTGTATCTTCCTTTCCTCCTTGATATCTACATCGGTTGTACGGTAATAGTAATCAGCTAAAATTCCATTTGCCACAAATTGTATATCCATATCAAGATCCTCTTCATCTAATTTATCAAAAATATAAGATTGCAAGTTAACAAAAGCCGCTATAAAATAATATGTTTCAAAATTTCCCATTTCCAAATCGACAGGAAGAAAAGCTTCTTGATTTGGAATATCTACTTTCTTTGTATAATCATTCATAGCCAAAGAAAGAAACACTTCATTAATATATTCACCATAATCATTTATTTCATATTCCTTATCTCCATCTGGTTTCCCATAAAGCCCTCTTGCAAAGTAATCAATCATATCATCCAGCTTTCCAAATCCCTCAAAATCCGGCAAGTTAGAGATATACTGAAATAACACACAAAATCTTGACATTGTTAATAACAGCCATTGCATTTTCTGTAAAGTATTTAAGTCAAATGATTTCTCTACAACCTGTCTTTGTATCTTTTTTTCATAAGGTTCCTGCTCGTTCTCCAACTCCTCACCCCAATTATCAACTTTATACTGCTGTTTCAATTTCACATACAGGCAACTAGAACGGTTTAAATAATAAATCGCTTTTGAAACCTTCCCTTGTTTCTTATAAGCTTTCCCAATTTTCAAGTAATATTTTGCTACCTTCTTAAATTTCTTTTCTGCCTGTGCCTGTTCTAATAAAACTAATAATTTTTCTAAATCCTGTTTAAACATTTTCATTTTCTCCTTAGCTATAAGTCTACATAATTATTCTCGTTTTATCTTACAGATTGCTGTAATCTCAGTCTGATTATAACAAATATTAGCTTTCCTTTATGTTTTATGTATAATATTAGCTGCCATGTTCTACTCTAATATCTTTAAAATCACATATCTATGCCTGAAATTTTTCCATATCTTGCTTTAAGTGTCCCGATGTTTCTGCCAATTTTGACAACTTTTCCATGAACAGTTTAAGGTTTTCGTTTTCCTTTTCCAGCATTTCTTTTGACTCTATCGCCATCTCTGATGTTCCATCTGAAATCCTTGCAATGTTTTCGCTGGTCTCTACAATCTGTTTACCAAGTTCTGACATTTCCTCCATTAATGCTCCCAATTCTCCTACACCATGTTCTAAACTCTTACTCATGATATTCATATTTTGAAATGCCTTGTCCACCTCTTCCACATAATTCATTTGACCAAGATAAGCCTCCCGAATATTGTTTGCTTTCTCCACAGTCTGAATAACCTTTTCTGTAATTCCCAAAATAATATTAGAAATATCTCCTGTTGCATCATTGGAACTAGATGCCAGCTTACTAATCTGTTGTGCCACAATAGCAAACCCTTTTCCCTGTTCTCCTGCTCTGGCTGCCTCAATAGAAGCATTTAGTGCAAGCAACTCTGTCTCATCAGATATGCTTGTAATTGTACTAATAATACTCTGTATACTTTCTGATTGCTCTCTTAAAGCGTAAATATCATCCACTGTGCATTGAATATCTTTTAAGGTCTGCTCACTCTGCTGTTGCAAGTGTTCTACTTTATCAGACCCTTCTTTTCCCAACTGGAAAGATTTGTCTGCCTGCTTCACCATTTGTTTACTTTGTAATTCTAATCTTTCAAAGCCTTCTTGTAATTTTGTTGAAATAGAAGTAACATTACCTGTTTGATCTTGTTGCTTCTTGGCTCCCTCCATAATATTACCCATATAATTCTTAATAATCTCTGTACATTCTGAGATTTCAACTAGGTCCTTCTGGCTATTGGATACATCTTCTGTTACCGTTGCCGTTTTTTGTAATATTCCTGAGATTTGTTCTGTCATCTTATTAAACCCTTTTGCCAGAGTACCAATTTCTGTTTTATCTGATTCATCCACACGAATATCAAAATTTCCTTCTGCAACTTTTCCTACACAAATTGTAATTTTCTTTAATGGATCAACAATTTTTCTTGCTACCATGTTCATAATAAATATTCCTATTACAAGTAAAATAACGCTCATAATCACGGCAACCATAAGAATTTTGTTACGAAGTGCCATTGCATAGGATTCTTCCTGTACAGAAATAACAGACCAAGAATTAGAGTTTCCTAATAAACGAATTGGCTTATAACTTACATACAAAGTTTTTCCTGCATTTTTTAATTTCACCGATCCTGTATTTCCTGCCATTACCTCCTCAATCACTTTTTGGTAACTGTTTGATATTTCGATTGGCTGCTCTTCTGTTAATATATTGCCCTCTTCATCATATATTGTTTCTCCTTTTTCATCTTTCACAGAAACTGTCTTAGTGTAATTTACATAATTATATAATTCTTCATAACACTCTTTTTCCGGATGTGCTACCACTACCCCCTCTCCATCAATAATAAAAGAATATTTTCCCTGCTTTGTATCAGAATATTGCTGTGTTAAATCCAATAAGGAATCTAATTTTAAATCTGCTCCAAATACTCCAATCATGGAATTGTCTTTTAACATAGGTACAAATACAGATGCACAAGGCATTTGTGTTCCCACACTATAGTAAGATTTTGATACAAAAGCCTCTTTATTTTTTGTAATCTGCTGAAACCACCAACGGTTGGAACGGTCACCCAACTCTCCAGATGAACGGGCAGTCTGCATACCATCCATCCCTTGTGTATAAAGCAATTCAAAATAATTATTTCGTGTAATATTAGATGTCAGCACTGGTACTTGCCTGCCATTTTCCATGGATAATATCGCTTCATTTTCTGCTAACTCCGCCGATAAATTATATGCCATCTGCATAAAGGTTTCTACCTGTCCGGATACTGCACTTGCCAGTTCTGCATTCTGTGTGTAAATCTGTATCTCATATCCTTTCGTAAATACTATACCAATACTTAATAAAATAAGAATTGCCATGCCGCTTACAATTCCTACAATTGGTGATAAAATACGTGTTAAAATCCCCTGTTGTCTTTTTTTTCTCTTTTTTTTAGTCATCCTCCATCCCTCCTTCTTCTATCTATGGCAGTGTCTCGCTTGCAAGCCATGGCTGTTTACTATCTCCAAGTCATGATATACTCTTTTTCTCCTGTATTTTCATCTATATTTTCGCTTTGGATCTTAAAGTTTTCTTTCTGGTAGAATTTTATGGCTCTTATATTGTTTTGATATACATGGAGAGTCAATGGCTTCTTGAAATCCTTAACAAAGTCTAGCAACTTTTTACCAATACCAGTCGATTGTACTTCACTCCAAACAAAAATCCCCTCAATATAATTATCCTGCATACCTATGAAACCTTGTATCTCTCCTTTGCTTTCCTCTTCATAAACATATACTTCCGCTTGGGGAAACATATCTTTAACCACCACAAAGTTATTCTTCCAATATTCTTCATTAATAAAATCATGGGCTTTTAAATTGGTATCCAGCCATATTTCTGAAACTCGATCTATATCCCTATTCTGCAATTTTCTAATCATACTGTTTTTCCTTTTTACTATTTTTTTATTCATATCATGTTGTAGCAATTTCCAAATTTACTACAATGAATATTAGAACAAGATAAATTTTCATTAATTTCCTGACACATATCCACATTCTTCCATACACGCCGAATTTCATCTCTCACTTCCATCAAGGCAAAACCCAGCAGATTTTGTCCCCTCCATTTCAATGGGTTCAGGCTATCTTCATCTGACTGTTTCATTTTAATTCCCCATATTCCATCATAAGGACTTGCTTCAGCTATAATACTATCTTTGGTTGATAACAAAAAATTTCTGAGTTCAGGATTTTGTGTGAATTTATGGTAATTACCATTTAGTACGATGGAATACTTTACTTCATCCCAGACGGTTTCATCAAAATTTCTTACTTTTCTTCCCAGTGCCTTAATCTTTTTGGGATCACTGCATTGTAAAATCTGCTGGCAAATCTCTTCATCCCCAAATAATTCTGCTTTTTTTGCCATCATATACTGTTCCATACAACAGTATGTGGTAATGCCTGACCGAAATTCCGATTTCCACCATTGGCTGAAACAGCTTTTTGTAATACTTCCATCAGGTGCAGGCTGATGCCCCCAAAACATTGTATAGTTCAATTTTTTCTTGTCTAAAAACATTTCCTTTATCTGTTCTATAGAATACTTTGGAATTCCATTTTCTCTCCAAAGTTTTAGCCAAAATTCTTTATGGGTATAAAGATTCTCTTCATGCTCTTTATGCCAATAACCTTTCCATGTCACTGGTTCTGGAAAAAGCACCTGATACTCTTTCTGTTCCTCTTCATCAAGAGCATCAAACCATCTACCCCATTTCATAAGATAATCCTCACCACAACCCATTCTCCATCCAATGGAACCTCTTTCAATCTCAGGATAAGCAATCCATGGTGGCGACATTATTTGTTTGCTTTTTATCATATTAATCATTCCTTTTATTCTTAAAATTTAACTTACATTTCCTCTATAATACAAGTATGTTTCTTCGTATCTTTTTCATAATTCACCCCTACAAGCAAAATAATTCCTTGATATTCCTTTAAGCTTTGTAACAGTTCAGCCGAGGGCTGACCTGTTACGGAATTGGGCAAGCTTCGCATTATAGATTGCCCAATTCCAATCCTGCTATAGTTTTTTTTACGGTCTTGCACCGCGGAGTGTGCAAGACCTACTTGAACTGTTACTAAACCTTCACAATATCTTCGTTCCTTGATTTGCTCAATTGCTCCTCTGGCACTTTTGTCCCATTTTAACTCAACTACAATTGCCGGCTTATTGGAGAATTTCTTTTTTGGCACATATACCATATCTGCAAAACCTTTGCCACTTGGCAGCTCCCTATATACGTTATAAAAATTTCTTGCTCCGTATAATGCAAGAGCTATCGTATAACTCAAAGCATTTTCATCATTATATTGTAAATGAGATGTTTCAAAATGTGCCTGCTCAATTCCCTGTACTACCAAATCCGAACGTTTTTCCCAAATTGCTCTTAACGTATTTGCTGAATTTTTCAATGCTTTAGATACTTCTCCCCACTCTGATACCGATACTGCATTAGCATATTCCATTCTAATTTCATTATTGGGAATATATACTGTTTCTTCTACACTGTCATATCCCAAATACCCCAAATGCACAAGTAGTGTCAATACATCATCTTTACTTTGAAATGTAGTCATATCATTAGAGAAACTTTTTGTATTAACTCCTATCCGTTCCCCTGCCATCATGGATAGCACATTATCTCTTAATTCCTCAAAATTCATATCTATATACATCCGTAACGCTTCAAAGGTTTCGGTCTGATTCCAATAGGTATCATACTTTCTGGATGTCATTGCGGCTACAACAGAACGGGGATTGTAGATATTTTCTGTATTTTCAAACTGATACCCATCATACCATTCTTTCATTTCTTCTAAGTTCATATTATACTTTAGGCATAATTCTGAAACTTCCTTCTCTGTAAATCCCACATATTTTGCTAATTGTCTCGGATTAATCATGGAATATTCATCAAACATATTAAGTGCAGAATGTGTTCCGTATTTTTTACTATGAAAGTCCTGACAAACGGCGACATTTTGTGCAAGCTTGCTTGCAAAGAAATGTAGACATTTGGCTGGCTAAACTGTATGAGTATGTAGGGCGACAGCCCGAAATACGAATACAGTTGGTGATTGCGGGAGTGCGTAGCACGTAGCAATCAACTTTCATTCATGGTGGTGCCTCGCTTGCGAGGCATGAGTGTTTTATAGGTAAGATTCCTGTCATATAAACCAAATGAATATGACTTTTATCCTTTAGTAAATTCCTTAAAGAATCCAGATACCGTTCCTGTGCTTTTTTTTTCTTCTTTGTATTCCCGAAAAATACAATCCCATTCGTCAATAATTATTACAAAAGGAAAATGACTGTTTTGATATATGTCTTTCATTGTTCTTGTTAGATTTTTTTTATCAAAATATCGATACGACGAGTATTCTTCCAATAGTTCCCACAACACACTTCTTTGTATGAAAGATATCATTTCTTCTATGTTTTCACTCTGGCTTAGAAACTCTTGCATATTCAGAAATATTGTGTCATATTTATTCATATATTGGGTAAAATCACTATTTTTAGCAATGTATAAATTTGAAAATATTTCCTTTGAATCACAGCCTTTACTATAATATGCTGCTAACATATCCGCTGTTATTGATTTTCCAAAGCGGCGGGGGCGGCTGATACATAAATACTTTTGTGTTGTATGTATCATCTTATTGGTATATTGTATCAACTCTGATTTGTCCATATAAATTGCTGAGTTCAATGCCTCCTTAAATTTATCATTTGAGGGATTCAAATATATTCCCATGTTTATACACCTCTTTTCGATTTTCTACTTTTAACCTATTTTAGCATATTCCCTTATCTTGTACAACGATAAACCAAGATTATAATAGTGTAAAGGGAAGTATTTCAGTTACTGTTCATTCACAAGCTTGACACTTGCTGTCAAGCTTGTGAGTGAACAGTAACCATCTCTCTCCTCTGTGGATACCTCTCTTGCGGGTTATGTCGATTTATTATATAATAAGCTTATATATTTGCTTTGCAAGTATCACCATGAATGAAAGTTGTCATATAAAGGCATTTTTGCTAATATTAAATAATTTTAAACGGAGGATAATATATATGGGATTATTTTCAAGGTGTGGACCTGTCTTTTTGAAAGAAAATAGTGAGGCATCTGTATTTATTGAAAAAATGCAGATTTTATCAGAAAAGGCTGAAGGCGAATGTAAAAAAGAAATTGATAAACAACTCAAAATAGCCAGTTATGGATTGGCTGGCGAGGAAACTATTGCCTTTGAATTAAAAAATAGTGGATTAAACATGTTTATTCTTCATGATATATATTTGCAATATGAAGATTTATTTGCTCAAATTGATTATTTAATTGTAGCCCCAAAAAACATTTACGTAATTGAATGTAAAAATTTAATTGGTAACATTGAGATTGATAACAAAGGTGGTTTTATCCGTTCCTACAATTTATTTGGCAAAAAATTAACGGAAGGAATTTATTCCCCTATTACACAAAATGAACGGCATTTGAATGTGATTAAAGCAATTCGCAAAAATGAAAAGAATGCATTATCAAAAATCTTCTTTGAGAAAAACTTTGATAACACTTACAAATCTATTGTATGTTTAGCCAATCCAAAAACTATCCTGAATGACAAATATGCCAAGAAGGAAGTGAAAGATAAAGTTGTGCGTGCTGACCAACTGATTGCCTACATCAAAAAAATGGAACAAGAAAGCAAAAATGAAAAAAGTTCAGAAAAGTCGATGCGTAAATTAGCTGAATTTTTCCTAAATTCCTCGGTACCTAATAAATCTGATTATGCAAGCAAATACGAAGATATGCTGAAACAGATCAACATAGACACTCCAATGGAAACTCCTGTTCAAAATCAAAAAAATATGCAAAATGATATGCCTGTAGAAAACGAAAAGTTATGTCCCAAATGTGGTGGCAAATTGATTCTTCGTACTGCAAAACGAGGAAATTATGCAGGTTCACAATTTTATGGATGCGAAAATTATCCAAAGTGCAGATTTATAGAAAATATAAAATAACATTGTAACTGTTCAGAAGCATGAACAGTTACGTTTAAGCCCATAATGATCCGCCTTTGACGAAGGGGCTTAAACATTACAGATTTACTATGAAAGTCCAGCCAAACGGCTATATTTCATGCAAGCCTGCTTGCAAAGAAATATAGCCATTTGGCTGGCTAAACTGTATGAGTATGTAGGGCGGCAGCCCGAAATACGAATACAGTTGGTGATTGCAAGAGTGCGTAGCACGTAGCAATCAACATTCATTTTTCTCTCTTTTCATGATTACCCACCTCTATTGAGCATTTTCTCATCTAATTTTTTCTTCATCAATATACAACCAAGCACAAATACCACACCACCTAATGCAACAAATCCAGACCAAAGGATATTCCAATAAAATGCCGTCACATCAAACATCCCCAATAGCAAGTCATGCCAAAATTCCAATCCTGTTACAATTGCGAATAAATCAAATAACACATATCCTCCACCGAATAAATATATCCAACGCCACCAATAATTGTAATGCAAGTTTCTAAAAAAAGTAATTATACCTGCTACACAAAGTGCTGCTAAAATACCCATTAATAAAAAGTAAAACATCCCTTTATCTTCCATTGTATGAATCCAGAATGCAGCATAGGATTTTCTGTCAATAAGCCCCCAAATTCTATGTAAATGAAATATGCCAAAAAACAGAAAAAACCATGGTTCATAACTATATATTTTCTTCATTTTGTTCTCCAAATAAAAATATTACTAATTTCTTCTTTTCATTTTATTGATTTATAAATTGTTTTCATTTCAATTCCTTTATAAACTTTAATCTCTAATTATTTGCATCCTAAATGGTTATATCGTCTTGCAATTCTTATTCCATACACAAACCAAATATAAAAATACCAAAATACAAGAGTAATTGTTGGATATTCTATTTTTAATAATTTCATGCCAATGGCAACCACTAAGATGAATGTTGAGAAAATATGAACATAAATCCACTTATTTTTTCTTTCAATCCATAGATTCATAGCTGTGCTAATCAAAAAGGAATAATCCATAAGCATAATAAAAACTCCTACAATATTAAACCATTTTAACTCCATTCCCTCATAAAACACACCTGCAATCGCTAATGTTGTTGCAATAAACACAATAAAATCTAAAAAATATACTATTTTTTTCATGTATACTCTCCCTCATATATTCAAAAGCTAATCAAACACTATCATAATAAGTCTTAATTATACTCTTCGACATAAAAAAAAACAATCCCTAAGAAATATTAAATTTCTAGGGAACTTTTTATAGTGTCATTTCAGGAAGCTTCTTTAACACTATTGTTTATTTTCAATTAGTCTTTTTGCTTGGTAAATTTGTTCTTTTAACTATTTAACATTTATCAATTGTTTATTATAAATTTCTCTATATTTTTATGAATAAAGTTATGTATTGTTTCTATCTTTTCTCGCAATTTACAACAAATACACTTCCATCAAATACTGTTACCTCAATATTCCCCATCTCCTCATCCACTTTTACATCCTGGATTAAAATTTCATTTATCACATCATAAATAATAATTCAGCCATGCCATTCATATTTTGCCAAAATATACATCACAACTAAAAATATTATGAATTGGCTGGCAAAATATTCATGTATGGTGTTAAGCATATAAAAGTATGTGTGCAATCTGCCCTGCGTGAGCAAGCTCCCTCGTGCAAATTTCACACATACTTTTGCATGGCTGAACTGTAACTATCAAAAAGATGATCACTGAATTCCTCTATTGACATCATTCTCTTTCCCTTCTCTTCATTTTATATTTTTGTAACCGTTTAGTTGCATATCTGTATATTCAATACCACTATTTGGTAACATATTTTTGAGGTGATGCTATGCATTATACTAAACGAATTGAGAATTTGCGTATTGACGCTGACAAAACACAACAACAAATTGCTGATATATTAGTCTGTCAAAGGGAGGTTTACCGTCGCTATGAAAAAGGAGAACGGGAACTCCCTCTTTGGGCTGCTATCAAATTAGCTGAATACTATAATGTGTCACTAGACTATCTAGTGGGACTAACTGCAAAACGTTCTCCATTTCCAAAGAAATAGATAAAACTTCAAAATAAAGTTTTTCCTTAATCTTTTTATTCCTAATGACAATACCAACGACTGTCCAATTTCTTATTATGTTATAGTATCTACATCTTTATCATACCACCATTTGGTTACATTATCAAGAAATAATTTTATAACGTACTTAAACCTTCATTATATTATAAACTTATGTGCTCGCTAGCACAGGCACTACCATAAGCAAATTCAATTGACTGACCTTGCATTAATCAAAAGATTCTGACTTAATCAGATTCTAAAAAAGTCCACTAACTTTGATAAACCACTTATCAAAGTTAGTGAACTTTATAACAAAGGCTTTACTCCGTCTATCATCAAATTAAACATCCAAAATATCATTTTCAGAATAATTCTCTAACTTTTTCCTATCAACAAGTTCCCTAAATTTGCTGACCATTTGCTCATATTTCGTTCTGTCAAAAATCCAATTCATATCTTTTATCCAACAAATGTTGCCTTCTGTTTGATAATACGGCAACGTATAATTCATACATCTTCTATATAATTCTTCATCCCAATGGTCGCTTATCCATTCTTGCCATAAAGGACTATAAATATTTTCAAATGCAATATAGCCATACTCTTCCCAGTCCTCATCAGAATATGTACTGGTGTTTAAAATTCCGTTTTTCTTTTCTTCTTCGAAATCTTCATTTTCATGTAGAACATATCCAATTCTGTCCCAATAAACAAAATTTTTTGTCTTTTCCACTTCAACTACAATGACAGTACAAGTAAAATCTAAATCTTCTGGGCAAAGAAGTAATGGTAATACTACAGAATCCATCTCAATCAATTTCCATACCCATCTAATATCCCCACTATAATCAAGTTCTTTACACCATGCAGGACATAAACCATTAAAGGGTTCCATTAACTTTAAATTATCGTGTTTTGATTCCAAAGCCCACTCACTTAAATAATCTGGTAATGGTTTCCCATCAATTATCCAATAACTTTCTTTGTATCCATATATTGTTTCTATATCTTTTACATCAATATAATTCACATTTTCACTCCTATTTAAACTTTATAATTTACTTTCTACATCAATCAAAACTACTATTTATCCCAATCCTGAAACCATGCATCATCCACAAATTCATTCCAGCAATAACTTACCTTACTTGCTTTAAATTCTAACTTACAAAATAAACATTCATCCCATGCATCTCCTAAAATTTCTACTTTTCCATTATTACTATCAAAGGAAAATTCCAAAACCTCTAAATCAATATCAGCCACTTCCTCTTTATTCACTTTTTTTTCGGCATCATCGGATAAAAATTTTATTCCACTCATATATATCGCATTATGTAAAATTATGTAAGCAGCCCCTGTTCGTTTATGCCGTCCTGTTTTATTTCTAACATTCTCTTTTGTCACATCAAATCCATCATCAAACAATAATATTATGTCATTTCCCCAATACACATCTGAAATTGTATGGTCGTGTAAGGAAATCTGGTCATCTTCTGTTACTATTTTCCAATCCATTTTGTGTTGTTTAATCCTCTTATGATTCATGTCATTTTATTTCCTTTTCTAAATTTTATAGCATGAATATGCACACAATCATACCAAATATACAAAGTGCAGATAATATCTGCAACCTCTTCAAATTAAAATATGTTTTTTATATTATACCTAAAAATGCTGTAGTAATCAAACTTTTCTCTTTTTCCATTATCAGTCCTTAACAGTTCAGGTTACTTGTTCACTCACAAGCTTGACACTTGCTGTCAAGCTATGTGCCAAAACGTAGAACAGTCAAGAATCCAGCCCTTCGCCGAAGGCGAATTATAGATAGGGTGGATTCCGTTACTGTTAGCACCATAGGTGTGAACAATAACCAGTTCAGCCCCTAGCTGAACTGTTACACAGAATTGGGCAAGCTTCGCATTATAAATTGCCCAATTCTAATCCTGTTTTAGTTTTTCTTACAATCTTGCACAGCGGAGTGTGCAAGACCTACCTGAACTATTACTTCAATCCTTCAATAAATTTGTATGTTACAATAATACCAATTTTCTCCTTGTCTATCCTTATTATACAGTGCTAGCACCATATATTTTCTATCGTTAAAGGAAATGTTCAATTTGTACAGTTTTAGTATACAAATGTCTGCTCATTTTCGTTCATGTGTTTATTTTGAGTTTGTTTAGAGAAGATGTAGAATTATATTGAATGGCATGATATAATATTCAATAAAAATGTAAATTTACAGAGGTTATATAATCAATAATATAGAAAGAAAAAATTATACTTTCCATCCCACTATGATGTTCTTACACTTTTAGGTAAACAGCATATCTATTTTCTGTTGTAGAAATGTGAGCGACAAAAGGAATTATCTACACATTGGAATAATGTCTACTATATATGTTTTTCTGCTCTGTGTGATAAATTGTATGAATTTGAAGATGAGATGGTTAAATGGCTTTTTGATTGTTGTATATTTATTTGACCTTATCACCACTATAGAAATTATTAATTATATAATGATTGATAAAATATATTCGTTGGATGATGATAAAAAACGTGCAAAACGTAGTATGCCGATAACTGCAATATATTATTATTATTTGTTGGAATAGGAATAACCGGTATAGTATTTGAGGTAAAAGGAATTGATAATAATACCCTGCCTGCAATGAAAGAATGTGGATTATTGCTTTTGGGTATAATGAGTGCAACCATAGGCTTTCTATTAGAAAATAATAAAATAAGGAAATGGCCCCCTGCAAATATAAACCATAAAACAAATAAAGCAAGTATAGTTAGTTTTTTTATATGTGTTATAATATATGGATTTATGTGTATTGTATGAGAAAGATATGCGAAAACTTCCTGCTTGTCTTTCCGATTTTATACTATTGTTTTATTGTTTTGAAAGTGAATGACAAATAAAGAAAAAATGCTTAAAATCATGTTTATCAAGATTCTAAGCATTTTTGATTTTGTAAAAACCAATCGGAATTTTATTTTCCATTTCGTGCTTCTTCGTATCTTTCTTTTCCCCACCATAATGGTGTGTTTTCGTACATTTTGTTGCTAAAATTGGTGTATTTTCCACTTGGTTTTTGTAGATTTCGGAAATTTTGTTATCATATTGTTATCACAGGTTATTTATATACTATTCCATACTACTATGTTTACCGATGCCATATTATTAAAACCAAATTATTATCTTTATCAAAATAGAAACTCTTATAATAGTAATTTTGATCAAGCTTATACTCAAGTTTATATTTTGTTCTTGGATAATTAGAATTTTTAAAATGCTTACTATATTTATCAGATGATGACACTGATGTATATTCTTCAAAACCGTATGCTCCTATAAAGTCCTCTAATGTATCACCTACATTTATTCCTCGATTTGAATTATAACTATTGGATGCCTCATCAAAATACCAATACCACGAATCCCCTTTTCCAGTGGAATAATCTATATAATTTGTATACCCCTCATCATCTGGTTCATCAAATACAAAATCATCTTCACCGAAGGCTGCTACCACTTTTAAAGTACATTTATAAGTTTCAGAAATAACTTTTGCAGAAATAGTTACATTTCCAATATTTACTGGACTAATATATCCATTACTATTAATTCTGGCAATAGAACTATCCGATGACATCCATGACACCTTCCTATTTGTATTCAAAACACTAAGTGAATATCCATATCCAACACGAAGTGTCAATTGTTTCTCAGATATACTAGCACTTTTTACTGTAATGCTTGATTTATAAGTTTTCCCCTTATATTTTGCCTTAATTGTAGCAGTACCTTTTTTTCGTCCTGTAACTATTCCTTTTGATACAGAGGCCACTTTACTATTTGAAGACGACCATTTAACTTTATTACTATTAGCAACATTTAAAATCTTAAGTTTCACCGTATTTCCTACATATAATTTCGCAGATTTCTTATTAATTTGAATTGAAGCCGCCTGTACAGTTATAACATTTTTCATCATCGATTCACTAAAAAAGCTTACTGTTAACACTGCACTAATCAATATCATTCCTATTATTTTTTTTATTTTCTTCATGTATTTCTTCCTCCCTCTATGTCATATAACAACTATTTTTCCCATTTTTTCCTTTCTGTTAGAACATCAAATCTTCACACAGTCATACTTGCGTATTGAAATGTCTTTTGGGTTTTTTCGTTTATTTTGAATTCTCTTTTAACTTTTTCACAATTGCATTTATATCTGGTTAAGTAGGCATAAATTTTACACCTCTTTTTATAAGTGCCATAATTTTCTTTGCTTTTCGTTCAATCTCTCTTACACTATGTTTGCTGGTTAGCATCAAATGATTTCCAGCAATTGTATATTCTCGCTTGATATATTCCTCTGTTACAGGAAACATATCCTGAATCAAAAAAACACTCTCTATAATTATCAAGTTTAACAATATGTATTATATCATATGTTTTCCCAACTTTTGCTTTCCGCATATCGGTTAGCGGCAACTTTATAATGCTATTATACCCAACCTCACGAAAAATTGCAACAATTCAATTACTGTTTTTCTGCTCTTGCTGCAATGGTCGGAGCAGTCCGTAACAGTCCAGCACTTCATATATCATCAGATACATACCAATTCCTTATCTCTTCCTATCCACAAATACACTCTTAATACTTTTCTCGAAAATAGCCAAAAATTTATCCAACAACGTCATGCCATTAATCACAAAGCCCTTCATGAAATCATACGCCTTCTGCAACAAGCTCCGAAGCTTCCTATTTTCCTTCTCCAACTCTACTACCTTTTGTTTTAATTCCAAAATATCTTCCACAGACTGATAATGCCTGTCTGAAAGAGACAGTCTAACATACTCGTCATATACCTGTTTTGCAATTATAACTTCTTTCTGTAATCTGTCTAATCTTTTCTCACTAGACTTAATCCTCTTCTCTAATTTCATATCTGCAATTTCCTTCATCAATTGCTTCTGCTCCAACTCATCTTCAAGTAGCTTCTTTTTCTCCCCTAATTCCTCCACCTTACTTTCCATTTCAGCCAATTCAATTTGCATATTGGCTTTTTTATCTGTAATCTCCTGCTCCAGTTTCCAAAGTTTCATCTGCTTTTCCCTCACGTCCAGATTAGCATTTCGTAAGTCACACTTTACTTTCCATTGTTCCTCTTCCATCATTGTAAGTTCGTTTTTGCACTTCCTATTTTCCTGCCTTAAAGCAGACAACTCATGTTTCTCGTCAACAATCGCATTTTCCAACTCTGCAACTTTCTCAGATTTTCTTTGATATTCTTTTTCCTTACTTATTATCAATTCCTGTTTATGTACAATCTGCTGAATTTGCTTCAGAATAACTTCCTCTGAGTTTTTCATTTGCTGTTGTTGTCTTTGCAATTGTTCCTCTTTCTCACTAATAACATTCTCTAACTCTTGCACCTCTCTAGTTCACATTTTCTTTTTATAGTCTAACACCGATAAATGCTCCTTATGAACGCCAAGTTGCTTCCAATGGATTTCATACTTTTCCATGATATTCACTAATACTTTCTTCTCACTCTCTGCCCATTTCACCCATTCTGTGCTTTTCCGACCTTCCCCCTCAAATCCCTGTTCAGCCAATGCTCCCTTCATACTATTTCGTACACCAAGACCTCGTTTGCTGTGAAACATAACAGGTACATAATCAATATGCACATGAGGGGTTGCTTCATCCATATGAAGAACTGCATTAAATACGATCAAATTTGGATTTCTCTCCTGGAAACGTTCCATATACTCTGCAAAGATTTGTTTCGCCAGTTCTACTTCTTCTGTACTTAATGCACTCATATCGTCTTTATTGCCAACTGCAATATAATCTCATAAAACAACTTCTCCTGATTGCCATGCTTGATTTTCTCATAATAGTCCGATATCATTCGGTCTTTTCTCTTTTGTTTTGCATTATATGCAGCTAGTGCCTCATCAAAGATTTCATGATAGACCTGCTTCAAATTCCTTCTAAGACAACAAATATTGTTTTGAATTCGCTCCTTGTCCACGTTTTTTGCGACAAATGTCCTGTTATTGTGATTAAGGGAACCTTTCCCTACTGACACACTGATGGTTCGTTCCATAAGCAACAGCCTCCTTCCATTTTTTCTTTACCTGTAATGATCTGCTCATGATAAATTCCTCCAATTAACTTTTCTATCACTATATACCAATAGATGCAATGAGGATCCAGAAGAAGATTGCAGAACAGATCATATCCGGTGAAGCGGATTATATGCTTCTCGTAAAATAGAACCAGCTGGTGCTGTATGAAAATATCAGATTGTATTTTGAAACAAAAGTATTGTCCAAAAACAAAAATTTGTTATTGATGATGCGGTTGACTTATCACTTACACCTGTTGCATCAACAGATAACGAGAAAGGAAGTGTCACATTTACTTTTAAGAAAGTAGCCCTTCAACAAGTAATTGAAAAATGGTGTGAATTTAAGAATGTCTATGAGAAAAAAATGCAGGAAGCACTTGCAATTGAAGATGAACAAAAGAAGCAAGAAGAGCTTGATAAACTTGCAGCCCTCCAGGAAGAATGGAAACTACGTTCCATGGGAACCTCAACCAGTTGCCATATGAGCGTAAAAAAAGGAACAGAGGGAAATGCTGTAAAGCTTTATTGATATGACCTGATAGCAATCTCTTAAAAAATAGCAACTTTTCCTGAAAATTTTAAAAAATCAAACCATTCCTTTCCAATTTTTATTATTCAAAATCTCATTTTAAATGAAAAAACAAAAAAACGTTATCAAACTGTTATCACAAGCAGTCCGCAAACTTATATTGCGGATTGCCTTTTTCTTTTTATTCGCTGTCATTTTAAACACACAAAAACCCCGAAAGCCGAAGCTTCCGGGGTAAAATAATCACGTTATGATAATGATCTATAATTATTCAACAACTGTAGCAACACGACCAGAACCTACAGTACGTCCACCCTCACGGATAGCGAATGTAAGACCCTGAGACATAGCTACTGGATGAATCAATTCGATTGTCATCTCTACGTTATCTCCAGGCATACACATTTCTGTACCTGCTGGTAATTCGATGATACCAGTAACGTCAGTTGTTCTGAAGTAGAACTGTGGTCTGTAGTTGTTGAAGAATGGAGTATGACGTCCACCTTCATCTTTTGTCAAAACGTAAACCTGAGCAGTAAACTTTGTATGACATGTTAATGAACCTGGTTTAGCAAGAACTTGTCCTCTTTCGATATCAGTTCTGTTGATACCACGAAGAAGAACACCGATGTTATCTCCAGCCTGAGCCTCATCAAGAAGCTTACGGAACATTTCGATACCAGTTACAACAGATTTCTGAGTTTCTTCTTTAATACCAACGATTTCTACTTCATCAGATAAGTGAAGAACACCAGCTTCTACTCTACCAGTAGCAACTGTACCACGACCTGTGATAGAGAATACGTCTTCGATAGGCATTACGAAGTCTTTATCTGTATCACGCTGTGGATCTGGAATATACTCATCAACTGTGCTCATTAATTCCATGATCTTGTCTCCCCATTCTCCGTTTGGATCTTCAAGAGCTTTTAAAGCAGATCCTTTTACGATTGGGCAGTCATTGAAATCATACTCAGCTAACTGATCTGTGATTTCCATTTCTACTAATTCTAATAACTCTTCATCATCAACCATATCACATTTATTCATGAATACTACGATGTAAGGTACACCTACCTGACGAGACAATAAGATATGCTCTTTTGTCTGAGCCATAACACCGTCAGTAGCAGCAACAACAAGGATAGCTCCGTCCATCTGAGCTGCACCAGTAATCATGTTCTTAACGTAGTCAGCATGTCCTGGACAGTCAACGTGAGCGTAATGTCTCTTGTCTGTTTCGTACTCAACGTGAGCAGTAGAAATAGTGATACCTCTTTCTCTTTCTTCTGGAGCTTTATCAATATTTTCAAAATCTACAGCAGCGTTACCAGCTACTCTTGCAGCAAGAGTTTTTGTGATAGCAGCTGTTAATGTTGTTTTACCGTGGTCAACGTGACCGATAGTACCAATGTTACAATGTGGTTTAGTTCTCTCAAACTTAGCTTTTGCCATTTTAAATATCCTCCTTTAATTGATGCTTTACGCATACTTCCCTATGGGAATGTTTTTAAACAATGCCATTATCTCTTATGACAATGCGATATATCTATCATTATATTTCATTATTCCAAAATTTTCAAGCACTTTTTACCAAAAAAATGCCATTTTAACCCTTCTCTAATAGAAGTTCATGAATAATCCCGGATTATTTTTCTTTCTGAGATAAAATCTTTTCCTGTACAGACTTTGGAACTGGCTCATATTTCTCAAAGAACATAGAGTAGTTACCACGTCCCTGTGTCTTCGAACGAAGGTCTGTAGAATATCCAAACATTTCTGACAATGGAACAAATCCTCTAACAATCTTTCCACCGCCCAAGTCATCCATACCTTCAATACGTCCACGACGAGAGTTAATATCTCCAATAACATCTCCCATGTATTCTTCTGGCATAGTTACTTCTACTTTCATAATTGGCTCAAGCAATACTGCTCCTGCCTTATGCATAGCCTCTTTAAATGCCATAGAACCAGCAATGTGGAATGCCATTTCACTTGAGTCTACTTCATGGTATGATCCATCAAATACGGTAGCATGTACACCAAGCACTGGGAATCCAGCTAAGATACCAGCTTGTGCAGCTTCTTCAATACCTTCTCCTACAGCTGGGATATATTCCTTAGGAATAGCACCACCCACTACTGTAGAATCAAATTTGAATAGTTCTTCTCCATTGGCATCCATTGGCTCAAAACGAACCTTACAATGTCCATACTGACCACGTCCACCAGACTGTTTTGCATACTTACTATCTACTTCAACAGTTTGTGTAAAGGTTTCTTTGTATGCAACCTGAGGAGCACCAACATTAGCCTCTACCTTGAATTCACGAAGAAGTCTGTCAACAATGATTTCCAAATGAAGCTCACCCATACCAGCAATGATTGTCTGTCCGGTTTCTTCGTCTGTATGCTGACGGAAAGTAGGATCTTCTTCTGCAAGTTTTGCTAAAGCTTCACCCATCTTACCTTGGTCATTCTTTGTCTTAGGCTCAATAGCAAGTTCAATAACTGGCTCTGGGAATTCCATAGACTCTAAGATAACTGGAGCCTTTTCATCACAAATTGTATCACCTGTTGTAGTTGTCTTAAAACCAACTGCAGCAGCAATATCACCAGCATATACTTTATCAAGTTCTTCTCTCTTATTTGCATGCATCTGTAAGATACGTCCTACACGTTCTTTCTTTCCTTTTGTTGAGTTAAGAACATAAGAACCAGAATTCATTGTTCCAGAATACACACGGAAGAATGCCAACTTACCAACAAATGGATCAGCCATAATCTTAAATGCCAATGCGGAGAAAGGTTCTTCATCAGAAGAATGTCTCTCAACTTCATTTCCAGCATCATCTACACCCTTAATCGCTGGGATATCGGTAGGAGCTGGTAAAAATTCAATAACAGCATCAAGAAGCTTCTGTACACCTTTGTTCTTATATGCAGAACCGCAACATACAGGTACTGCTTTACAATCACAAGTAGCCTTTCTCAAAGCTGCCTTCATAGCTTCAACGGAAGGTTCTTCTCCTTCCAAATATTCCATCATTAAATCATCATCTAATTCGCAGATTTTCTCAACTAACTCAGTATGATACAACTCAGCATCTTCCTTCATATCATCAGGAATTTCTGTAATTGAAATGTCATCACCCTTATCATCATTATAGATGTATGCCTGCATCTCAAATAAATCAATTAAACCTTTAAAGTCATCTTCCTTACCAATAGGTAACTGAAGACAAATTGCATTCTTACCTAATCTTGTTTTAATTTGTTCTACTGCACCATAAAAATCTGCACCAAGAATATCCATCTTATTGATAAATGCCATACGTGGTACATTGTATGTGTCAGCTTGACGCCATACATTCTCTGACTGTGGTTCAACACCACCCTTAGCACAGAATACACCAATTGCACTATCAAGTACACGAAGGGAACGTTCTACCTCTACAGTAAAATCAACGTGTCCTGGTGTATCAATAATGTTGATACGATGTTCTTTTGCCCCTGGTATAACCTTTGCCTCTTTTTGTAATGTCCAGTGACATGTTGTAGCAGCAGAAGTAATTGTGATACCTCTTTCCTGTTCCTGCTCCATCCAGTCCATGGTAGCATTACCATCATGTGTATCACCAATTTTATGGTTTACACCTGTATAGTACAAAATACGTTCTGTTGTTGTTGTCTTACCGGCATCAATATGTGCCATAATACCAATATTTCTTGTTTCTGATAACGCATACTCTCTTCCAGCCAAGGATATTTCCTCCTTTATCATTTATTTATGCAAATGCATATATTCTTTCACTGCCCTTGCAGTAATAATTCAGTTTCTTTCTTCATATTAGAAATACCGCCTACTTTCGCAGACGGTAATCCTCTTTATGCAAATTCCGCCGTAACTGTCACGAACATGTATATTATTTCAATGTGTTGTAACTGTGTTACAATCCATCTTTCATCCGTTCCAAGAAGTCTCTTTCGACCACTGCTGTTATATGCGGATATGACTTTTATCCTACCAGCGATAGTGTGCAAATGCTTTATTTGCTTCAGCCATCTTATGCATATCTTCTTTCTTCTTTACTGCAGCTCCTGTATTGTTCACTGCATCCATAATCTCATTAGCCAATCTTTCTTGCTGAGTCTTCTCTCCTCTTTTACGAGAGTAAACTGTTAACCAACGAAGAGCTAATGCTTGTCTTCTATCTGGTCTTACTTCGATTGGTACCTGATATGTTGCACCACCGATACGTCTTGCCTTTACTTCAAGAACGGGCATAATGTTATTCATAGCTTCTTCAAAAACTTCCATAGCATCTTTGCCAGTCTTCTCTGCTACTCTCTCAAATGCACCATATACGATTTTCTCTGCAACACCCTTCTTACCATCTAACATAATGTTGTTGATTAACTTTGTAACAACTTTGTTGTTGTAAATTGGATCTGCTAATACATCTCTTTTTTGAATATGTCCTTTACGTGGCACGTTCCTTCCCTCCTTAAAAGAATACATTATTGGAAGCCTTAACTTCCTCTATTTAGATTCTTAGGTACTCACAATAATTCCTGTGTCCGCGCTCGATTTAATAATCTATCACCTGCAACCTCAGGATTCGGAAATCTCCGTCATAGTAAAAATTAATCCGGCACTTTCTTGAATTAGTGTAGTGAATGTCCTACATTCATCTTATTTAGCGTCTTTTGGTCTCTTAGCTCCGTACTTAGAACGAGCCTGTTTTCTGTTAGCAACACCTGCAGTATCCAGTGTACCTCTAACAACATGGTATCTTGTACCTGGTAAATCCTTTACACGACCACCTCTGATAAGAACAACACTATGTTCCTGTAAGTTATGTCCCTCACCTGGAATATAACTTGTTACTTCGATACCATTAGAAAGACGAACTCTGGCAATCTTTCTAAGAGCTGAGTTAGGCTTCTTAGGTGTTGCAGTTCTAACAGCTGTACAAACACCTCTCTTTTGTGGAGAAGATGTATTTGTTACCTTCTTATTCAAAGAGTTGTATCCTCTCTGTAAAGCTGGAGAATTGGATTTTTTCTCTAATGTCTTTCTACCTTTTCTTACTAATTGGTTAAAAGTTGGCATTAATTTTCACCTCCTGTGGTTATTTTGTCTTCTTGTTTCTATAAAATAGTCTTACAGGCTCGGTTGTACCTGTAAAACAACGCACTTAAAACACGTGCTTTTTCATTGTAGTGCATTTTTCCTGTCTTGTCAATATTTTTCAAAAATTTTTTAAAATCTTATCCCGCACGCAGTTACCGTTCACACCTACAGTGCTAACAGTAACTGAATCCAGCCTATTTATAATTCGCCTTTGGCGAAAGGCTGGATTCTTGGCTGTTCTACGTTTTTGGCACATAGCTTGACAGCAAGTGTCAAGCTTGTGGGTGAACAGTAACCTCACGCCTGCTATATAGCAAAATAAGACCACCATTATTTTCACTTTACGAAAAAACAATGATGGTCTTTCTTGTATTAGAAGGATCTAGCGTAACTATTCAGGTAGAAACACGCATTTACTGCGTGTTTCGTAAGAAAAAGTAAATTTTGTAATGTTTAAGCCCCTTCGCTGAAGGCGAATATTCATGGGCTTAAACGTAACTGTTCATGGTTCTGAACAGTTACGCTCTAGCTATCTTTTATTAAGTCCATGAATAATCTCCATTTATTATTCCTCGGAAACAGTTAATTCTTCATCATCGCCTTCAATCTCAATCTCTTCTTCATCTACAGACAAAAGTTCATCTGAGTCAGCAGTTTCTTCTGATTCTTTATTCTCTGCTGCTTTTGCAGCTTCCTCTTCTTCACGCTTTCTTGCTTCCTCTTCTTCTGCAAGTCTTCTTGCTTCTTCTTCCTTCGCAAGCCTGATTTCTTCATCGGTATCAAGCTTCACTGAACGATAGCGTTTCATACCTGTTCCGGCTGGAATTAGCTTACCAATAAGGACATTTTCTTTTAATCCTATTAATGGGTCAATCTTTCCTTTAATCGCAGCTTCTGTAAGAACTTTTGTTGTCTCCTGGAAAGATGCTGCAGATAAGAAGGAATTTGTAGCAAGGGATGCTTTCGTAATTCCAAGCATAACCTGTTTTCCTTCTGGTGGAACTTTTCCTTCTGCTTTTAAACGTTCTACTTCATCTTCAAAATCAAGGATATCCACAGAAGTTCCTGGAAGGAATTCGGAATCTCCATTTGCTTCTATTTTAATTTTCTTTAACATCTGATGCACAATTACCTCAATATGCTTATCATTGATTTCCACACCCTGCAGGCGGTACACTCTTTGTACCTCTTGTAACATGTAATCCTGTACAGCACGTACACCCTTTATTTTTAAGATATCGTGTGGATTCACGCTACCTTCTGTTAATTCATCTCCGGCTTCTAACACCATGCCTTCCATGACCTTTACACGGGAACCATAAGGAATCGCATAGGCTTTGCTTTCCCCTGTTTCATGATTCGTAACAACAATCTCTGTCTGTCCCTTCTTATTTTCACTTACACTGACTATACCAGCCAACTCAGAAATAATAGCAAGACCTTTTGGTTTTCTTGCCTCAAATAACTCCTCCACACGAGGAAGACCTTGTGTGATATCGTCACCAGCAACACCACCAGTATGGAATGTACGCATGGTAAGCTGTGTACCTGGTTCTCCTATAGACTGGGCTGCAATAATACCTACTGCTTCTCCTACTTGGACTGCTTCACCAGTTGCCATATTGGAACCATAACATTTTGCACACACACCTACATGGGAACGGCAGGTTAATACATTACGAATCTTAACTTTTGCTGCACTTTCAGCTTCAATAATAGCCTTTGTATTAACAATTCTTGCTGCACGTTTTGCCGTAATCATGTGATTTGCCTTGACAATCATTTCTCCATTGTCATCATAAATTGTCTCGCATGAAAAACGACCTGTAATTCTTTCTTCCAAGGTTTCAATAACCTGTTTTCCGTCCATAAAGGCACTGATCCACATTCCCGGAATCTCTTTTCCTAGACAGCAGTCTGTCTCACGAATAATCAAATCCTGTGATACATCAACCAGACGACGTGTTAAATATCCAGAATCGGCTGTACGCAGAGCAGTATCGGAAAGACCTTTACGGGCTCCATGTGCAGAGATAAAGTACTCCAATACATCCAGTCCTTCACGGAAATTAGACTTAATTGGGAGTTCAATGGTTCTACCAGAGGTATCTGCCATAAGTCCACGCATACCAGCAAGCTGTTTAATCTGTTTATCAGAACCACGGGCTCCAGAATCCGCCATCATGTAAATGTTGTTATATTTGTCAAGACCACCTAGAAGAGCCTTGGTAATTTCATCATCGGCTTCTTTCCAAGTTTCAATAACTGCCTTATAACGTTCTTCTTCTGTGGTCAAACCACGACGGTGATCTCTGGCAATCAATTCTACAGTCTTCTCTGCTTCTTCTAATAATGTCTTTTTCTTTGCTGGCACTGTCATATCAGAAATGGAAACTGTCATTGCTGCCTGTGTAGAATATTTGTATCCTAACGCTTTAATTGCATCTAAGGTTTCTGCTGTTTTTGTAGATCCATGGGTATTGATACATTTCTCCAAAATCTTCTTTAACTGTTTCTTTCCCACATGGAAATCAACCTCTAATTCAAATAGATTATCTGGGTTACTTCTATCTACAAATCCCAAATCCTGAGGTACAATCTCATTGAAAATCAATCTACCCATAGTAGTCTCAATAATCTTTGATTTCTGTGTACCATCTGCCAAAGTAATAGTTCTCTTTACTTTAATCTTCTGATGTAAAGTGATGTCTCCATTCTCGTAAGCAAGAAGAGCACTGTTGGTATCATAGAAATAATGTCCTAAGATATCCATTGGTGTACAAATAACATAACGGTCATCACTAACACGGTATTTTATCATAGTATCTATTGTTAATACACCTTTTCCTGTTGCATCCGGCAAGTCTGCAATTATCTCTTCCTTTGTGTTATATATCTTCTGAATGCTTGCATCCAGCTCTTTATTATCAGAGTGATCCACCATCTTACCCATTGTCAGATAGTAAATACCAAGTACCATATCCTGGGAAGGTACTGCAACTGGTCCACCATCAGAAGGTTTCAATAGATTGTTTGGTGATAACAATAAGAAACGGCACTCAGCCTGTGCTTCCACTGACAATGGCAAATGCACCGCCATCTGGTCACCATCAAAGTCTGCATTAAACGCTGTACATACCAATGGATGCAGTTTAATGGCTTTACCTTCCACCAAAGTAGGTTCAAATGCCTGGATACCTAAACGATGCAATGTTGGGGCACGGTTCAGCATAACCGGATGCTCCTTAATTACTTCTTCTAAGATGTCCCATACTTCTGGCTGCAAACGCTCTACCATCTTCTTGGCAGATTTAATGTTATGAGCAGTTCCCTGTTTTACAAGGTCACGCATAACAAATGGCTTAAATAACTCAATTGCCATTTCTTTTGGCAGTCCACACTGATAAATCTTAAGTTCTGGTCCTACTACAATAACCGAACGTCCAGAATAGTCAACACGCTTACCAAGCAAGTTCTGACGGAAACGTCCTTGTTTACCCTTTAACATATCTGACAAAGACTTCAATGCTCTATTACCAGGTCCAGTAACTGGTCTTCCTCTTCTTCCGTTATCTATCAAAGCATCCACAGCTTCCTGTAGCATTCTTTTCTCATTACGGACAATGATATCTGGTGCTCCAAGATCAAGAAGTCTCTTCAAACGGTTATTTCTGTTAATAATTCTACGATACAAATCATTCATGTCAGAAGTGGCAAATCTGCCACCATCAAGCTGTACCATAGGACGGATATCCGGTGGAATAACAGGAACCATCGTCAAAATCATCCATTCCGGTCTGTTTCCAGACTCCCTGAATGCTTCAACAACTTCCAGACGCTTGATAATTCTGGCACGTTTTTGCCCTGTAGCATTTATCAATTCTTTTTTTAAATCTTCAGACTCTTTCTCTAAATCAATACTTTGTAACAATTCATAAATGGATTCTGCACCCATTCCCACACGAAATTCCGTGCCATATTTTTCCCTTGCCTCTTGGTATTCGCGTTCTGTCAAAATCTGTTTGTATTGTAAATCTGTATCTTTCTGATCTAAAACAATATATGAAGCAAAATATAATACTTTTTCCAAGGTTCTAGGGGATAAATCAAGAATTAATCCCATACGGCTTGGAATACCCTTAAAATACCAAATATGTGAAACAGGAGCAGCTAATTGAATATGTCCCATTCTTTCACGACGAACACTTGCCTTAGTTACTTCTACACCACACCTGTCACAAACAACGCCTTTATAACGAATCTTTTTATACTTACCACAATGACATTCCCAGTCTTTACTTGGTCCAAAAATCTTCTCACAAAACAATCCATCCTTCTCAGGTTTCAATGTTCTGTAGTTAATTGTCTCAGGCTTTTTCACTTCTCCTCTTGACCATTCTTGAATCTTTTCCGGTGAAGCAAGACCAATTTTAATGGCATCGTAGGTCAAACTTGGTTCTACATTTGTATTGTTGCTTTCTGGCATACCTGGCGCTCCCTTCGTCTTTCATTATGGAGAGGAACACTTGAGGGTGCCCTCCCCTTATAACACTTTGATAGTTCTTATGAAAATACATTTTTTTATAAATCATCTATTCCATCCATAGCAAAATCATCTTGGTCAAAATCCTCTTCGTAATCTTCTGCTATTTCCTCATTCAACTCTTCCACCGAAGATGCTTCCCGATATCCGGCTGCTTGGAAGTTTTCACCTTCATCACTCTGTGTTTTTTCACCTTCAATAATTGGTGTCAAATCTTCCTCACTATAATCTATATCTTCTGACATCTGTACTTCGTTACCATTTTCATCCAAAACAGTGACATCTAAAGCCAATGATTGTAATTCTTTCAATAATACCTTAAAGGATTCTGGTATGCCTGGCTTGGAAATATTTTCGCCTTTAATAATTGCTTCATAAGTCTTCACACGACCAACCACATCATCAGACTTCACTGTTAAAATTTCTTGTAATGTATATGCAGCACCATAAGCTTCCAGTGCCCAAACTTCCATTTCTCCAAAACGCTGTCCACCAAACTGTGCTTTACCACCAAGTGGCTGCTGTGTTACTAAAGAATATGGTCCAGTAGATCGTGCATGAATCTTATCATCTACTAAGTGGTGTAATTTCAAGTAATGCATGAATCCAACGGTTACTGCTCCGTCAAAATATTCTCCGGTTCTACCATCCCGAAGTCTTACTTTACCATCACGGTTAATCGGAACACCTTCCCATTGTTTACGATATTCCTGATTATTCAGCAAATATTCCATTACTTCTGGAGCAAGTACATCTTTATATTTTTCTTCAAATTCCTCAAGGGATGTATTGACATAGTCATTTGCCATCTCCAAGCTGTCCATAATATCGTTTTCTTTTGCACCATCAAATACTGGTGTTGCCACATTAAATCCAAGCACTTTAGATGCCAATGACAAATGAATTTCCAAAACCTGCCCAATGTTCATTCGGGAAGGCACACCTAATGGGTTAAGGACAATATCAAGCGGTCTTCCGTTTGGAAGGAATGGCATATCTTCTACTGGAAGAACACGGGAAACCACACCCTTGTTACCATGACGACCAGCCATCTTATCTCCAACCTGAATTTTTCTCTTTTGTGCAATGTAGATGCGGACACACTGGTTTACACCTGGTGCCAGTTCATCTCCATTCTCTCTTGTAAATACTTTGGCATCAATAACAATACCAAATTCACCATGAGGCACACGAAGGGAAGTATCTCTTACTTCTCTTGCCTTCTCACCAAAAATAGCACGGAGTAATCTTTCTTCTGCTGTCAGTTCTGTCTCTCCTTTCGGAGTAACTTTACCTACTAAAATATCTCCTGCTCTTACCTCTGCACCAATTCGGATAATACCTCTTTCATCCAAATCTTTCAAAGCTTCATCACCAACACCAGGCACATCTCTTGTAATTTCTTCTGCACCAAGTTTTGTATCACGGGCTTCTGCTTCATATTCGGTAATGTGTACAGAAGTATATACATCCTCCCGTACCAATCTTTCACTTAATAAAACTGCATCCTCGTAGTTATAACCTTCCCAGGTCATAAATCCAATCAAAGGATTCTTTCCAAGAGCAATCTCTCCATTTGCAGTACATGGTCCATCTGCAATCACCTGACCTGCTTTGACAGTTTCTCCATTGGATACGATAGGTCTCTGGTTCATACAGTTTCCTTGGTTACTTCTTGCAAATTTTTCCAATTTGTAAACTACATTTGTTCCATCATCTTTTGTAATCACGATTTCATTAGAGGCAGCCTTCTTAACCACACCATCTACTTTAGAAACTACACAATCCCCAGAGTCTACTGCTGCCTTTTGTTCCATTCCTGTACCAACAACAGGCGATTCTGTAATCAATAATGGCACTGCTTGACGCTGCATGTTCGATCCCATCAAAGCACGGTTCGCATCATCATTCTCCAAGAAAGGAATCATCGCTGTAGCTACAGAGAATACCATCTTAGGAGATACATCCATCAAGTCAATCTTTCTCTTTTCAAATTCTGAGGTTTCTTCTCTAAAACGACCGGATACATTATTATTTACAAAATATCCATTCTCATCTAACTTCTCATTGGCTTGGGCAACTACATACTTGTCTTCTTCATCTGCAGTCAGATAAACTACATCATCTGTTACTCTTGGATTTGCCGGATCACTTTTATCTACTTTACGATATGGAGCCTCTATAAATCCATATTCATTAATTCTAGCATAAGAAGCCAAAGAGTTAATCAAACCAATGTTAGGACCTTCTGGGGTCTCAATTGGACACATTCTGCCATAATGGGAATAATGTACGTCACGAACCTCGAAACCAGCACGGTCTCTTGACAAACCACCTGGTCCCAATGCGGATAAACGTCTCTTATGCGTCAATTCACTAAGTGGATTATTCTGATCCATAAACTGGGACAACTGGGAACTTCCAAAAAATTCTTTTACTGCTGCTGTAACCGGCTTTATGTTAATTAAGGACTGTGGGGAAATTCCTTCCAAATCCTGGGTAGTCATTCTTTCACGGACTACTCTTTCCATTCTTGACAAACCAATACGATACTGGTTTTGTAACAATTCACCAACCGCACGGATACGTCTGTTTCCTAAGTGGTCAATATCATCATCATGTCCTATTCCGTGTTCTAAATGCATATTATAATTAATAGAAGCAAATATATCTTCTCTTGTAATATGTTTTGGAACTAAATCTGCATAATCTCTCTCCATTGCTTCACGGATCGCATCCATATCTCCGGCATACTCTTCTAAAATTCCTTGTAATACCGGATAATATACATCTTCTGTAATTCCAATCTCTGATACATTAAAATTCACATATTGATTTGCATCTACAACCATATTAGAAAGAATTTTCACATTTCTTTCTTCTGTCTGTACCATAACATAAGGTACTGCTGCATTTTGCAGTTGGATAGCTAACTCCTCTGTAATCATGGTTCCAGCAGGAATCACTTCACCCGTCAAGGTATCTGTAACATCCTCTGCAAGAGGAAATCCAACTATTCTATTTTTAAAAGCTAACTTTTTATTAAACTTATATCTTCCTACCTTCGCCAAGTCATATCTCTTTGGATCAAAGAACATACTATTTAGCAGACTTTCTGCACTGTCTACAGATAATGGCTCACCCGGACGAAGCTTTTTATATAATTCCAACAGACCATCGCTGTAATTGTCTGATGTATCTTTTGCAATACTTGCAAGAATCTTAGGTTCTTCTCCAAACAATTCAATAATCTCTGTGTTGGTACCCACTCCAAGTGCACGGATAAGTACAGTAATTGGTACCTTTCTATTACGATCCACCCGCACATAAAAAATATCATTAGAATCTGTCTCATATTCCAACCATGCACCACGGTTTGGAATCACAGTGGAGGAAAACAATCGTTTACCAGTCTTGTCATGACCAATTGCATAATAAATTCCAGGGGAACGTACTAACTGGCTTACAATAACACGTTCTGCACCATTAATCACAAATGTTCCTGTGTCTGTCATTAATGGCAAATCACCCATGAAAATGTCATGTTCATTAATCTCATCATTTTCTCTGTTATGAAGTCTTACACGAACTTTCAACGGAGCTGCATAAGTAGCATCCCGCTCTTTACATTCTTCTACTGAATACTTAACATCATCCTCACACAAAACAAAGCTGACAAACTCTAGCGCAAGTTTTCCATTATAGTCTGCGATTGGAGAAATGTCTCTGAAAACTTCATTAAGTCCTTCCTCTAAGAACCAATTGTAAGAATCAGTCTGCACTTCAATTAAATTAGGCATCTCAAGCACTTCTTTTTGTCTTGAGAAACTCATTCTTACACTCTTACCAACTTTAATTGGACGAATTCTGTTTTTTTCCATTGACGTTTTCACCCCTTGAATTTATTTTAGTGTAGCAACTGGATTGATAGCTTTATCCTTGTTACCACTACACTATATGTGTACTTTTCTGCACCACAAAAATGCAACCCATCAAAAACACTTTCGAATATAGCAAGTGTTCTTCACCTTTCATGAACATTTTTAAATATGCTTTACATTTTAACTTTATTGTGTTATAATGTAACAAATTGAACGAAAAGCATAAGACACCACAATAGTGCATTTTTCATCTTATCATAATTGTGTCAAGATGTCAAGAACAAAAAGGATATCCTTACAATTTCTGTAAAGATATCTCTTTTTAGTATGCAGGTAAGCAGATTATAAGCAAATCGGTTTCATGATGCATTTTTCAACTTTTACATCAATACAATCTCTTTGTCCAAATATAGTGAATAAATCACTTTTTCTTTTACTTTCTTTCCACTAATTTGTTCCAAAGCCTTTTGATAATAATCCAACTGGGACTGGTAACGCTGAATCAGCTCTTCTTCTGATTGGACTCTGTCTGTTTTATAATCCACCAATACCAATTCCTCCTTTTCCTCAAAGTAGGCATCCATCATTCCCTGCACTAGTACAAGCTCATCACTATCCCACTCTTCCTTCACCTTCCGTGCTGGAAGACCAATCACAAAAGGAGCTTCTCTCCAAAGCTTTTTTGCGACTTCCGCTGCTGCCATACGGTTTCCTAAAGAGGATTTACAAAAAGCAAGTATCTTTTTTTGATAAAACACCTTTGATTCCTCTTTCGAAAAAATGCCCTTTTTCACAAGATTCTCCAATTGTTTTTTCACATCAGACAGAGTTTTCACTTCTCCAATTTTCAGACACTCCATAAACTTGTGGTACAACGTACCTCTGTCGGCTCCTTGTATTTCTTCCTTTATTTCTTGCAAAAATTCTGGAAGTGGAACTTTTTCTTCTAGTTCCTCAATATTTTTGTCAAATTCCACTACTCCACATTCCTCTTCGGTCATGTGTCCTAACCGCTTTAACTCTGAAACAGTCATTTTGCTTTTTAGCGATTTTTCTTTTTCAAAAGGATAGCAATAGTTTTGCCTTTCTTCTAATTTCTCTTGTAAAACTTCTTGATAAGTAACTTCTGTATTCCAAGAAAACAAATCTTCCTTTTTCCCTACTGCTGCCAACTGTTTTTCTACTTCCACATAAACCAAATCTGCTAATGAAAAAGTGCGTAACTGATATTGGTCAGTTTTATCATTTAATACCACAGGTGCTACCCAGTCCAGATAATTCTTTGCTTCTGTCCGGGAAAAGTAATCCATTACTTCTGGCTGGTTTTGTAATTTTTCCTTCCATTTGTCTAATTGTTCCTTCCCCTTTGTATAAAATCCTGTCATAATCAATTTTTCTTTCCCACGGGTCAATGCCACATAAAGGACTCTTAATTCCTCTCCAAGATTTTCCAAGACCGTTCTCTTTTGTATAATTTTCTTCAATAAAGAAGGTGTCTTGGTCCGCAGCTTATAGTCTACATAATCTGGTCCAAGCCCTAAATCCATATCCAGAACAAGTTTACTTCTGGCATCCTGATTATTAAAAGTTTTCCCCATACCGGACACAAATACAACAGGAAATTCCAGCCCCTTACTTTTATGTATACTCATAATCCGTACAGCATTTTCTGACATTTCACTTCCTACTGCTTCTCCAAAATCTACTTCATACTTATGGAGTTTTTCAATATACCGGTTAAAATGAAATAAGCTGCTTAAACTAGTTTCCTCAAAATCAATTGCTTTTTGTAAAAGCAAATCTAAATTGTCTCTTCTTTGCAGACCATTAGGCATAACAGATACGTATGCATAATATCCGGTTTCTTCATAAATTTTCTCCAAAAGCTGGCAAATAGAACAGTAAGAAACCATATCCCGGTACTGGTTTATCATTGCAAAGAACTTTTCCACTTTTTGTTGTAACGCTTCCTCACAGGAATCCTCAGACAAATTTTTATAAGCTTTTAGGGAATCATACAAACTTAGAGGTACTTTAATTATATTCTTTTCCTCTTCTCTTTGTTGATATCTACATGTATGCCGGATTTTTGCCAATTCCTTACTATCAAATCCAGCTAATGGCGAACGAAGTACCGCTGCAAGAGGAATATCTTGGTTGGGATTGTCCAGTATTTTTAAAAACTGCAAAATGGTTCTCACTTCATAAGTGGTGAAATAACCAGAACGTGTATCTGTATAGGTTGGTATTCCTTCTCCTGATAAAATTTCCATAAATGTATCCGACCAGCCGGACATAGTGCGGAGTAAAATAACAATATCACCATACTTGCAATTTCTAAGCTCTTTTGTTTCCTTATCTTGTACCATCAATTCCCCACTAACTAGTTCCTGAATTCTTTTTGCCACCATCCTTGCTTCCATTTCCCGGTTACTAAGTTCCTTATCTTCCTCTGATAATTCTGTTTCTTCTATGCTTTCTTCCCCTTGCTCCTCCTCAAAATTTGTACAAAGAAGCAATTCTGTATTCTCTGAAACCCCTTTTTGTGCAGGAAAGTCCATATTTCCTACATACAAAGCTGCCCTCTCGTCATAATCAATATTTCCAAGGGATTTTTCCATAATCTTCTTAAAAATTGTATTTACACTTTCTAAGACCACTGCCCGGCTTCGGAAATTCTTTGCCAAATCAATTCTCTGATATAATCCATCCGTCAATGAATAGGTATTGTATTTTTCCATAAAAAGTTCAGGTCTTGCCATTCGGAATTTATAAATACTTTGTTTCACATCTCCCACCATAAATAAATTGGGACAGCCTTCTCTCTCTCGTGTGATACTATTTAGAATCGTTTCCTGCACCCCATTACTATCTTGGTATTCATCCACTAGAATTTCCACAAAATGATGGCTATATTCTATTGCTACAGATGTAGGAGTCACTTCTGTTCCTTTCTTTTTCACAAGAATCTGCAAGGCGAAATGCTCCAAATCATTAAAATCCAGAATGCATTTTTCAGCTTTCTTTTGAGCATAAGCATCCATAAAGGCTTCAGTCAAACGAATCAATGCTGCCATTGGTTTTTGCAGCTTCTGCATATCTGAAACCATGTACTCTGTATTCTGAAAGAAAAATTGTTTTTTCAAATCCTCTATTGCCTTTTTTACAATAGCACGAATTTCCTTCACTTTTTCTCTTTTATCAGGATCTACATCTTCATCTTTTTTCTGGGATAGAGCCTTCCACTTATAATCCTGCAACATCTGGTTTGTTCCCACATAACTCTTTATTTTTTCCAGTTCCTCTAATAAAGCTAAGTCTTCCACTAAAGCATCCTGATACATATATGGTCCTTTTTCTTCTTTTGTAACCGCAAGGGCAGCTTTTGTTTTTTCTATTAAGGCTTGTGCTGTTCCCTCCACAAAAGTAAACATTGGTTTTAACCACTCTGCTCCCTCTAATTCCTCCTCAGACTCTATAGAAAAGGGAACCAGTTTTTCCTGTAACCATTCTTTTGGCCAAGGATAACTCATGGCAAAAGTATGCAGCTGCAATACCAAATCTACCAATCCTTGATCCGATTTGCTTCCTGAATAACACTCTACTAATTCCAGAAAATCTTCCTCACCCTTCTCATAATACTCCTCAAAAACTTCTTCCAATACATCATTTTTTAAGAGTTTTAATTCTGTTTCATCTCCAATCCGGAAATTCGGATCTAAATCAATTTCATTGAAGTAATTTCGTATCACATTCTGACAAAAGCTATGTAAAGTAGTAATCTGGGCATTTCGTACCAATGTTGCCTGCTTTTGCAAATGCATATTTTCTGGTTCACTCTCTAATCTTTTCTCTATGGCTTTTCCGATTCGCTCCCGCATTTCCGCTGCTGCCGCATTAGTAAATGTCACTACCAGAAGCCGGTCTATGTCTATTGGCTTTTCTTTATCTGTAATCATGGTAATAATTCGTTCCACTAAAACCGCTGTTTTTCCAGAACCTGCTGCCGCCGAAACCAAGATATTACAATCTCTTTGCGAAATGACCTTTTGCTGTTCCGCAGTCCAGGTAACTTCATTTTCCTTTCCCATATTTAAACACACTCCTTTAAATATTCATTTGTAACTGTTCAGAAGCATGAACAGTTACGTTCTAAGCCCATGAAAATTCGCCTTCGTCGAAGGGCTTAGAACAATCAAAATATACTTTCTCTTACGAAACACGCAGTAAATGCGTGTTTCTACCTGAATAATTACATTCATTTTTATTCTCTTGCACTCTATAACAGAATATGATAAACTCTTTGCAAGGAACAATTGTGTTACAAGGTGGTAAACCTCCCTAAACTTGCAAAAGAAGGGAGGTGGTGTATATGAGTACATACGAAGTTTTAACTTTATTAATACTTTTTGGTACATTTCTCGTTGCACTGCTTGCCTATATAGATAGGAACAACAAGCGAAAATAAAATAAGCCTACCTTGTTTCTTGACCGGATCCAGGTAGGCTTATAAAAACCATCAGGAGGTCAACCACTTTGTGGGCAGTTGCTCCTTTTCTATACTTTAATATAACATATCTGCCAGAACTTTGCAATAAAAATCAATGGCAAATCTTAGCCGTTTTATGTTCTTGGGTAACAGTTCAGCCAGAGGCTGACCTGTTACGGAATTGGGCAAGCTTCGCATGTAAATTGCCCAATTCCTTTTCCTGTTTTAATCGCTCATACGGTCTGCACAGCGGAGTGTGCAGACCTACCTGAACTGTTATGTTCTTGGCACATAGCTTGACATTTAGTTTTCACCATCGCCGTCCAACTCTTTTCCCATACTTTCCCATATCTCATCTTTCCCCATCTTCTTCAAATCCCGGTAACTATTTCCCGGAAGACGGGTATCAAAGTTACACACTGGACGAAAATTACAATAATCACAAGCTGTTTTCTTATCCATACGGTAAGGAGAAATGGAAATATTACCATCCACAATTTCTTTTCCCTGCTTAGCCAGCAAATGGTTGGCGTATGCCCCAAGCAATGCAAACTGTTCTTTGGTTGCAGTTGTGGAGTAACTTCCAATCTTTCCATCTTTTGTGGTGTCTACTGGTATGGCAAGGGATTTTACAGATCCATTTAATTGTTCCTCCTTTCCAAAATTTCGGTCAAGAAGCTGTATTAAATGTGTATCCTCATTTACCAGACCATTTAACTTTAATTCTTTTAATATTGCCTCCCGAAGTTCTTCCTCTGTTCCCTTTCTCTCAATAATTGGGTCATCTATATTATAATAAAAAATTCCTGCTGGTACTACCTTAGCATCCGCCCCTGTTGGAAGAGTTGCTTCTTTTTGTTCTAAAGCTGCATTCATATAGACCACAAGCTGCATCTGCAAACCATAATATAAATTTTGAATCTGGAATTTGGTACTTCCCGTTTTGTAATCAATCACTTTTACATAGATAGCATCTTTCTCATCCACTTGCTCCTGATAGCTGTCAATCCGGTCAATTCTTCCATAAAGCCGCATCACCCTTTCCTTTTCCAGATCCATACGGGTATTTTCAAATCCATCCATATAGGAAAATGCCATTTCATAATCGGTTGGCTCAAATTCACCCAGTTTTAATTGTTCAGAAAGTGCCCAAAGAGTTCTCTTTATCATACGGGTCATCCGTTCTACCATATATGCATGACGGTAACTGCTGGATAGAATCTGGTTTCCATAATCTGCAGTCACTTCATGGATACACTGTTCTGCCAGTTCAATCAGAGTTTCTTCTGGAACCGTTCTCCATCCATAATTCCGTTCTGCCAGTTTTGTAGGAAAAATCCGAAGGACTTCATGGAAAATATTTCCAAAATCCAGACCACTAAAACGAAATTCCTGTCTCTCTTGAAGCTGAAGTCCATATTGTAAGAAATGTGCATAAGCACATGCTGCATATTTTTCAATTCTGGTTACACTGTTAGACAAATCCTTTCCATATAGTGCTTCTGCAACTTGGCTGGTCAGGGAATTTTCTTCATTCACAAATCCAGTTCCCTCTATCAATTTCGTAAGTTGTTCTGTAAATTCAGATTGTTTTTTATAAAAAGAAAACAATTCCTTCCACCAATCTGCCAAATCTATTTCTCCATACCTTCCAAGCCCCTGTAAAAGATACCTTTGTCCAATATCTGCTCCCAATAGCCGGTACATTCCTTTTTCCGAAATCTCTTCCCAAGGCTGGAGGTGTTCCTCTTGTTCTACTACAATATCTGGAAAAATATTTTGCAGCTTTCCAATAAGATAAGAAGGAAGTGCTGTTTTCCCCGCTGCATCTACTTTATGATAAGTAATATATAAGCGTTCCTTTGGCTTTGTCAGATTCAAATACAAATAGAATTGCTGCATATATGCATTCTGCCTCTGGGTAGGTGCTAAGGTAATTTGATTTTCAAAAAGCATTTCTCTTTCCATATCAGAAATAATACCACCTTTTCCGCCGCTTTTTGGCACAATTCCCTCATTGACGCCAAGAAAAAACAATGCCCGTATGTCCTTGAGACGGGTTCTTTCAATGTCACCTACCAGAATCTGGTCAACTCCTGGTGGAATGACTCCTACTTTTGCCTCTACAAATCCTGTTTCCAATAAATCCCCATATTCTGCAAGGGTTACTTTCTCTTCTCCCAAAAGTTCTACAATTTTATCAAAAATCCCCAATACAATTTCATAAATCTGGCTGTATTCTTTGGCAAGAAGCGGCATTCCTTTTTCTTCAAACTCCTTTTCATACTTTTTCAGTTTATGGTAAATTGCCTCTTTCTGAAAATATTCATGTAGTGCAGTAGTATAAGTAAGTACTGTTTTTTTTCGCCCACTAAAGACTTTACCAATGTCCTCTAAGTGTTCCATTACTTCTATACGCATCTTGTCCATTTCTTCTGCACTAACGGCATTTTCCTGTCCATAAGTTCTGGTCCATTTCTGTCCCCATCGTTTTTTCCCTTTTATCCCTAATGCAATCACATAATTCTCCAGTTTATCCACAGCTTCTCTATCCATATCCACAAGACCACATCGAAGATACCGGAATACACTTTCATAATTAAAATTTTGCTGGAAAATTTCCAACAATGCCCTTACTAGTTCTACTAACGGATTCCCCATAATATGTTTTTTGTAATCTATAAACACTGGAAAGTCCACTTTAGCAAATGTTTTTTCTATAATTCTGCTATACTGTTCCATATCCCCAGTTACAATAGCAACATCCCGATACCGGTATCCTTCCCTGCGAATCAGGCGAAAGATTTCACCACAGGCATAATCCACCTCTCCCTGCATATCCTTTGCAGAAAGGAGATGGATATCTGCCTTTGTATCTTTTATCTTATGTTCCTTCTGATAAGTCTTTAAGTTCTTTGGGGGGAAACGAAACAAATTCTCTTCCAAACAGGCAAGACTAGGACTTTTTCGGAACCGGTAAGGTATTTCGTCCAATCCTATCCACTCTATGGAGTGTTTTATTCCTATCTCTTTTGACATATCAAGCAACTTTAAAATAGTTTCCTTTGATAAGTGAAATAATGCAAATTCGCTGCCCTCTCTATAAATATCTTCTCTTGGATCTATAGTAATGCTAATCCTTACTTCCTTACACTGTTTTAACATTTCCTTCAATAATTTATACTGTACCGGGGTAAATCCAGTAAATCCGTCCAGACAGACCATACTGTCTTTTAATAAAGAGGAATGCCCTACACAATCTGTAAGTACTTCCAAGATTTCTTCTGCTGTAATATATTTTTCACTTAATAACTCCCGAAACCCATCATAAATCACCAGCATATCCTGAAGCTTTTGCCATAACATCGGCTTCTTTTCAGCTAATTCAATAATATGCTCTAAATCTTCTCTTTTGATGCCATACTGCAAAAATTCCGAAAGCAGGGATTTTATCTCATTCACATATCCTGTTTTCTTTATATTATTTTGAAAGATTCGCAGTTGTTCCTTTTTTTCAGACACTACTTTCCTGACAAGCATACTTTTTCCTGTATCCTCTAAAATCGTTCCCTGTTTCTTCCCCTGTTCTTCAAATACCCTGTATGCCAAACGCATAAAACTCAGTATATCTATATTTTGAATACCATGCCGGGGATGTAATTGCACAAAATCCTTCTGGGTTTCCATGGTAAACTGCTCTGGTACAATAGCAAAATATTTCCCTTGTGGATTATCCATAGATTCCTGTATCATATCCTGATACATTTTATAAGACTTTCCCGCACCGCTTTTTCCTAAGACTAATTTCAACATATTCCTTTAACCTCCACTGTAACAGTTCAGTCACGAGACTGTCCTGTTACGGCTCACAGCAAGCTAACGCATGTAAATTGCTGTGAGCCACACTTAATTTACACTTTCATACGTCCCTGCACAGCAAGATGTGCAGGGGCTACCTGAACTGTTACACCTTCTTTCTTTATTATATCGGTAAAGGCTTTTTCTCACAAGTAGTATTCTTTGAAAAGTGCTTTTTACCAACTAACTATAAGATCGAATCACTGGCTGTATCTGCTTACCTTCCAGAGCTTTCTCAATGGTAGGAATTAAAAGTTGTGGATGTGCTACCAAAGATGCTGGTTTCTTTTTTGCATCATCCTGACCAAATGGTACGAAATAGATATGCTTGGAAGCATACAAAAGACCTACGTTTTTAAAATTCATGCCAAGGCTGTCATTGCTGGATAGAAAAATTACCACTGGTTTTTCTGTACGAAGATGTGCTTTTACTGCCATGGTTACTGGTGTGTCTGTAATGGCATTAGATAATTTTGCTAATGTATTGCCTGTGCAAGGAGCAACCACTAATAAATCCAAAAGTTCCTTTGGTCCTATTGGTTCTGCTCCTGCAATGGTAGTTATTGGATGATTTCCAGAGATCTCTGTTGCACGTTTCATAAATTCTTTCCAGTTTCCAAAACGGCATTCCATTTCCTGAGGTACATAAGAAAAAATAGGGAACACCTTTGCTTCAAGAGCAACCAGATGTTCCATTTCAGCAAATATCTTTTCATAAGTACAGAAAGAACCGGTAAGTGCAAAGCCGATTCTTTTTCCCGCAATCTCCATAATAACTCCTTCTTTCTATATACTTTTTAAGAGTGTAATAATTTGTTTTGCCAAAATATCTGCTGCGGTTTTTGGTGCTAACTTTCCTGGAATGCCAAGACAATGTCTTGTGGTAATTCCAAGACTCTCTGCCGTTTCAAAATCTACTCCTCCTGGCATAGAAGCAATATCAATAATCACGGCATCTTTATCTATATAGGACAATCTCTTTTTATCCAATATCCGTGCTGGTACTGTGTTAAAAATAAACATAAAGCTTCCTAAGGTAGCATTTAACTCATCATAGTTAATCGTTTCCATTCCACAAGCTTCTGCCGCAGATAAATCTTCTTCTCTTCTGGCACATACTGTAACCTTTGCATCTAGTGCTTTTAATTTTTCTGCCAATACTTTTCCGCATTTTCCATATCCCAACACCAGACACTGACTCTTATGAAGCACACATTGACTGGCTTCCATGGCATAATATATAGCTCCTTCTGCAGTAGGTATTGCATTTTCTATGGCAATGGCATTGCATTTTAGTAAGTCATGGCATGGTATTTGATACTCTCTGGAGAATTCCACAACTTCTTTTGGAAAACATCCTCCTATCAACAACTTAGGTGGATGTTTCGACAGATTGTGGAAGAAATACTCCATCGTAATCAAACAGTTGGAATTTTCTGAATATAGATGTACCTGATCCTTAGTAAAAGGAATTCCTGTTATCCAAACATCGCTTGGCAGAAGTGTGTTTACTGCACAAAGGCTTTCGGCATGTACGGACTCCCCGTGGTAGTCTGTATGTGAAGTGGTCTGCAAGGAAACACCCGATACAGAAAATCCACGGTTTACAAAATTTTTGTACAAAAGATAATGGCGGTAATCTCCGCCGATTATGGTAATATTGGGAGAAGAAAAATCAGTTGACATAGTAATCTCCTTTCTTTTTATCCCTCTGGTTTCTAATAGGGATTTTGTAAATATGATACTATAGTATATGAAAACTTTAAAAAGAGGTGTCTGAAACAAAAAACCGGTATGACAAAGTTTTCTTCGTCATACTGGTTTTTCTATTAGGTGAAATAAACCATCTCCTCTTTTGATTTTTCTGTTCTTTCTACAGAAATGGCTTCTAAAACTACTCCTTCTCCTTCATATTCTTTGGCATATTCTACACGGGCTTTTGCCGTAATATTAATCCAATCTCTTGTTTTGAATTGATCTATTTCGCTACAATGGCATTTAAATCCAATAAAGGTAATGTCATCTACACAACAAGTCATAGCAAATCTTCCCGGAACAAACCAGTCTCTTGGAAAGTTATCTGGATGATACACAATTGCCTTAAAACGTAAAGTTTTATCTTTATAATGCTCTGGATGCTCCATTGCATCCATATACCAAATACCATAATCCTCTTCTGTAACCTCAATTACATCTGCATTCATATCAAATGGCATTTCTTCTTCAAGGGAATTATCAATAGTTCCATCTTCTAATTCATAAATAATTTGTGCACGGCGATTATTTGCTTTCACCAATCTCCTAAAGGATGCTTTTGGTGTCTGTTCATTACAACGATTGAAAATGACCGCATCCGACTCATTAAACTGTTGTACCATCATACCTCCCATATTTCCCATATAGGTCTGGAAAGTACTGGCATCTATAGTAGTCAGAACCTGTACAATTACCCACTCTTTTGGAAGTTCTGTATTAAGAAACTCTTCCACTTTCCACATTCCATTATATTCCACAAAAACACGGTCTGGTCTGTGTTTTTTATTTAATTTCTCCATATATTTTGTTGTCAAATTTTCTGGTTCGTCTATCACAACCATATCTACATTCGCCTTCTCTAATGCAGCTTTATCATATTCTACTTCTCCCTCTTCGCAACAAATCAAGAGACCTTTTTCCCCATTAAGGAACTCTGGTTCTAATATAGTCCCCTGAATGAGGGTACTCTTTCCGCTTTCTAAAAAACCAGTAAATAAATATACATATATTTCTTTCTTTTCCATAATTGTTACCAAACCTTTTCTTATAATCAATGTAACAGTTCAGCCTATAAGCTAAACTGTTACTAATCAACTCTTTTATTCAACATAATGCCTTGAAAACAGACATGTAAATTTACTATTCAGCCTTATTAAACATATCACACACTAAATCTTAGTTAAATGTGGAATACTTCTTTTAATTTGCCCTCATCCAATTTTGTACCAATCACACAAATCTTTCCTGTGATTTCCGGTTCTCCACTACGAAGTTCATATTCTCCTGGTACCAAGTCATAGTAAATCCATGTTCCATCTGTATTCGGAACAATACCCTTTGCACGAAGGATAACACCAAATTCTTCTGTATTTGCCAACTTTTCCAGAATGCCTTCCATTTCATCTTTTGTGAACTTATGAGCAGTCTCCTGTCCCCAACTGGTAAATACATCGTCTGCATGATGGTGATGGTGGTCATGTCCGCAACACTCCCCATGCTCATGATGATGTTCATGATCATGTCCACAACATTCTCCATGCTCATGATGATGTTCATGATCGTGTCCACAACATTCTTCATGCTCATGGTGATGTTCATGATCATGTCCACAACATTCTCCATGGTCATGGTGGTGTTCATGATCATGTCCACAACATTCTTCATGGTCATGATGATGCTCATGGTCGTGATGATGACCACACACTGGACAAACTTCTGCCTCCTTCATCAAATCTTCTGTCCAAGAATCTTTCTTTTCCATTGCATCTACAATCTTGGATCCACTAATATCATCCCAAGGCGTTGTAATAACAACTGCATTTTCGTTATGCTCACGAATTAACTTCACACAAGCCTCCAGCTTGTCCTGTGCCATCTTCTGGGTTCTGCTTAATACAATGGTATTTGCATATTCAATTTGATTGTTAAAGAATTCTCCAAAGTTCTTCATGTACATCTTACATTTTGTGGCATCTGCTACAGTGACGAAACTATTCAGTTCAATGTCCACCTCATCTTCCACACCTTTTACAGCTTTGATAACATCTGATAATTTACCAACTCCAGATGGCTCAATTAAAATCCTGTCAGGAGTATATTTCTCCAAAACCTCCTTTAATGCTGTACTAAAATCCCCAACTAAAGAACAGCAGATACAGCCGGAATTCATCTCTGTAATTTCTACACCTGCATCCTTTAAGAATCCTCCATCAATGCCAATCTCACCAAATTCATTTTCGATAAGCATCATCTTTTCACCTTTAAAACCTTCTTCTAACAATTTCTTAATTAAGGTTGTCTTTCCTGCACCTAAAAATCCTGAAATAATATCTATCTTTGTCATTTCTACTTACTTCCTTTCTATACATTCTTCTATTATCACTCTCATCTGTATCAGTGTTTTACACTTCTTTGTATGATTTGTAGCTTTATCTGTTACTGTTCACACCATGGTGCTAACAGTAACCTTTATCTTTCATTATACTCAAATTCAAAAAAAATTCAAGGAAAGGAAAAAACAAAGAGAGGCATTTCTGCCTCTCTCTGCATCGAACTAATTTTACTTAGACGGCTCCTTATCTGAACAGACCTTGTTATTTAACTTTTATTGGTTTGCTCAGCTTTTTGGTTGTTGTATTTCCTTTTGCATCCTTAATCTGCAAATAAATATAATATTTACCTTTTGAAGTTGCCTTCCAAGTCATTGTTTTTTTAGTAGAATATTTTCCAACTATAGTTGTCTTTTTACTTCCAACTTTCTGTACTTTAATTCTATACTGCACTTTTCCAATTGAAGTTGCTTTAAAGGTAAATTTCACACTCTTACCTTTTTTCACAGTTTTCTTATTAGCTTTAAATGTACTTACTTTAATTGGATTCGTCACCTTATAATTAACAGTTCTTGTGCTATAATTTCCAGCCCCATCCACAACAACTGCATGTATTTTGTAGGTATCGGCTTTTGTAGGTGTCCATTTCACATTAGTTGTCTTAGAAATATTCTTTGCATACAAAGTTTTCATTTGTCCCTTAGAATTTTCTGCTGTTAACTGATAGAAATATGGTGCTGTACCACCAGATTGTACGGAAATAGTAAAAATAACAACATTTCCCGCTTTTTGTGGTGATTTTGTAACCTTACTTACAGCCAGACCAATTTTGATATCAGTATCATTATTGCCTGTATTCCCATTTCCAGTATTATTTCCATTGTTGTTATTTTCTGGATCATTTGGAGTTTGTGTATTATCAGGCTTTTTTGTCTCTGTTGGAGTTTTCGTAATAGTTGGTTTGTTTGTATTATTTGGTGTGTCTGTCTTAATTGGTGTATTTGTCTTTGTTGGTGTATTTGTCTTTGTTGGAACTTCTGTTTTTTCTGGTGTCTTTGTATTATCTGGTTTCTTCGTTTCATTTGGTTTTATCGTTTCTCTAGGAGGCTCTGTTTCTTGTGTATTTCCTCCTGATTTTGCTTCGATTTCATACTCTTTCTCACTAGAGACCTTTTTACCACTCTCATCTTCCACAACCACTTTAATTATATGCTTTCCTGCTTCTCCACTCCAATTATAGGTTGCCTTAGAGGATGCACTTTGTACTACTTCTCCATCTATAGAAAATTCGTAAGTATAATCTCCTTCTCCATTATAAGGAATAGCCTTTAAATTAAGTTTTCTGCTATCGTACTGTGGCGAAGAGTAATCTGCACCAAAGTTTACAGTATATTTCTTTGACTCTGCTGGTTTATTTGTCTTTGTTGGTGTTTCTGTTTTTGTTGGTGACACAGTATTATCTGGTGTTTTTGTCTCAGCAGGCTTCTTTGTAGGTGGATTAACTGTACCACCACTTTTTCCCAATTGTGCCAATCCTACTGTCACAAGATCCTCGTCTTCTTTCTCCTGAGAAGTAGAATCATCTTTTGAGTATGCTTCACCAGCAACATCCAGCATTGTCATATCTGCTGGCAGGCTTCCTATTCCGCTGGAACCGTATGTTGCAATTGCCATTACTCCGATACCATTATTTTCAATATCTGAAGCAGTTACACCTAATAGGCTTAATGGAAGCTTCACTATACAAAAAGTATCATGTTCTTTACTATGCCCTTCTGAAAGGAAATCTACCCAATCTCCTGAATCACTCTCTAAATCAGCTGGTGTATAACCTGTATATCCTGTTCCTTTGATTCCATAGATGCTTGAACCGAAGAAACCATCTTCCCATGTAGTTTCTACTCCTGGAATAGGCGGCATATTATATCCTGATTTTACAACACTGTCATAATCAACTAAACCATTTGTTACTGGGAAAAATGCCTGATTAATAATTCCATCTTTAGGTGAATACAAAAAGACTTTGTCTACTTTTGCATCCCCTCCAAATTTTACATTAGTATCCCATGCAGTTTTTTGTGTTGTATCATTTGTCGTTCCATCCGTATAATCTCCACTTCTTGTATCAAATACAAGCATTTGTGGAATATCGGCATCTGCACCATTTGGTTTTCCTCTGCCTGTCTGTGGTGCCTGTTGTGCCGGATCTACCACATCAATTACATTTGTATACTGGATACCAATATACAAATTTTCATCATCCCATGCACCATACATGGCATAAGGATCAAATTTTGGTGCTTCATGTGTTCCTCTAAATGTTCCCGGATCATCATTTGCAACACCCTGGGCAATAATCATATCTTCTGTAAAATCACTTGCAGATGTAATTGTTTTTCTTGTTCCCACATTTCCATTAGGATTGGTTGCATAATATGATGAACCTGGTGCCCCGTTCACCTCTGCTGCATCTGCCACTACTTCAAATAAGCTTTGAATACGGGAAATTGCAGAAGATCTTACAATAGCAGTTTCTGGATCAAAAACTTTTTCATATTCAAAGGTTTCTGTTACTTTTTTTGTTCCTGTTCCTGCAGAAACTTCCAAAGTTACAGTGGAATCTGCAATTTTTCCTTGTCCAATTGTTACCGTATCTCCAGATTTAAAGGTCTTCTCTGGTCCATTATCTACACAATAAGTTCCATTGGTAGCTCCTGACAAAGTAATCTTGACATCCATGGTTTCTTCTGTAAAACTTGTACCATCAAACTTATTTACTTTGATATCTACTGCATCACTTGGTGTCTTTGTCTCTTCTGGTTTATCAGTTTTTGGTGGTGTTGTTGTCTTTTCTGGTGTCTTTGTCTTTTCTGGTGCCTTTGTCTTTTCTGGTGTTTTTTGTGGTTTCTCTGTTGCTGTAGATACAGAAAGTTCTGACCATCTTCCACCATCATAAGAGTATGCTTTTCCTCCCACATAATCGAAGCCACAGTCTTGTCCTGGTGAATCTTGTGGGTCTTGGCTTCCACTTGCACCTGATGCAAATATTACTTTTGCATTTGTTACAGACGAATCCATTGTATATGTATATTTTCCGTCAGAACCAGCACTCATTTTTGTTCCTGGCCATTCACCTGTCAGTTTCGTAGCTGTTGCTCCTGACTGATATGCATAAATGTACATATCATCCCAACCTGATGGTTTTGTTGCTACAATCATATTTGCACCAATAGATGTATTGCCACTTGGTGTAGTTGTTTTGGTTGGTGTAGTAGTCGTATCTACTTCGCCACCATGATTTCCACCATTTCCACTATCTTTATAAATAACAGCAATACCCGATTGTCCAACATCGCCGGAAATTTTATCAGCAGTAACTGTCCATGTGCTTCCAGAAACTTCATCTGTATAGGTACCTGGTGCAGTTGTTCCACCACCATTTGAAATCTCTACATGACCACTTCCACTTCCTTTTACAATAACAGCTCCACTTTCACGACATACTGCAGCTGCACTTCCTCCATTTACATAATAATCTTTTTCTCCTACACAATTGTTATGTAAATGATTCACTGCAGCTACTTCTTTAGAAGTAAAATGTGTACTTCCTTTCACTCCTGCCTTAATTGATTGTTTTCTAGTCTCATGTGGCCGTGAAAAGTAAAGTGAAGTTGCCTTTCCCTGTCCTGCCACAATAGCATATGCACGATCCATGATATTTTGATCTGTATACGCAGTCTGTTCACCATACTCACCATCATTTGAGTACGTGTCATGACTTTCTGCCCAATAAACCAGCTTGTCTTTAGAAACACCACGCTCGGACCAGTTACCGATAGAGGATGGCACTCCGCCATGTTCAAATGCTTCTCTTATGGACTGTCCATACTTACTGTCTGTAACAGACATATGATTTGTATATTCTTTCATTAAACCTTCGCCACCATTCTCAAGTGGACCTACAAGAATTTCACCATAGTTATATAATCCTACACTGGTAACAACTGGCCAGAATTGACAGCCTTCACTTGGTAGACTAATATGTTTTGCAGCATCCCAACGAATACCATCTACACCAACACTCTTTAATTCTTCAATATAACCTTTTACTTTATTCTGCACAGCAGAACTTTCTGAATTCAAATCAGGCATACCGATTTTACCATGTGTGATACCATAACGATCTGTATACCAAGCATCACCATCATTGTGAAAACAATCAGCTCCCAGACCATCATCACCTATAGAACGTGTATGATTGGCAACTACGTCCACAACAACCTTAATACCATATTTTTCTGCCTCATCACATAACGCCTGTAGGTCAGCTTTATTTCCCAATGCATTTTGAGCTATGGAAAAAGTTTGTGGCTGGTATAACCAATACCAGACATCACCATCACCTTTCTGTGCTGGTGATGTCTGAACAGAAGTAAAACCTGCTGCTGCAATATTAGGAAGCTCTGCTTTTATATCATTATACTTCCAGTCAAAACAATGCAGAATCGTTCCATCTTGTATATTACTTGCTAATCCATAGTTACCTGCATCTACTTGGCTGTCTTCTGTCTCCACCTTATATTTTGTTTCTTTTGCAATAATTCTGCTTTCAGCTATCCAGTCTGTATTCCCTGCAAATACAGTAGAAAATGCAAGCAGACCAGCAAAACCAATACTGCCAAATTTTCTTCCCAGCCGTTTTTTCAAATCCTTGCTTATTCTTATCATAAATCGTTTTCTCCTTTCTTTTCACTTTTTGTCCCAAAACATAGTTTTGTTCAAAAAAATCATATTTTATACTTTGAATTTCTTTCATTTTAACAAATTTTCACTATATATTCAATGCATTTTTTACTATATTCAAGACGTAATTTACATGTTTTTTGTGCATTTTTTTGTATTTCCATCATTTCAAAAAAAGAGCTATGAAATATATCATAACTCTTTCTTTTTACAATTTACAATTATTTTACTGTAATCTTCTTTTTCACCTGCTTGGTATTTCCATCTGCATCCTTCACTTGTAAGTATACATAGTACTTCCCTTTGCTGCTTGCCTTCCATGTATAAGTTTTCTTTGTGGAATACCCCCGGAGTGTCTTTATAGCCTTGCTTCCAATCTTTTGCAATTTAAATCTGTATTTTACCTTGCTTATGGAAGTTGCCTTTACGGTAAAGGTGATTTTCTTATTTTTTTTCACTGTACTCTTACTTGCTTTGAATTTCTTTATTTTAACCGGTGTTGTAATCTTGTAAGATATACTTCTGGAATTGTAATAACCTTTTTCATCGGTTACTGTGACACGTATGGTATAGGTTCCCATCTTAGTTGGTGTCCAGGTTGCCTGCTTTTCATAGGCAGAAACAGAACTGTTCTTTACTGCCATGACAACTTTCCTGTTAGAAGAATTCACAGCTTCAAACTTGTATGTAAGTTTACCTGTACCTCCTGTTGCAGACATATAGAATACAATCTTCTTTCCTGCCACAGCGGAAGTAACATTTGAGTCTTTTTTTGTAACTTTGATAACAATACTTGTATCTTTTTTATCCCCACTTTGCTGGCTGCCACCTTGTGAACCATTGTTTCCTGTTGGCGAAGGTGTGTTGGCTGGTTTCTGTGTTGGTGGTGCTGATGTTTTTTGTGTTCCCGTATTCTGGGTAGGGACAGGTGTATTTGTCTTTTTTGGTGTTTCTGTTTTCTTTGGTGCTTCTGTCTCTTTTGGTGTATCTGTCTTCTTTGGTGCTTCCGTCTCTTTTGGTGTATCTGTCTTCTTTGGTGCTTCTGTCTCTTTTGGTGCTTCTGTCTCTTTTGGTGCTTCTGTTTTTGTTACAGAACCAGGATCATCACCATTTTCACTTTGGATCTCAAAATTCTTTTCACTGGTTATCTTCTTTCCGCTCTTATCTTCCACAACTACCTTGATGGTATGCTTTCCAGCCCCACCTTTCCAGCTGTAAGTTGCCTTGGAAGATGCATCCTGTACCACTTCTCCATCTACAGAAAACTCATACGTATACTCTCCTTCTCCATTGTAAGGTACCGCTTTTAAAGTAAGCTTTCTGCTGTCATACTGTGGGGAAGAATAGTCTGCTCCAAAGTTTACAGTATATTTCTTTGACTCTGCTGGTGTTTTTGTCTTCTTTGGTGTTTCTGTTTCTTTTGGTGCTTCTGTTTTTGGTGCTGTTGTCGGTTTTGTCACAACATTTCCACCACCCCCGCCTGCTTTTCCCACACGGGCAAAGGAACAGGTTATCTCATCCTCATCACTTTTTTCAAAACTGTTGTTTTCCTGGGATCCTGCACTGTCATCCATGTCTGCCCTGTCATTCATGGAAACATCATATGGCAGACAGTCCATTCCTGATTTACCACTTGTGGCAATTAAAAGGACTCCCAGACCATTGCTTTCCACATCGCTTGCACTTACACCTAGTTCCTCAAATGGAATTGCCATTTCATAATGATAATCCATCGTTGCACTAGTATGTCCCTTGGTATTAAAATCAACCCATGCAGCTCCATCATCACATACATCCCCTACCACACGGTTATTGTTTTCTCCGTAAGCTCCGTCAATTCCTACTACTGTACTGCTTAAAATTCCTTTTCCATATCCAAATTGAATACCAGACTTTGCTGCTCCTGATGTTCCTCCGCCTGCTTTAGAGTAGATTTCTGTTATATTCAGTCCTGATGAATCTCCTCCATATACATAAGGTCCATTTGCTCCGTTTGTAGAAATCGCAATCATACGATTAAAAGATGAATCAATTGTAATTCCTGAATCCCATAAAGTTGCTCCTGCTGCAGTCTGCCCTTTGTTTCCTATCGCATCATCTTTTCCTGTATCAATTGCTATAAAGAACGGAATATTCATATTTAAATACATAGTTCCCTGTGTTAATGGAAAATCATCACTTGGTGCTACTACATCTTGCACATTTGTCATTTCCCACATTAAATACAGATTACTACTGTCATAAGCTCCATATAATGCATAGGTATCAATGCCAACTTCGTACATGGAATTTGGACGATATACACGAGGATCATCATTTGCTGCCCCTTGTGCAATCAACATATCTGATGACCAGTCTGAAATACTGTCATCAACTGTTATGCCGGCTGATTTACCTACGCCTACTGCATTTGTTTTATATTGTGATGCCAATGATGCATTGGAAAGACTCACATCAACCTCTGCTGCTTCTGCTACTACTTCAAACAAGCTCTGGATACGGGAGATTGCAGCAGATTTTACCACTGCTTTTTCCTCGTTAAATACTTTTTTGTATGTAAAGGTTTTTGTCTTACTTCCTGCTTTTACTTTCAAGGTAACATCTGTATCTGCAATCTTTCCTTCTCCAAGAGTTACGGTATCTCCTGATTTAAACTCTCTTTCTGGTCCATCATCTACAGTATAGGTTCCTTTTGTTTCTCCTGACAATGCTATCTTTACTTTCAAAGTTTCTTCTTCAAAACTTTCTTTATCCGGTACAGATACCTGAATGGTTTCATTGCTTGGCATTTCTGTCTCTTCTGGCTTTTCAGTCTTTGATGGCGTTTTTGTCTTTTCTGGTGTTTTCTCAGGTTTTTCTGTTGCTGTAGATATGGAAAGTTCGGACCAGCTTCCTCCATCATAAGCGTATGCTTTTCCTCCCACATAATCGAATCCACAGTCTTGTCCCGGTGAATCTTGTGGATCCTGACTTCCAATTGCACCTGATGCAAAAATAACTTTCGCACTTGTTACAGATGCATCCATTGTATATGTATATTTTCCGTCAGAACCAGCACTCATTTTTGTTCCTGGCCATTCACCTGTCAGTTTTGTAGCAGTTGCCCCTGACTGATATGCATAAATGTATAAATCATCCCAGCCTGATGGTTTTGTTGCCACAATGGTATTTGCACCAACAGATGTAGATGTATTGCCTCCTGGTGTAATTGTTTTAGCAGGTCTGGTAGTTGGAGTATCACCACCTGAATTACTTTTATTATAGATTGCAGCCACACCGCCATCTCCAATCTGACCTGTCAACATTCCACCACTTACTTTAAATTCACTTCCACTGACTTGATCCACATACGTTCCATCTGCCATTTTGTTCATTTTTATATTGACAGATTTGCTGCCTCTGCTATAGTTAATAAGTGCAACTCCTGTGGTTCCTCTCTCAACTACAAGAACATTTTCACTTGATGATGCGTATTCTGTCTGTCCTGCAAAATAATTGTGAAATTTATTCATTTCTGCAATACGCTTGTCTGTATAGGTCATCTTATGTTCACCAATTGGTGATGACATACTTGTCGGACGAACGAAATATAATGCTGTAGGATATCTTGCTGCAACTGCACACCATGCCATAAGCATCTGGTCATCTGAGTATCCATTTGTCTTATCTCCATATTCACCCGCAAATGTATCATGGGATTCATTCCAAAGGACCCATTCTTTGCCATTATTTCCAAATATATCCTGTCCCTTGTCATTATAACCATGTAAATTTACACCATAAGAAGCATTCCAATCCTTAACTGAATTCTGTATGGTATGTCCATACAAATTATTGGTCACCCGGATATATGGTGTATATTTCTTTATATCATTGTAACAACCAGGTCCTGCTGTATTCAAAATTTCTCCATACAAGAATACAGTTGGGTCATTCCCCTTCGTCACACTCTGTACTTTTGCCCAGAACTGGCTTCCAAATCCGTCATCACTTGGGGTTTCAATATGTTTTGCTGCATCAAAACGAAAACCATCTGCACCATTGTCCTGTGCCTTTGCTAAAAATCCGGTAATGATATCCTGCAGCCCCTCATTACCGGTATTCAAATCCGGCATACCTATCTGCCCTCGTGTCATCTGCCATCTGTTTCCATCATCGGATCCTGCCTTATCATCCGGATAATGCCAGTATGCATCATTATTACGAATATTTTCTGGTATTTGTTGGCTACGGTCCTCTTTGGAATTGTACTGTCCAGCTGGATATTTTTCTGGTCCTGATACATTTGCCAAGTGATTTGCTACCACATCCACAACTACTTTAACACCATACTTATGTGCTTCATCACACATTGCCTTAAATTCAGACTCACTTCCTAATTTATTACCAATTGAAAAATTTGTAGGCTGGTAAAACTTCCACCATGCACCAGTATTTGGCACATCGTTTCCATCTTTGTTTGGCTGGATTGGAGATGTCTGAACTGCTGAAAAACCTGCTTCTGCAATCTTTGGCATTTCTTCTTTTATTTTTGAAAAACTCCAGTTCCATGCATGAAGTATCACACCATCTTCAATACTATCCGCAAGGTCTGTTCCACTATACTGTGTATCTACTTGTGTATCCTCTGTCTCCACCTTATATCCGGTTTCTTTTGCAACCGCCTTTTTTACTGCTGTCCAGTCTGTATTTCCTGCAAAAACAGTGGAAAAGGCAATCAATCCGGCAAGACCAATACTGCCCAATTTTCTTCCCAGCCGTTTTTTCAAATGTTGACTTATCCTTATCATAAATCGTCTTCTCCTTTCTTGTCAGTTTTTCCGAACATAGTTTTGTTCAAAAAAATCATATTTTATGCATTAAGTTTCTTTCATTTTAACAAATTTTCACTATATATTCAATGCATTTTTCACTATTTCAAGTTATGAATTGCATATTTTTTGTGCAATTTTTTGTATTTCCCATCATTTAAAAAAAGAGTTATGATATATATCATAACTCTTTCTTTTTACATTTATTTTACAGTAATCTTCTTTTTCACCTGCTTGGTATTTCCATCTGCATCCTTCACTTGTAAGTATATATAGTACTTCCCTTTGCTGCTTGCCTTCCATGTATAAGTTTTCTTGGTGGAATAACCCCGGAGTGTCTTTATGGTCTTGCTTCCAACCTTTTGCAATTTAAATCTGTATTTTACCTTGCTTATGGAAGATGCATTTGCTGTAAATGTCACCTTTTTATTCTTTTTCACTGTACTCTTACTTGCTTTGAATTTCTTTACTTTAACCGGTGTTGTAATCTTGTAAGATACACTTCTGGAATTGTAATAACCTTTTTCATCAGTTACCGTGACACGTATCGTATAGGTTCCCATCTTAGCCGGTGTCCAGGTTGCCTGCTTTTCATAGGCAAAAAGAGAACTGTTCTTTACTGCAATAACAAATTTCCTGTTAGAAGAATCCACAGCTTCAAACTTGTATGTAAGTTTACCTGTACCTCCTGTTGCAGACATATAGAATACAATCTTCTTTCCTGCCACAGAAGAAGCAACATTTGAGTCTTTCTTTGTAACCTTGATAACAATACTTGTATCCTTCTTATCCCCACCTTGTGAACCATTGTTTCCTGTTGGCGAAGGTGTGTTGGCTGGTTTCTGTGTTGGTGGTGTTGATGTTTTTTGTGTTCCCGTATTCTGGGTAGGAGCAGGTGTATTTGTTTTTCTTGGTGTTTCTGTATTTTTTGGTGCTTCTGTTTCTTTTGGTGCTTCTGTCTTTGGTGGTGCATCTGTATTTTTTGGTGCTTCTGTCCTTTTTGGTGCTTCTGTCTTTGGTGGTGCTTCTGTCTTTGGTGGTGCATCTGTTTTTGTTACAGGACCAGGATCATCACCATTTTCACTTTGGATCTCGAAATTTTTCTCACTGGTTATCTTCTTTCCGCTCTCATCTTCCACTACTACCTTGATGGTATGCTTTCCAACCCCGCCTTTCCAGCTGTAAGTTGCCTTGGAAGATGCATCCTGTACCACTTCTCCATCTACAGAAAACTCATACGTATACTCTCCTTCTCCATTGTAAGGTACCGCTTTTAAAGTAAGCTTTCTGCTGTCATACTGTGGGGAAGAATAGTCTGCTCCAAAGTTTACAGTATATTTCTTTGACTCTGCTGGTGTTTTTGTCTTCTTTGGTGTTTCTGTTTCTTTTGGTGCTTCTGTTTTTGGTGCTGTTGTCGGTTTTGTCACAACATTTCCACCACCGCCTCCTGCTTTTGCATTGCCGACTGCGGCAAGTGGCACAGTAATGGTATCCGCATCATCTTTTTCATGTGAAGTGGATGGGTCGTCTGCACAATCCCCTGCAACATTATCTAACATAGATGGATCATGCGGGATACAGTCAATTGCTGATTTTCCTCTTGTTGCAATCTGCATTACACCGATTCCGTTGCTCTCAATATAGGATTTATCTATACCAAGCGTTTTTAGCGGGATATTGATTTCATAAAATGAATCATATTTAGTATCATGTCCTTTTGACATAGCATCTACGTACAAAGATGCATCATAAGCATCATCCGGAGATGTAGAACCTTCCAGCATCATAATGGAAGAAGGCAAACATCCCTCTGCCATTTTATAACTGATTCCTTCATCTTTAAAAGATAAGCAGTAATCTGCATCATAACTGGCTCCGCCGGCATCATCACTTGCTATAAAATATCCTGGTGTTCCAAGTCCCGCTTTTCCACTCATTAGCAAAAGATTATCTACCCTGGTTTCAAAGGATATATCCAGTGCATCCCATATCAGTTTTCCATTTGCCATTTTACCTGTCATTGCAGGCCTGTTTCCTACATTAAGGGCAAGCATCAGCGGCACGTCTAATACACGTCCCCCGTCACTTAATGGTCCGTCCCCGGAATTCGCCCATGTATCTGTGGTATTTACCATCTGCCATCCAATATATAAGTTGTCGTTGTCCCATGCGGCATACAATGCATAATCATCCAATACACAGTTTTCATGTCCGCCCTTCCAGTTATTGGCAGTATCCCATGCTCCACACTGTGCGATAAGCATGTCTTCCGACCAGTCTGAAAAACTTCCGTCAATGGTGATGGTTGCTTCTTTTCCAACTCCTCCATTTGGATTGGTTGCATACATGCCACCGGTTTCCGCTGATGCATTCACTTCAGCAGCATCTGCTACTACTTCAAACAAGCTCTGGATACGGGAAATTGCAGCAGATTTTACCACTGCTTTTTCCTCGTTAAATACTTTTTTGTATGTAAAGGTTTTTGTCTTACTTCCTGCTTTTACTTTCAAGGTAACATCTGTATCTGCAATCTTTCCTTCTCCAAGAGTTACGGTATCTCCTGATTTAAACTCTCTTTCTGGTCCATCATCTACAGTATAGGTTCCTTTTGTTTCTCCTGACAATGTTATCTTTACTTTCAAAGTTTCTTCTTCAAAACTCTTCTTATCTGCTACAGATACCTGAATGGTTTCATTACTTGGCTTTTCTGTCTCTTTCGGTTTTTCAGTTTCTGTTGGTTTCTTGGTTGGTGCTGTAGTCTTTTTAGGTGTATCTGGAGTAAAGGTCTTAAAGGTATTGGCCGCCTTATCATACTCCATATATCCGTTTACTGCCAGCCCTGGTGCCATATCCGGTGTGCTTCTCCAGTCCCCGCATACCAGAATCGCAGTTGCACTGTCCAAAGAGTCACTGGTAAATATATAATAGTCCCCTTCTGCACTCATAGCACTTCCTGGCCATGCACCATTTAATGCCTTATCTGCAGAATCATACAGATATAAGGTTGGTACACCAGTAAAATCAGACTTTTTCACACGAATGTACATCTTATATGCTGGAGTTTCTGCCATTGTATATGTATAAGTCTTACTAAAAGGATCTCCTTCACCGGTTGCTGTAACTTTAACAGTTACCTTATCACCAATTTCACAGCCTTCACCAATAGTAACTTTTGTTGCCTTTGTAAAAGAAACTTCATCTCCTCCGTTAATAGAGTAAGTTGCTTTATCTGCATTGGATGGTGTTAAAGTCAATTCAAATGGTGCATTAAAAGTTCCACTGTCTTTTGAAACGGAAACTGAAGGATTCTTTGTTACAGTAGTTCCACTATAGACAACAGCAATTGTTCCTCCTGGCACTGTATAATTCAAAGTGCCACCAGAAACCTGTACCTCTTTTCCGCTTACTTCTTCTAAATAGGTTCCATCTGCCATTTTATTCATGTGAATATTGGATGCATCAGAACCCATATTAATGATAACAGCACCTTTGGTACCACGCTCAATTACTAACACACTAGCATTACCATTTGGATTACTCAAATATTCCTGTTCTCCAACCATGGCATTGCGGAAATGGTTACATGCTGCAACTTCAGGATGTTTAAACTGGTCATTTCCTTTTGCTCCAATTTGATTATTTCCCCAATAATTTCCAGAGGAACCGTCTGAACCATCTGGTCTTGAGAAAAACAAAGGTGTACCATTCCCACGGGCTGCAATAACTGCCCATCCTGCACGGATCTGCCAATCTTTCATCCATGCAGATTCATGTTCATTACAATAGGTATCATGAGATTCTACCCATGTTACAATTTTATCTGGTGTTGCATGTGACCAATCGCTAATAGCTCCAGTGCTTAGACTATAACCACCCAATTTTTCTCTCAAAATATGTCCATAAGAACTGGCTGTCATATTCATATAGGAAGCATATTCACCATACGGTATACCATTATCTTGTAAAACTTCACCATAAATAAAGAAATTGTCCGGTCTGTTAAGTGATACTCCATTTACAGCCTTCTTTCCTGTTGCAATATCCCAGAAATCATTTTCTCCTCTGGTATTGGATGCATCTTTAGGGTCACTATGTACACCAATGTGTTTTGCTGTATCATAGCGGAAACCATCTCCTCCACATGCAATCACATCATTACAAAACTTTAAATAATATGCCTGAAATCCTTGATTTTCTGTATTAACATCAGGAAGACCACCCATTTGTCCCAATGTACATTCATAACGGTCACCATAGTTTTGAATTTCATTAAATCCATTACTATGGTAAAGTGCCCCGGCATTCTTTCCTCCAGCTGCATTTGCAAGATTGTCTGACACAGCATTTAAAGTTGGTGTTGTATGGTTCGGAAGCACATCACTAATAATTTTAACACCATATTTGTCTGCTTCCTCACACATTGCTTTATATTCTTCTCTGGTTCCTAACTGATAATTACCAATTACCCAGTCTGTAGGCTGATAATGGTAATACCATTTACCATTACCAAACAGCTGCATACCACCGCCTTCACCAGCTAAACATTCGTTAATTGGTGAAGTTTGCACTGTAGAATACCCAGCAGCAGCGATATCTTCCATATTTTGCTTTATCGTATTAAATGACCAACAAAAAGCATGTAAAATTGCTCCATCCTTTGTATATTCTGTCAACCCATAGTTGCCTGCATTTACCTGTGTATCTTCTACAATTACTTCTTGTTCTTTATTTGTTGTAGTAATTTCTTTGACTGCTGCCACTGCCTCATCAGCCAGATAAGAAGGTGCCACCGGCATGCTTCCAAATACAGTAGATAATCCTAGGAGTGTGGCAAGTGCACAACTTAAAATTTTTCTTTTTGCCATCGCATTCATTTCCTTTCTTCATTTATAAATTATCTGCTAAATCCTATGTTCTTCCTTTTCGGTCTATCTTTCTGTTTCATTATTGTAAACTTCTCGGTCTCCCAGAAATTTTTACATAAAATTCTCTTATTTTCTTTGTAGAGTACTGGTT
>CAMWUK010000008.1 GCA_947177415.1 uncultured Clostridiaceae bacterium
TTTTCCACGCAGACGACGGCATACTATCTTCCTGAGCGTCTCGTGGGCCCGGAGATCTGTATAAGAGCCAGGAGCTAGAAAGGAGGAGCAGACGTGGCTAACAAGCAGAAATCAAATAATTTGCAACCAAAGAAAGAAAAATCCTCTTTGGTGCGTTTTTCAGGAAATCGTTTCCGTAATGGAAGTTTTAGTGCAACTATGATTTTAATTGCTATTGCAATTGTAGTAGTTTTGAACTTGATTGTTTCCAAAGTTCCAAGTAAATATAGAGAATTGGATATGAGTGGAAATAAGCTATATACATTAGATGATCAGTCAGAGGAATTGTTAAAAAGATTGGATATGGATGTAACCATTTATTTTCTTGGAAATAAGTCTATAGAAGACCGATATCCAGAGCTTTCCAGATTGTTAGGAAATTATGAAGATGGAAGTGACAAAATTAAAATTGTAAGAAAAGATCCAGAGCTTTATCCGAACTTTGGTACAAAATATGAAGCAACCAGTTCTACTGTGTTAATTGTAGAAAGTGAAAAACGTACAAAGTTAATTGATGGTACAGATTTATATACTTTAACTAATCAAGAAGCGGTATATTATTATGGTGAAGCTGAAAAATATGAGTTTAATGGAGAAAATTTAATTGCAAATGCAGTAAATTATGTAACTACAGATAGTGTTCCAAAGTTATATACTTTAACAGGTCATGGCGAGACAGAATTTGATGATACTCTTCAGGAATATATTAAAAATTCTAATATTACTTTAGAGGAACTGAGTCTGGCAACTGGTGGAGGCGTACCAGAAGATGCAAGCTGTATTGCTATCATTGCACCAAAAAGTGATCTAAATGATACAGAAACAAAGGCAGTTTCCAAGTATTTAGAAGCAGGCGGAAATGCAATGATTTTTGGCAGCGAAACAAATAAAGAATTGCCGAACTTTAATTCATTATTAGAACAATATGGTGTCACTATGGAAGAGGGAATTGTATACGAAGGGGATGCTAATTATGCGATGACAGATAGTCCTACTTATATTGTTCCAAAAGTAGAGACACATGATGCCAATAGTATTGTGAATGAAAATAATGGATATATTTTAATGACGGATGCAAAGAGTATTGCAGAAACAGAAAATCATAAAGATAACATTTCAGTAACCACTTTATTCTCTACAACAGAATCTTCTTACCGTAAGGAAAATGCGGCAGATAGCAAAAGTGTTGGAAAAGAAAAGGGAGATGCAGAAGGTCCGTTTGCTCTTGGTGTAGCAATTACAGTAACAGAGGGGACAGAAGGAGAGACAGAAGAAGAAACAGAGAGTACAGCAGAACCAAAAACAAAATTAGTGGTTTACGGAAGTACTTCTTTAATCTCACAGAATATTTACATGCAATTTTCTTATAATGTTGCAGAGGTATTAAGCTCTCTTGGATGGATGTGTGATACAGAGGATAGTATTGCTATTGCAGGTAAGAGTATCAGTTCAGAAGCTTTGACATTGACAGAAGGAGATGTGAATAAGTGGATGTCTGTTTACTTAATTATGATTCCAGCGATTACCATTGCAGCAGGTATTTTTGTAACTATAAGAAGAAACAGAAAGTAGTAACATGGGAGGCCGGCTGAGTTTATGAAAAAAAAGAAACAGATAAAAACATTAATAATTACCTTATTGGCATTAATTTTGCTGGTGGGTGGATATGTTGCTATGACCTTACTGATGCCAGAGGAAGAGGAAACGGAAGAAACCGAGGAAGATGAAGTAGTGCATACCATAGAAGAGGATACCATTAATAAAATTACTTATACAAATGAGAATGGTACGATTGAATTAGTTCTTAATAATGAGAAATGGTCTTCGCCTACAGATAAGAATTGTCCGGTAAATAAATATACCGTAGACTCTATGGTGTCTGCCCTGAAGGAAGTAAAAGCTTCCAGAACTATTGAGAAAGAAGAGGTAAACAAAGAAGAATTTGGACTGGATAAACCTTCTTTGGTAGTAGACTTTACTCAAAAGGACGGCACAAAGACGACTTATACATTAGGTACATTGAATAGTGTGGTAAGTAAGTATTATTTTCAGGTATCAGGAGACGAAAAAGTGTACTTAATAGATACTACTATGTATAATTCTTTTGACTATGACTTATTACAACTGGCAGAGGTAGAAGAGTATCCATCTATGGGAGGACAGGATATTGCTGAATATACCTTGACTATGGATGGCAAGACCTTGTACTTTGTGGATTCTAAGGATGCTGCACATAAAAAGAATGAGGAAGAGATCCCAGAATGTGTCTGGAAGTATGGAACAAATAAAAATAGTCTCAAAAAGATGGATGCAGATTTAGCAAGTGATGTGTTGCAAGCAATTATGGGACTGACAAATGCGGAATGTGTTACTTATAATCTGACAGACAAAGATTTAAAAAAGTGTGGTCTGGATAAGCCGAAGATGTCACTGACTGTTCATTATACCAAAATGGATCAGGCAGAGGAAGATGAGGAAGAAGTAACAGATACAGATGATGCGAAGGAAGAGAAAAAAGAAGCAGAAATTATTGATTGTGAATTTACAGTTAACTTTGGAGATACGGATTCAGATAGTGGGGAATACTATGTGCAGATGGAAGGCTCTAAGGCTATCTATACCATGAATGTATCTGGTGTAAATACCTTAATGAGTGTCTTTAATGAGAAATAATTGATAACTGTTCAGAACCATGAATAGTTACAATAATTGTTACTAATTTGAAAATGGGATTGATTTTGTATACAGGCATCATAAGAAAGTATGTTGTCATAAGACAGAATCAATCCTGTTCTATTATATAAGTGGAAATAAAGATATAAGTGTGGTATACTTAGAATAAGTGTAGAAAAGAAATGGGGGACAATATGAAAACAAGATTATTTCGTGTAATAGCAGTTATACTAATGCTACAGCTTGTTTGCCAGAACTGGTTAGGGATACAGTGGACAGATACCAATGACAGGAATGTGAATATTCTGGCAAAAGCAGAAGAGACAGACTCTTTGGAACCCAAGGCACAGAAAGTTACCATAAGGAAAAGAAAGATGACAGGAACAGTGGAAACCTTTATGGCAAGTTCTTCTGCAGCACAAAGTACAGTTAAGACGAAAACTGCATTTATGAAAAAATTACATAACTATATGAATGCAAGAAAAACAAGATTTTCAATTATATTTAAAGGAAATTACCGCAAAATATATAATGGTGGAGATATTGAAAAAATGTTTGCCCAAGCTTGGGATATTGATGATAAAAAGCATAGCAATGATTTTGATTATCTGCACTGGACTATTGCATCCTATGGATTTTCTATTGATTACTATTCGAATAATAAGTCAGTGTTTAGTTTTAAGATGAGTTATAGGGAGAGTGCAAGCCAGTTAAAGAAAGTGAATACTAAAGTGAAGAAGGTACTTGCATCTTTGAAACTGAATAAAAAAAGCAGGGTGGAGAAGATCCGTGCCATACACGATTATATTGCAAAGACGGTACAATATGATCATTCTTTGAAGAATTTTACAGCATACGCTGGACTTGTTCATAGCAACCATAGGACAGTTTGTCAAGGATATGCACTTCTTTTTTATAAGATGTGTATAGATGCAGGGATTCCTTGCAGAATTGTAACAGGGTGGGCAGGAACCCCTCACGCTTGGAATATTGTAAAATTAAGTGGAAAGTGGTATTATGTGGATGTAACTTGGGATGATACAGATAACACATATAAGCCGTATACTTATGATTACTTTCTGATTGGTTCCAATAAAATGAATTGGAATCACTCATTAGATAGTGATTATAAAACGGCTTCCTTTAAGAAACGATATCCAATTAGCACTACCAACTATAAATGGAGTTTGCCAACAGCAACACCAGTGCCAACCATGAAACCAACAACAACACCAATTATTACCAAGAAGCCAGTAACAACACCACCAGTAACAAAAACACCACTAGTAACTGGAACACCAAAGATAACAACAACACCAATTGTAATAAAAACACCAGTTGCAGCAGAGGATAATTCTAACCGTATTAGTTATATTAAAGAGGCATCCACTGCATTGAAAAATAATTGGAAATATGATGATGCTACGAAGAAGAATCAATACATCTATGATTGTTATTTAACAACTTTTGAGAAAATTATTTTACAGTTGACAGAAGAAACATTTATCAAGTTAAAAGCTGGTATTCTAAAAAATGATATTTATTCTTCTATGGATGTTTATTGGTATGAAAATTTGACTTTACCAGCAAAGGAATATTTGCAGGGAAGTGAATTTACAACAGATACAGAACGTATATTTCAAAATGCGTATACAAAAGCAGAGATAGAAAAAATGACAGAAGATGAGAAATTAAAGAATATGGAAAACTGTGGTAATGTAGCTTTTATAGAAAAGTATAAAACATTATATAATCAGGTAGCAGAAGAGTTGATAAATACGATAGTTATTATGTTGGAAAAGGAGTAAAAAAATGGATGTTAATAAAATGGATGAGTTGTATTACTATGATGGAAAAGATTTAGGCTGCACTTACACAAAGGAATATACTACCTTTCGTGTATGGGCACCAACTGCAGAGAAAGTCGCTTTGTGTATATACGAAAAGGGGAATGGAGATTGTCTCTTGGAAACTGTCTCTATGGAACCGGATGTAAAAGGAACTTGGTATAAAAAAGTAGAAAAGGATTTACAAGGACTTTATTATACCTATAAGGTTTCTGTTGAAGGAGAAACAAAGGAGACAATGGATATTTATGCAAAGGCTGCAGGTGTGAATGGTGAAAGAGCTATGATACTGGACTTCAAAACTACAAATCCTGTAGATTGGGAAAAGGATAAGCCGGTTAGCTTAGAAAAGAATACAGATGCTATAATATATGAACTTCATGTAAGGGATTTGTCTTCTGATGAATCATCAGGCATTAAGAACCGCTGTACTTTTTTAGGATTGGCAGAAACTGGTACTAAGAGTTCAGATGGACTTACTACAGGTATTGACCATATCAAAGAACTTGGTGTTACACATGTGCATTTACTTCCACTTCATGACTTTGGCAGTGTGGATGAAACAAAACCGGAAGACAATAAGTTTAACTGGGGATATGATCCAGTAAACTACAGTGTGTTAGAAGGTTCTTATTCCACAGATCCTTACCACGGAGAGGTGCGTGTACGGGAGTTTAAAGAGGCAGTTACTGCTTTTCATAAAGCTGGAATAGGTGTTATTATGGATGTAGTTTATAATCACACTTACCGTACAAAAGATTCCTATTTTGAAATGACAGTTCCAGGGTATTATTACCGTATGAAAGCTGGAAAGTTTCAGGATGCTTCTCATTGTGGAAATGAAACAGCATCAGATCATTTAATGATGCGTAAGTTTATGGTAGATTCTCTTTGTCATTGGGCAAAAGAGTATCACTTAGATGGTTTCCGGTTTGATTTGATGGCAATACATGATGTAGATACTATGAATGTTATTGCCAAGGAACTTTATAAGATTAACCCTAATATTATTCTGTATGGTGAAGGCTGGGCAGCAGATACTGTGGCACTGCCAGAAGAAAAAACAGCAAAGAAAACAAATGCAAAGAAGATACCAAAGGTTGCGATGTTTAGTGATAATATCAGGGATGGAGTAAAAGGACATGTATTCTATGAAGAACAGCCCGGATTTGTAAATGGAAAACCAGGTATGGAAGAAGAAATCAAATTTGCAGTTGTGGGAGCCATTGACCATCCAGAAGCTGCAAAAGGAAAAGAACCTGGATGGGCAATTCATCCAACCCAAAGTGTGAACTATATTTCGGCTCATGATGATTTAACATTATGGGACAAGTTTGCGATTTCCAATCCAAAAGACAGTGTAGAAACACGAAAGGATATGAACCGCTTAGCGGCAGCTATTATTTATACTGCCCAAGGCATACCTTTTATGCAGGCTGGAGAGGAGATGCTACGCACTAAGCCATCTTTAGAACCAGACAGAGAATATAATAATGATAGCTATAATTCGCCAGACAGCATAAATAGTATAAAATGGAGACAGAAGAAAGAATTTTTTACAGAATATCAGTATTACAAAGGTCTTATTGCTTTTCGTAAAGCACATGGAGCACTTCGCATGGCAGATGGAGAACTGGTAAGAGAGCATCTGCACTTTTTAGATGTCCCAAAGAATGTAGTAGCCTATACGATTAGCAAGCCAGATGAAACAGAGAATCTGGAAAAACTTTGTATTATTTATAATAGCAATCAAGAAGAAGTTGAAGTAAATATTCCAGAAGGCGACTGGAATGTCTATATAAATAAAACGCAGGCAGGAACCAAGATTCTGGATAAGATGCAGGGTGGAACCATTAAAGTTCCTGGAATTAGTGCGTTGGTTCTTGGATAATGCATGAGAGCATTGCCGATTGATGGGTAGGTTTTTAGATGAATAAGATGAAGATAGATAAAAGATTGAACTGGTATTTACGTTGGCCCCTATATTTATCAATATTATTAATCTGCATGAATTTGATCGTGTATTGTGTAAATACTAGAGCAGGTGTAATTGTAACAGGCTTTTTAATTATTTATATAATATGTGCATTTGCCTTATTTCTTGCAAGAAAACATAACATTATGGCAGGGTTAATTGGCTATGCAAGTGATTATTCCCAAGTTCAGCGGCATCTGATGAGGGAATTAGCAATTCCTTATGCAATGTTGGATAAGGAAGGCCGTTTAATGTGGGGCAATGATGAATTTTTAGGTTTAATTGAAGAAGGAAAGTATAGTTGTAAATATATTTGGAATATTTTTCCAGTGATTACGGCAAATACTCTTCCAACAGATATGATGGATCAGGAACTGCATATTACATGGCAAAACCGTAATTATAAAATAGTTCTGCGTCGGATCAAAGTAGATGATTTTAGTGAAAAACTGCAAGATACGAAGGTAGAATCAGAGGATGAAAACGTATTAATTACCTTATATATGCAGGACGAAACAGAGCTTACTGCTTATCAGCAGGAATTAGAAGATTGTAAGCTTATTGTGGGGTTGCTTTATATTGACAATTATGAAGAAGCATTAGATAACGTAGATGAAGTAAGAGCATCTCTTCTTCTTGCACTCATTGACCGTAAAGTAAATAAATACATGCAGACAATGGATGCTATTGTTAAGAAGCTTGAAAAAGATAAGTATGTGTTTATGTTCAAAAAGAAATATTTAGACCAGCTTGAGAGCAGCAAATTTTCCCTTTTGGAAGAAGTACGTGCTATTAGCATTGGAAATGAGATGTCACTTACTATAAGTATTGGTCTTGGAATTAGTGATGATGGTTATCTACGAAGCTATGAATATGCCAGAGCAGCTATGGATTTGGCATTGGGACGTGGAGGAGACCAGGCAGTTGTAAAGGCAGGGGAAAAGCTGACCTATTACGGAGGAAAGAGTGTCCAGATAGAGAAAAAGACAAGGGTAAAAGCAAGAGTAAAGGCACATGCCCTTCGGGAACTTATGGAAGCAAAAGAGAGAGTTGTGATTATGGGACATAAAACAGGGGATGTAGACTGCTTTGGTGCAGCCATAGGCGTTTACCGTATTTCAACGGCTCTTGGCAAAAAGACTCACATTGTCATCAATGAAATTACCACATCGGTAAGACCTTTGATACAGCGTTTCCAAACCAATGCAGAATATGAAGATGATATGTTTTTAAACAGTCAGGAGGCTATGGATATCGTAGATTATAACACATTACTGGTTATTGTAGATGTACACAGACCAAATCTGACAGAATGTCCGGAACTTTTACAAAAGACAAGACATATCGTGGTTTTAGACCATCATAGACAATCAGGAGATGTGGTAGAGAATGCTGTGTTGTCATATATTGAACCTTATGCTTCCTCTGCCTGTGAAATGGTTGCCGAGATTTTACAATATATAGAAGCTAATCTGAAATTACGACAGGTAGAAGCAGATGCTATGTATGCGGGAATGATAATAGATACCAATAATTTCCTGACAAAAACAGGAGTAAGAACTTTTGAGGCAGCAGCATTTCTTCGAAGATGTGGTGCAGATATTACCCGGGTACGAAAGATGTTCCGCAGCAGTAATCAGGAATATAGGATCCGGGCAGAGTCTATTAGCCGTATGGAGATTTATTTAGAACATTATGCAATTACAGAGTGTAATGCAGATGGAATGGAAAGTCCTACAGTACTTGGTGCCCAGGTAGCCAATGAATTGCTAAACATTAGTGAGGTAAAAGCATCCTTTGTTTTGACTCCTTACAATAATATGATATATGTTAGTGCAAGATCTATTGATGAGTTGAATGTCCAAATGGTTATGGAAAAACTAGGAGGTGGCGGACACATGAGTGTGGCTGCTACCCAGTTAAAGGATGTAGATATGCCAAGGGCAAAACAGATGATCCGGGATGTTTTGCTATATATGTATAATGAAGATGAATTAAACTGAGAAGTAACTATTCAGGTAGAAACACGCATTTACTGCGTGTTTCGTAAGAAAAAGTAAATTTCGCAATGTTTAAGCCCCTTCGCCGAAGGCGAATTATAATGGGCTTAAACGTAACTGTGCATGATTCTGAACAGTTGCACTAAGAATAAGATAAAAGGAAGGTTAAGAGCAATGAAAGTAATTTTATTAGAAGATGTAAAGTCAGTAGGAAAAAAGGGCGAAGTAGTAGAGGTAAATGATGGATATGCAAGAAATTGCCTATTGAAGAAAAAAGTAGGCATAGAAGCAACACCAAAAGCATTGAATGATTTAAAATTGAAAAATGCCAATGATGAAAAGATCCGCCAGCAGATTTTAGAGGATGCAAAGAAATTTGCGAAAGAACTAGAAGAGGAAGATAAGATAATTGAAGTAAAATTAAAATCTGGTAAAGATGGAAGGACATTTGGTTCTGTTTCTGCAAAAGAAGTTTCGGAAGCTGCAAAGAAACAGTATGGATATGAACTGGATAAGAAAAAAATGCAGTTACCAGAAGCAATTAAAACTCTTGGAACATATAAAGTGCCAATTCGTCTGCATCAGCAGGTAACAGCAGAATTGACAGTAAAAGTGGTAGAAATGTAAGTTACAAAACCGGCATGCCGCCTTTAGCGGCTCCACCATGAATGAAAGGAGTTATATGATGAAGGTCAATAACTCCTTTTTCGTTCTAAGATAGGGAATATTGAGGAGAAGGATTATGGAAGAAGTCATTAAGAGAATACAGCCTCATAGTGTGGATGCAGAGCGTTCAGTTATTGGATCTATGCTTATGGATAAAGATGCTATTTTAGCAGCATCAGAAATACTAAATGGAGAGGAATTTTATCAACAGCAATATGGTGTGTTATTTGAAACGATGGTAGAACTTTATAATGATGGAATACCAGTAGACTTAGTAACTTTACCGGAAAAATTAAAAGAAAAATCACTTCCTCCTGAACTTACCAGCGTAGAATTTATCCGTGATTTGTTGAGTGCAGTACCCACTTCTACTAATGTGAAACATTATGCAGAAATTGTACGGGAAAAATCGGTACTCCGCCGTTTAATCAAAGTAACAGAAGGAATTGCTAATACATGTTATCAGGCAAATGAGCCAGTGGAGGAAATATTAGCAGAGACAGAAAAGCAAATATTTGATGTGGTACAGAATCGTGCCAATGGGGATTTTGTTAGTATTAAACAGGTTGTTATTGAGGCAATAGAGAGTATAGAAAGAGCAGCAAAAACTAATGGAAAAGTAACAGGGATACCAACAGGATTTTATGATTTGGATTATAAGACCGCAGGGTTTCATCCATCAGATTTAATTTTGGTGGCAGCAAGACCAGCTATGGGAAAAACAGCATTTGTATTAAACATTGCGGAGCATGTGGCATTAAGGGAAAAGATTTCTACTGCTATCTTTAGTCTGGAAATGTCAAAGGAACAGTTGGTAAAGCGTATTTTGTCCATGAACTCTAAGGTAGATTCCCAGTCTATGCGAACTGGTGAATTACAAGACGATGACTGGCTGAAACTGGTAGAAAGTGGTAAAAGAATTGGTGGTTCAGGCTTGATTATTGATGATACACCAGGTATTTCTATTTCGGAGCTTCGTTCAAAATGCAGAAAATACAAAATAGAACATAATCTTGGAATGGTAATTATTGATTATTTACAGCTTATGTCAGGTAGTAAGCGGACACAATCCAGAGAACAGGAAATATCCGAAATTTCCCGTTCCCTAAAGGCACTGGCAAGAGAGATTCAAGTACCTGTGATTGCACTTTCCCAGCTTAGCCGTGCGGTAGAGCAAAGACCCGATAAAAGACCAATGCTATCCGATCTTCGTGAATCTGGGGCGATTGAGCAGGATGCCGATATGGTAATGTTTATTTATCGGGATGATTATTATAATAAAGATTCAGAAGAGGCAGGAATATCTGAGATCATTATTGGTAAGCAAAGAAGTGGTCCTACTGGAACTGTAAAATTGGCATGGCTGTCCCAATATACAAAATTTGCAAATCTGGAAAGAAATTATTAGTGGTAAGTTATAACAGTTCAGGTAGGTCTGCACACTCCGCTGTGCAGACCGTAAAAAAGACTAAAACAGGATGGAAATTGGGCAATTTATAATGCGAAGCTTGACCAATTCCGTAACAGGTCAGCCTCCGGCTGAACTGTTACGATAAGTTTTGTTGAACCGATAAAAAGAAAAAAATTAGCTAAACGGTTTAGGGAAAGGAGATAGGTATAATGTCAAACTTAGTAAAATTTAAAAAGACAGGTAATGAGCAGAATATTTTTCGCATAGGAGGTAAAAGTTTCTTACCTCAAGATGTAGAATGGCCTATAAACCCTAATGGGGAAAAGTTGACTTTGATTTTCCATTTGCCCACCAATTTTTTGAATGCAAACCTTCCATTCAAGTATCCAAAAGACATGATAATTTCTGTATTTACTACATATAACACAGAAGATTATTTTTTAGATTCCATTGTCTATCATGGTGATATGGAGGAACTTAAAAATATAAAAAATGGTTTTACAAAAGTGATTTTACATTCCATTGGTTCCCCAAGAAATGAATCAGATTATTTAATTCCAGCAAAGGAAATAACTATCGGCAAAAAAATAAATGAACCGGATGATTATTATGGTTCTTTTATTGGAGCAAGTCCTGTATTTTTACAAAGAGAGAAGTTAGAACTTGATTCCTATCAATTTTGTATGCAGATATATGGAGAAGATTTTCCAGAAGAATTTCAAGATATCTTTTATTTAAATGATTCTATTGGTTATCTCTTTTTAAGTCAAGAAGGTAACTTAAATGATGTTGGATTATTTTTTACACAATGTAGCTAAATGGACTACATTAGGGAAATACAAAGAGGAGACTTAGAAAAAGTGGATAAAGCACGAATTTATGTAGATTTTAATGAAATGGTTGATAACAATACAGTGTTGTTGTCAAAAGATGATACAAAAATTGATTCAAAAGGCAATCAAATTAATTTTTATGAAGGGATGCCAGTTAGTATATATATGGATGATGTTAATGGTAATGGGGAAGTGGATAACCTTATTGCAGAAGGGATAGCTATAAGAAATGATTTTCCTATTTCTAATTGGCAACATGTGAAATGGTGTTGCCGAATTGATACAAATGGTATTATAAATGAATCTGATTTGAAAAAGCAAACGAATCATAGAGGTTAGGGGTAAATAGGATGAAAGACAGCTTAAAAAAATTTTATGAATATCTTGGTTCAGACGAAGAACTCATGTATTATGTCCGTATAAATGTAGAATGGAATGAGGAATCATTTTCTAAAATGAAACAAGTAGTCAGAGCGGTAATAAAAGATTATGAGGAAGAGGACTATTATCCAAAAAGATTTATTATCTATTTTATGAGAGAGATACCATCAATTATTAATATACTTTCTCATTTTACGAAATGTACAGAAAAGGAACTACTACTAGATGGTTATACAGATGAAACCTATTTAAGCATGATTGCAGAAAAAATAGAAGAATTAAAGAAGCTTCGCTGGGAGTTTATTAAATCGTTAGAAGCTTGATTAGAGTTTGATAAAATGGCTAAGGTAAAATATAAAAGAAAGGAGTGGAGAAACATGACAGAAAAAGAATTGATTGAACAGGCATTTCGGGCAAGAGATTTTTCTTATGCACCATATTCTGGTTTTCGTGTGGGAGCAGCATTAGAAACATCAAATGGGATAGTTTACGGAGGATGCAATATTGAAAATGCAGGATATACCCCGACAAACTGTGCAGAACGTACTGCATTTTTTAAGGCAGTTAGTGAAGGATGCCATGATTTTTGCCGGATTGCTATTGTAGGAGGCAAGGAGGAAGGTGATGTGGTAGCAGATTATGCAGCACCATGTGGCGTATGCCGGCAAGTTATGATGGAATTTTGTAATCCGAAAGAATTTCAGATTATTATGGCAAAGTCTATAGAAGAGTATCAGGTATTTACTTTAGAAGAACTTCTTCCTATAGGATTTGGGCCAGGAAATCTACAATGAAAGTCCTGACAAACGTCTATATTTCGTGTAAGCTTCTACCTAAAAAGAGTGAAGATATAGAAAGAAATATAGACATTTGGCTGACTGAACTGTTACAATATGGAAAGCAGGTGGTTATATGAGAATGTATGACATAATTGACAAGAAAAAAAATGGAATGGAACTTTCTACGGAAGAGATTAAGGAAATGATCCGGGCTTATGTAGAGGAAGAAATTCCAGATTATCAAATGGCTGCATGGCTTATGGCAGTTTACTTTCAGGGAATGAGCAACCGAGAACTAAAAGATCTGACTTTGGCTATGGCACATTCTGGGGAGATGATAGATTTGTCCCCGATTTCGGGGATAAAGGTGGACAAACATAGTACTGGAGGTGTGGGAGATAAGACCACCCTTGCTATTGCACCAATTGTTGCCGCCTGTGGAGAGAAGGTAGCAAAAATGTCAGGGAAAGGGCTGGGATTTACTGGTGGAACCATTGATAAATTAGAATCTATACCGGGATTTGAGACAGGACTTGACCAGAAGACTTTCTTTGAAAATGTAAACCATATCGGGCTTAGTGTTATTGGACAGACCGCAAATATTACACCAGCAGATAAGAAACTATATGCACTTCGGGATGTTACTGCAACCGTAGACAGTATTCCTTTGATTGCTGCGTCTGTAATGAGCAAGAAACTGGCAGCAGGAAGTGACAAAATCTTACTGGATGTAACCTGTGGAAGTGGTGCATTTATGAAAACACTGGAAGATGCTGTAAAGCTTGCCGAAATTATGGTAGCAATTGGAGAACAGGCTGGAAGGGAAACCGTTGCACTCATTACCAATATGGATGTGCCATTAGGTGAAACTATTGGAAATGCCCTGGAGGTGGAAGAAATCATTGACTTGCTTCAAGGAAATGCAAAAGAAGATTTAAAAGAGGTTTGTCTGGCTCTTGCCTCCAATATGCTTTACCTTTCAAAATATGAAAGTGACAAGAATATTACCCTGGAGGACTGCAAAAAAATGGCAGAAGAGAAGATTCAGGATGGAAGTGCCCTGAACAAGTTAAAAGAAATGGTAAATTCCCAACATGGACAAGTAGATGCAATTGAGAACACAGATAAATTGCCACAAGCAGCATATTATTATGAAATGGTATCTGATTCCAGTGGATATGTGACTGGTATGAATGCAGAACAATGTGGAATTGCATCTATGCTTCTTGGAGCAGGAAGAGAAAAAAAGGATAGTGAGATTGCCTATGGAGCAGGTATCCGTCTGTTAAAAAAGACAGGAGATCCTTTAGAGGTGGGAGATACCATGGCTATCTTATATTCGGATAGTTATGAGACATTCCAAGAAGCAGAAAAAGTGTTACGGATTGCCTACCAGATTGGTGGGGAAGCTCCACAAAAAGATAAATTAATTTATGTCCGGGTGTCAAAGGCAGGTGTAGAATATTATTAAACAAAATTAGTTATGTTTAATAGAAGAGGACTAGCCGTATAAGAAGTATGGCTAGTCCTCTTCTGTTAAGCCAAGCAAACGGTCAACTGCCGGTTGCATATCTTTTTGTTCTCTATAGCTGGTTATCAGCTTTCGTTCCTTTGGTGACATAAGCAAAGGTTTGGATTCACTTCCACCTTGATATCCAAAGGTTTCTAAAATATTTTCAATACCATATAAATCACATAAAAACATTAAGGTATCTGCATCAGGTTGTGTCTGTCCACTTTCCCATCCATATATGGTTTTGGGAGCAGCATAATTATTATTTTCTTTTAAGATGTTAGATACATCATTTACACTTATTTCATTCAATTTTCTATAGTATTTCAGTACCCTTGCAATATTAGGATTCTTCATAATTTCACCTCATTTTTATTTTTAGATAGTCAATTGCGAAATAATATCACACTTAATCATAGTATCGGCAGAAAACTCCTTTGTCAATGGAAGGAAAGAAAAAAACATAAATATTCTTGGTAAAAGGGAATAGAAAAGATTGACTTTCTTTATAAACGAGAATAAAATAGAAGAAACGATCCAATATCCTTGAATAAAGAGAAAAAGTAGGTGATACCATGCAGATAAGATTGAGGATACTTGATTATATGGAAAAACGTAAGATTTCTACAGATGATGTAGCAAGGACGCTGCATATAGATAAAGAAAAATTTCAAAAAGACAGTCAGAAGAACTGGAGTGCAGAGGATTTACTGGAGGTATGTGGATATTTGCAAGTAGATCCCAGAATGTTTTGGGAAAGGACTTAAGAGTAAAATAGGTGAAGGGTATGATAGTTTATTATTGTGACAAAGATCATATAGAAGTGAAGACGAGTATATGTCCTCATTGTTTGGAGCGGACCCGACCTATTCAGTCAAAGATATTTTGGTGTTATGATTGCCAGATACCTTTATATAAGGAAGAGTGTGCTATTTGTGGTGGAATAGGAAAACAAATTGGTTCAGATATACGGCCGGTATTCCCGGAAGAGAGAATCCTATTAGAATCCATTTTGCATTGTCAAGAAGGAAAAGAGATTTCATTTGCTGGGAAATCTGTCTGGAATGCATCTGGAAACCGTTATTTTGTAAATGGTGAGAAGATAAAACTTGTTATTGGAAAATTAAAAGAATTGGATGCTGGGCAGATACGAAAGAGTTATGAACAAAGAATAGAGAAAATAGAGGATTATTATAAGGAATTTTCCAGCGAAGCGAAACGATTTATCCGGGCAAATCAAGAACGGTTTTGGCAGATAGATAAAGAAGCTTTGGAGTATATTAGAGAATTTGCAAAAGGCTATTCCAAAGAAGATATGATGATTTCTTTTTCAGGAGGAAAAGATTCTACGGTAGTGGCAGATTTGGTAACCCGGGCATTGGATACAGGCAATCAAAAAATACTACATATTTTTGGAGATACCACACTGGAATTTCCAAAGACTTATGCATACATAGAACGGTATAAAAAGGCACATCCAAAGACACTAGTTTTATCCTCCAGAAACAAAGAGAAAGATTTTCAAAAGCTTTGTATGGAAATTGGACCACCAAGCAGAGTGATGCGTTGGTGCTGTACCATTTTTAAAACAGGGGCGATAACCAGAAAGATTGAAAAGGTATTCCGGAATAAAACACATATTATTACATTTTATGGGATTCGGAGAAGCGAGTCCGCCAGCAGGAATAAATATGAAAAAGAAACTGAAAGCCCAAAGATTGCCAAGCAGACAGTAGTAGCCCCCATTATAGACTGGTATGACTTTGATGTGTGGCTGTATCTTTTGACCAGAGGGATAGACTTTAATGATGCCTATCGGCTTGGTTATACCAGAGTAGGATGCTGGTGCTGTCCTAATAATAGTGATTGGTCAGAATTTCTCTCAAAGGTATATATGCCAGAATACTATGAACCTTTTCGGACTATGCTGATAGACTTTGCAAAACAAATAGGGAAACCAGATGCTGAGGTTTATGTGGATTCTGGCAAATGGAAAGCAAGGCAGGGTGGCAATGGATTATCTGCGGCACAAAAATCAATTGTGGCATTTACCCCATGTGCCACCGAAGAAAATACCTTTCATTATGAATTACGAAGACCCATTAGCCAAGAATTGTATGAACTTTTTAAACCTTTTGGAACATTAAATTTTGAAATAGGAAATAAAAGGTTGGGGGAAGTCTACATAATAGGTAAAAAGGGAAATATGCTTTTCCGTTTACAAGGAAGAACGGGAAAGAGTGAACTAAAAGTAACTGTGCTGGATGTTCATATTGGTGGTGCAAGAAATCTCACAAGAGCAAAAGAAAAAATAGAATGTCAGATTACCAAGTACCAGATGTGTATGGGATGTCTTGCCTGTGAAGGGATATGTAAGGTGAATGCCATACAAATCCGGGAGTTGGAGGAGCAAGTGATGTATCAGATAGACGAAAAAAAATGTGTCCATTGTGGACATTGTGTAGGTCACTTTATTGGTGGATGCTATATGAGAAAAGTTCTTGCCATAAAGCGGGGAAATTGATAATTGAGAAGTAACTGTTCATGGTTCAATGTCTTTTAGTTAACAGATATACTTTGTGAATATCTTCGAATGATGCACATATCTTACGAAAACACGCTTTCGCTCGGTCTCAACCGTAACAGTACATAAGGTGCTAAAATACAGCACCTAAGTACTGACGGTTTCGAAACGGTTTTCTACAGATGATGTGTATCATTCGAAGATAAAATATCATGTATTGATGTTAACTAAATGACATTGATTCATGGTTCTAAACAGTTGCATTGAGAATAAAAAGTACAGGGAAGTTGGATGAAGATGAAAAAGAAAAAAATACGGTTAAAAGGACATGAAACATTTTGTATAAGAGAAGGATGGCTGGAAAAGGGAATAGCAGCAGTTGCAGCAGATTCTGCAGTATTTACTAAGATATATGGAGCAGATGCGTTGGGAGTAGGTGTTAATATGGCAAAAGCCATCCGTTACTGGTTAAGGGCTTGTGAATTAACAGAAGAAAAAACGGGGCAATTACCTTGTCTTTCTGAATTTGGAAAAAAAGTTTATCAATATGATCCTTATTTAGAAAGGGACTTTACCCTTTGGTGCATTCACATCAATCTGGTAAGGAATCAGAAATTAGCAACTGCCTGGTATTTATTCTTTTCATTATATGAACAATTGGAAGAATTTACTAAAGATAATTTATTTGTTGTTTTAAAAGATAGATTATGTAACTTTTTGGCAGACGAACCATTTAACGAGCATTCTTTAGAGGAAGATGTAAGGATTCTGTTACAGATGTATAGCAGGGAGAAATTAGAAAAAAATGATCCAGAGGATAAGAAAATTTGTCCATTGGCAAAGTTGGGGATTATCCGGAAAACAGGAAATGCTTATACAAAAGGAGAGCCTAATTTAAATAGAATTTCTCCACAGGTATTATTATATTATTTGCAAAGCCGTTTTGAGAAGGGAAAATCCATTTACATGGAAGATTTATACAGGGAAACAGAGGGAGTAGCTGGTGTATTAGGACTTAGCAGAAGCCTTCTGGCAGAATATCTGGATACTCTTGCAGGCTATGGATATGTGGATTTAAACAGGACTGCCGGACTGGATATGATTTATATAAAATCAGATTTAACCAGAGAAGAAGTGGCAGAAAGAGTATATTTAGGGAAGATATAGATAGAATGTAACTGTTCAGAACCATGAACAGTTACGTTTAAGCCCATGAAAATTCGCCTTCGACGAAGGGGCTTAAACATTACAAAAGTTACTTTTTCTTACGAAACATGCAGTAAATGCGTGTTTCTACCTGAATAGTTACGATAGAATTTACCAATGGTGAAACATAAAAAAGGTAATTACAAAAACAAAGAGTAAATGGAGTTTCACAATTGCTTAAACATAAGAAACAAGAGAGGAGAACATTTTGAAGGATAAAGTCAATTTAGCAGAGTTGGTGCAGATAAATCAAAATTTTCAAAAATCCATTCACATCCGCATGGATTATAACCAAATAGACAAGATAGAAAGCTATATTCCAACAAAAGCTTCTATACAGGTATTAGACAAATATTTATCAGAATTAGGAAAAAAAGACGGAGACCGGGCAACTATGTTGATAGGGCCTTACGGAAAAGGAAAGTCCCATCTGCTTCTTGTCTTAGTAGCATTGCTATCACAGGCAAACCAGACAGATGAAGAAAGAAGAAAAGTGTTACATGATCTTATTACAAAAATTGGGAAAGTTAATCTGGAAACAGAGAAAAAAATAAGACAATTATTAGCAGACAATAAAGTATATCTTCCAGTTTTTGTTACAGCAACTACAAAGGATATGGATAGGGCTTTCTTATTGGCATTAAAAGAGGGGCTGGAAAGAGAAGGACTTTCTGGTATTTCACCAGATACTTATTATGAAAAGGCATTAGAAGTAATATCCCAGTGGGAAGAACAATATCCAGATACCTATGAAAAATTTTGCAGGGCATTAATGGAGAAGGGAGAAAATGTAATACATTTTCAAAAACGGTTGCAGCAGTATGACCAGAGCAGCCTTGCCCATTTTCAGGAAATTTATCCGGGACTTACAGCAGGAAGTGTGTTTGAACCAATGGTGCAAATGGATGTGGCGGAATTATACAAAATGGTAAACCAGACCCTTTGCAGAGAACATGGTTACCAAGGAATTATTCTTATTTTTGATGAATTTAGTAAATTTCTGGAGGGATATCCCAAGGATCGGATTGCTGCGGTAATGGAGTTAATCCAAAGAATTGGAGAAGCAGCAAACCGCACAAAGGGAGAGGAATTGCATGTAATTTTGGTGGCACACAAAGCCATAAAGGAGTATAAGAATCTTCTGGAAGATAAGGTGATCAATGCTTACCGGGGCATTGAGGGCAGGCTGGCAGAGGTACGTTTTACTGTTTCCATGAAAAACAGCTATGAGCTTATTGGAAATGCAATGCCAAAGAATGAAGTTCTTTTTGAAAAGCAGATTGCACAAACAGAATGGTATGAGAATAAGAAAAAGGAGTCCTATCATTTGTTGTATTTCCGAAATTACTTTCCAGAAGAAAAGGAATTTGAGGACATTGTAATGAAAGGCTGTTTTCCGTTACTTCCGGTAGCTGCCTATTTATTACTCCGCATCAGTGAATGTGCCGTACAAAATGAAAGAACCGTATTTACATTTCTTGCCCATAAGGAACCTCATAGTCTTGCAGAATTTCTTGAAAAACATGGAGAGAACCAAGTTTATATGTGTGCAGATTCCATATATGACTATTTTTATTATGTATTTAAACACGACAATTCCAATATACGTTTTCATAACGAATGGTTAAAAGCGGAATATGCTATAAATCAGGTGAATTCATTGGAAAAAGTACAAATTATAAAAGTTCTGGCACTTCTGCGGATGGTGGGGAAAGAAGACGAAATGTATCCAAGAGATGAAGTAATACGCCTTGGAACCAGTCTTTCCAAAGAAGTATTTTCCCAGTGTATGGAGGAATTAAAGGAGGAGCAGATTGTATTTTACCGGAACAAAACAAAAACATACGCATTTCGCAATAATATTGGAGTGGATGTAGAAAAAGAAATCCAGGAGAGAGTAAATCTTAAATTTTCCAAAATATTTCTTTGCGAAGAAATTGAGAAAATATCCGAACTGGAATATGAGTTGCCAAGAAGATACAATCAAAATTATTGTATTACCAGATACTTTCAATATTGTTTTATGGATTTGGATAGTTTTCTTGTTCTATCCAAGAGTGAATATTTATTTGAAGGCAGCTTTTCCGATGGAAAAATTATCGCACTAATAAAAACGGAGGAAATACCTGAGCAGGCAATCTTTGATAAATTAAAAGAGTGGGAGGATTCCCGTATTCTGGTGGTTCTTCCAGAGGAAACATTTGCCCAGCAGGAGAATATAGAAAAATTGCTGGCAATTTGTGACCTTAAGGAGGATACAGTTTTTCTTGAAGAAAATAAAGCATTGCTGCAGGAACTTTCTCTTTATGAAGAAGATTTGCGGTTTGAAATTAATGCAGCACTGGAAAGTTATTTTTTTCCACTGCATGGAAAATGCCGTTTTTATCATAAGAAGGAAGGCAAACCAGTGGAAATCTATACAGGCAAAAAGATGTTGCAAAAAGTAAATTACCTTCTTAGTGAAATTTGTGAGCAGTATTATGGGGCAACTCCCAAAATCAATAATGAATTAATTAATAAAAGAAAACTTAGTATCCAGATTCAAAAGGCAAGAATGGCTTTAGTGGAAAAAATCTTAAATAGAGAAGATTTATCCTCATACCAAAAGGGAACATCCCCAGAGGCAACTATATATCGTGCAGTCTTTATAAGAACCGGATTATTATCATTTGAGGATAACGGAAACACATTATCAGATCAGGGAGCAAGAGAAGTAGTCAAAGAGATAGAGGACTTTCTTTTAAATGCTGCTGGAAAAAAAGTTTGTTTCCAGCAGCTATATAAGTTGTTACAAGGGAAAAAATATGGATTAAGAAAAGGGGTTATGCCTTTGTATCTGGCATACGTATTAGCAGAATGGGAGGATACACCAATTATTTACCTTGGGAAAAAGGAAGTGAATCTGGAGGCAAAGATACTGGAAAACATCAATGATACTCCTGAGAGATATTTCTTATATGTAGAAGTGGAAAATGCTAGAAAACGAAATTATTTGTCTGGCTTAGAACAGCTTTTTGGACAAGGCATGGAGCAGAAAAGCACAGAACAGAGAAGCCCTGTGAAAGATATTACAGATAAAATGTATGAATGGTATTGCTCTCTGCCACAATGCAGCAGACAGTATGAACCACAGGATGCCAGAAATAGTATAAGAAAGGGGATGCAGATATTCCGCCGGGAATTTGGGAAATTAGAACGTAATCCAAGAGAGGTGCTTTTTGAACGGCTGCCGGAAGGATTTGAAACAGGAGAAGAATATGAACAGTTACTGGAACAAATCACCCAGATGAAGGTATGTCTGGACGGATATTATACGCAGTTACAGCAAATTGTAGTTAAAACCCTTCGAAAGGAACTGGATTTGTCTGCCACAAATGATTTGCTTGGAGAGTTAAAAATTTGGAGCCAGGGAAAAAATAAAAAAGCAAGACAGTTTGTATATAGCACACAGAGTCAAAGGTTGTTTAATGCAATTGACAGACTGGATACTCATAATGAGAGGAAAATTGGCGAAGAAATCAGCCATGAAATTTTGGATTTACATATTGCAGACTGGAAAGACGAAACTTTAGAGGAATTTAAAAATGCATTATCTGCTATTCAAAAAGAAAGAGCGGATAGAGAGGAACAAGAAGGGGAAGACACAAAAAGAATTGTATTTACCAATAGCCAAGGAGAGGAAATAGAAAAATGTTTTTCTGTGGAGGAAGAAAATTACAATGCAAAGTATCTGGAAAACGAAATACTCAGTACTTTGGAAGAATATGGATATGGACTGGAAACGAATCAGAAGCTGTCGGTAATGCTAAAGATGATTGAAAGGTTGTTGACATAAAAATATGAAAAAAGAAATAATAGAAAAAGAAACATGGTGGTTTCAACAGGAGCCACAAACAGCACCAGTAATTTATTTGGATAATGCTGCTACCACTTATCCAAAACCAGAGATTTTATATCGGGCAATGGATTATGGGAACCGCTATCTTGCAATAAATGCAGGCAGGGGTTCTTATTACCTGGCTCAAATTGCATTACAGGAAATAGAAATAATGCGAAAAAAAATTTTACAACAAATACATGGGGAGGAGGCAGGAGAGACGGTGGTTACCCCTTCTGCCACCATTGCCATGAATCAAATTATAGGCGGTCTTATGCTTACCCAAAAGGATAAAGTATATGTATCGCCTTTTGAGCATAATGCGGTTATGCGGACTTTATATAAAGAGCAGAAACAAAAGGGATTTACCATAGAAGAACTTCCTCTCGTTGCAGATACTTTGGAAGTGGATTTGGACAAAATGGAATATATGTTCTCGAAACAACCACCAACTGCTGTGTTTGTTACCCATGTCAGTAATGTAACAGGATATATTTTACCCATAAAAGAGATTTTTGCAATTACTAAAAAAATCACAAAGGGAGAGGGAAGAGTAATCCTTGATGCCGCCCAAAGTTTTGGTATTGTACCAATTGATTATAGCCAGACTCCTTTTGATGCCATAGTTTTTGCAGGGCATAAATCTTTGTATGGACCTATGGGAATTGGAGGATTTGTAAAGCATAAAGATTTCCAGTTAGATTCATTTCTTGCGGGAGGAACAGGGAGTAATTCCCTAAATCTTTCTATGCCAAAGGGAAAAGATGGATTAGAACCGGGAAGTCCGAACATACCGGCTATTCTTGGGTTATGTGCCTCCCTTGTCTGGATAAAAGATGAGGGAGCAGATAACATATTTACACATGAGCAAAAACTTACAGAATGTTGTATCAGGCAATTGAAAAAGATAGAAGGAGTGAAGGTATATACTCCTGCAAATCCAGATAACCGTATTGGTGTCATTTCTTTTTCTATGGAGAACTATAACGTCAATGAAGTAGCACAAATTCTGGATGACGAGTATGATATTGCAGTAAGGGCAGGTTACCACTGTGCTCCTTTGATTCATTCCTATTTGCAGGACAAAGAGTATGGAGGAACTATCAGGGTAAGCTTTGGCTGGTTTAATACAGAAGAAGAGATAAAGATATTTGTAGATAGCATAAGAGAAATTATGGAAGGGTAGGGAACACGATGAAGAATGGATTTGTCAGTTACTTGAATACAATGCATAATGCCAGTGGCAGTAACGAACATGCTATTGCAGAGAACAATATAAATGACAAAGATAATTTTAGTGGAGAAATTTTATTTGAAAGAAACATTACAGAGAAAATTATAGAGAAATTATGTGAAGGTCTGGGGAAAATAGTAATTCTGACAGGACATGCAGGGGATGGAAAGACCAGTATCCTGCAGGAAATTGTACGAAGATGTACAGGGAAGGAAATGGATGCCCGGAAATTACAGGATGACTTTATTTATAGAAATAACCGCCATATTCATTATGTAAAGGATATGAGCGAACACGAAAAAGAAGAACAAATTCAGATTTTCAGGGAAGCAATACAGGCAGTAAAAAGAGAGGAAAGTGTAATTTTGATTTCCAATACGGGACCGCTTTTTCATGCATTGCAAGAATTGGGAATGGAAGAAGAACGGATTATTGAATTATTAGATACAACCAGGTTAAAAGAAAATCAGGAGAATTTTCGTGAATATGGACCAGTACCCATTGTTGTGGTGAATCTTGCATTGTTTGACAATAGTGACATTATTGGAAAGTTTCTTGAAAAAACATTACAGGAGAAGTTATGGAGTGACTGCCAAAATTGTGAGAAAAGAGAATATTGTCCTATATGTTTTAATCAGGAGAATATGAGAGAAAACAAGAAACAAATTATGGATTTTTGTGAGTGGTACTACCGTTGGAATTTTGAACATGGAGAAAGATTTACGGTTCGTCAGATACTTGCACACCTTTCTTATGCCATAACAGGGAATCTAAACTGTAAAAATATAGCAAAACTGCTAGGAAGAAGAAACCAGAAAAGAATACTTTACAATACATTTAGTAATTTGTTTTTTGGATTCCATTATGAGAAGGAATTGTCTTTGCGGGATGTGGATGCATTGCAGATTAAGCCAATTGCACTGATACAAAAGCAAAAACTGGATACCAGAAAAATACCTGCCGAATATGCATTATTTGTACAGAATAATCTACATATTTTCAGACCCAAAATGGAAGAATTGCTGGAAGCCTGCCAGACAGGGAAAACAGGTATGTTGGAAGAGAAAAAGGAATATTTCAGGGTGATGAAACGGGCTTACTTTATGTATCATCAAAAAGGGGAACAAGAAAACATAGATATTCAAAAGGCAGTATTTTCCGAAATGTTTTCCGATTATATGCAATTGCAAAACAGTGAAAGGATAAGAAAAGATATTATCATGAATATAAAGAGAATTACTTTTCAGGGATTGCATGTATTATTTATGGGAACACCACCAGATGAGGATGACAAGATATATCTGACGGCAAGAAGACGTGGAAGAATGATGCAGAATGTACAGATTAGCCAAGGGGTGATTTACAAAGACAGCTTGGATATTTGTATAGAGGAAAAGGAAAATATGACCAACGGAAAAAAAGAAAAGATAATCCAGTTGTTTTACAATAATGTATATATGGAACTCAAATTACCTGTTTTGGAATACTTTAAGGAGTTAGAGAGTGGATTAATACAAAATAAAATTGACCCAAGACTTTCCCAAGGGGTAGAAAATATTAAGGCAAAACTGTATCAGGCGAGAAGAAAAAGCAGAGAAGACCTTACTATTGTTTATTCTAATGGAACAAAGTTTCAAAAGACAGAAGTAACTATAGATGAAAACGGAATTTGGGTACAGAATTAGGAGGGCGTGATATGTTTCCAGAAAATTTTAACCAAAAAGAATATGAGTCTTCTAACTTGTCCATACAGGCATTTGGGAAAAGGTTATATAAAGACCAGACCGTATATGAATATTTATTAGAGTTTCTATTGGTATTTTGTTCACCAAAAGAGAAAATTGTAAATGGAGAAAGAACAGAATACAAGGGGGAGTTAAGTTTTCATAAAGATAGTAACCAGTTACAATATTATGCCAATCCAAGAATCGGATTAAAGCGTTTTATTTTCTTTGAGAAAAGTAAAAAAGAAGGGAAATTTCCTATTGACAGAGAGAATTACCAAGATATAAAGGAAATGATAAAAGAATCCATTCATATAGATGGAAGTGGTGAACCAGAGGACTTTGCAGCTATATTACAGGATGCCTTTTATGGTTTTTCTGCAATATTAAAGAATCGTTCATGGTTTGCCCAGTCCCTGCTTCCCATAGCACCAGAATTAATTTTTTGTGAAAGTATTGGAAATAAAGGAAAAAGAACAAAACTAGCCCTTGATGCAGAATCCAATAAAACAGAAAAGGATTTTGAATTTACCCAGCATAGTTTTATGGCAAGAGGGGGAGAGCTATATTATCTTTCGATTCTTCTTGGACTGGAAGGAAGGAAAGAACTTAGAGAATCCTTAGAGAAACAATTGTATCAATTGGTTCACGCAGTCGGCAGTTTGGGGCAGTTGGGTGAATTTATCCAAAAAAAATGGGAAGTACATGAAGGTATCCAGAGAGAGAAACAAATGCAAAAATATGTATGTGATTTTATACCAAAAGGTTATAAAAGAAGAGCAGAGTATAATTGCCGGGAGTTGGTAAATTTACTATCTGCCTCTTTGAATGAACTGAATAAAATAGAATATCTGGGCATGGGAATGATGCTGCAAATATTTCGGATGATGCATGAACAAGCATGTATCCGGGCTGGGATAGAAGAACCTGTCTGGCTTTTAGATGTAAGCCGTGGGAACAAAAATATCCGAAAAATGTCAGAACAATCTTTTTTGGAATTTGGAGAAGCAGTAACTGCTGCAAATATAGTAGGACTACAAAATATAGAAAGTATCCGGTCAGGAGCAGCAAAGTATAAAAAATATGAGCCAGACGAAACATTTGAGATGAAGCTTAAAGAAGATGCAGAAAAAAATACATTTGGAGTAGTAAAAGCACTTGGCAAAGAAATCTGTTTTGTTGTTCCGAAAAAAGGAGCAAGTGAGCGTATGACATTATCTGAAGATTTGATAAGCTTTCTAGTAATGGCACTCTTGAAGCCAAACCAAAAAGTAACTTTGGATACCTTCTATGAAAAATTATATGAGCATTATGGTATTGTGATTGGAGGAAAACAAAGCGGTTTGTATAGCAGTCAAAAACATATAGGACAAAATTATGAAATAGACTTTCGGGAAAATGAAAAAGGATTTTTACAGTTGTTAAGGGATTCCGGATATTTAAGAGAATTATCCGATGCTACAGCAATTGTCATGAATCCGTATGAAGGGAACAGGATATAAATGGAGTATTGTAAAAAAGTTATTATAGAAAAAATACAGGAACAGTTAGATTCCATAAGCGGAAATAAATTGATATTGCGAATCGAAAATTTTGAAGATGCTAAGTTTTATCTGGAAATTTATACATATTGTCAGGAGCTTTGTAAAAAGCGAAACATAGATTTTACAGCAAAGATTACCTTAGGTGCTTGGGAAAAGCTAATGGAGAAAAACGAAGGAAACTATGAGGCAAGAGAATTAGAACGTTTGGATGTAGTAGATAAAAAGAACCGGATTACCATTTACAGGAATGAAATCGTAAATAACCCTAAGTTAGTGTTGTTTTTAGGAACAGAATATGCAGAAGATAAGGCTGGACTAAATGAATTATTTTTATTGAACCCTGGAATACTGGAACACAAAGTCAAGAAACAATATTGCTTGATGTTTGAAAAATATGCAGAAATTATCAGGGAAACAGATGGGAAACGATTGGATCATTTTTATGAAGAGTTATTCCATTATGTGCCAAAGAATCTTTTGCACCTATCTTGTATCGTAGACGATTTGCCAAAAGATGTGGAAAGTTTTGAAGACCTGATGCAGCTAATTTTCTCCAGACTCTATGAGGATTGGGGACTTCCTAATATAGAGGGATTTTTCATAAGTAAAGTAAAAGAAAAAGGAAAAATCCAAGTATTAGATAAGGCTAATCAGTTTATCCGAAGAAGCAAATTAAGAACAGCCAATGAAATTAAGAAAGCATATCAAAAAATAGACAAGTATAAAGAAGCACATCCTAATTTAGAGAATGAATGGAGAAGGAGAGGCGGATTTTCTTCTTTTGAAGAATTTGAACAGAGCCTCAGGGAGTATATTTCAGGTAAAGATATTTCTGGCAACCGTGAGAAATTATGCCAAATGAATTTTATGTTTATTAATGAAATTCTGGATTTGAAAATTACAAAAGAAAAAACGGATACGAAAAAAGACGGCAGAGTAAAGTTATATGAAGAACCGTTTCTTATGTTGCAGCAGGCATTACTGCAAACTTTGGAAGAGGTGGAAGCGGCAGAGCCGGATAAAATGGTTATGAAAGTAGAGAGTATCAAACTTGCAGGAATTTATGGAGATGAGAAAGAAGAGGATACCAGACAGAGAGAGGAACAATATTGGAATTGTATTTGCCGGTATTGTGGCGGTTTGATACCTTATATCAATGAAAAGGGATATCTGGGAAAAGAGAAAAACTGTAACCTTATAACAGATACCAACATTTTTCAGGTAGAAAATACCCAAAAGCTTATGGAGGAAGGTATCCTTACTTTGTTAGGGGGGAATAACAGCTTATCCAAGGTACAGTTTCAGATTGTAGCAAAAAATAAGGAAGAAGAACTTGGCAAGAAAAAATTTGAATGGATTTTTTCAGAAAAGGAAGGATGGTTCCATACGTTTGTGGAACTGGAAAATGAATTTTTTGATAATACAGGGGAGGAAGCTTATATACCTTTTGGTGTATTAGATAAGCTGGAAAGTTATGGGAAAATACAGACAGAAGAAGATTTTTACCATGCTTTTGCACGAAGAGAAATCCGTTACCAAAATCTGGTGGAAGAATTTACAAGAAAGTATGGACAGGACTATCCAGAGATTACAAAAGAATATGAAGAATTGGGAAAACAGTTTTTTATATTGACTGATAAGATTTGTCAAAATGGATTTTATTATGTACTTTTAGAAGAAAAGATATTAGATAACTTTTTAAAGACTTACTGCAATGTAGGAGAAATCTTTGCTGCTACTTGTGCAGATGATTGTCTGATAGAATCCTATCGTCTTTTTGTAAATGCATTTCTGCTTTCGGATAATGACAATTGTGTGAAAAAGGATTTAGAAGTGGGACAATGTGTGATACCTGCCTATCATCCGGCAACTTTAGAAAAATTAAAAGAAAAAATTACATTTCTTACATTAGGAATCAATGAGTTATATCAGCAATATTTTGAAAATGGAGTTCTTACAGAAAAAGAAATAGAGGAAAAAATTTGTTTTTATAACCAGATTTCTTATATAAATAGTTCCATAGATTTATTAAGAGGTAAAAATGGAAATCTGATATGCCGGAATATGTTTGGTGGATATGGAATTTACAGTGAAGTTTCCCTTAAGGATACCTCTGGGAATATAGGACGGAACCAAAGACCAGAGAATTTATATGATGAAAATATGGATAAAAGCCAGTTTTCTTGTATTACATCAGAAGCAAAAGTGATTATCCGTTATATCAAGGATTATATCCGTACCTTTCCTTCTACTACAGGAACATTGGATATTGGTGTGATTCATTATGATGATTTGCAGCCGGTTATCGCAGCCATGCACTATATCGCTAAAGAAAAAGATTGGCAAATTGAAAATATTAATCTATATATCTACATGCCAAAAGAGAAGAGTGGTGGGGAAAATTATTTATCCAGTTGGCTGGAACAGTACTTTGATGAGAATTCTTCTTTAAAATTCCAGATATTCCTGAATTATTATAAGGAAGAGAAAGAGTTAGAAAAGAAGATGCAAAATAAGTCCCTGGATGTGGTTTTTCTAAATCATGTGTTGACGAATCAGGAGGTCTCCTTTTCTGAATTAGATACAAAAATATGGCAGGAAGATATTAAATTCCCTATGTTTTTTAAACCGTTGCCAATGTACTATAAAAGTGCAAAAAGAGAAGTGGAAATTTCCCAGTTACAGTTTCCGGCTTCGAAAGTACATACAAAAGTGATGTATAAACTGATAAAAAAGGAAAAAAATATGGAGAAAATTTCTCCCCGTGTAGTAAAAACTACACGAATCCAAGAAGAAAAGCTGGCACTCATTGAGCAGTTACATCAAGCTGCAAAGTGGGTGATTTGTCAGGATATAGGGTTAGATAAGCATATTTTGTTCCAGCAGGAGAAAGAAAGCAATCAATATAAAATTATTGGGTTTTCCACAGGAGAAGGTACTTTTGGAGAGTATAATATACTAGTGTCTGCCAAGGAAGAAATGGTAGAGGATTTGAAACAGCGGATCAAGAGAAAACTAAACAGCATTTTTGGAAAATGGAGAGAAGAACAACTGGAGGAAGCTGCAAACCATTGTGTAGATATTGCAAAGGAATTAAATGGCAGCAGTCTTCTAAAGGCACTAAATCCTGAGGATGAGGACATTCGGAACTTTTTGGCATATATTCTAACTACAGAAATTCATAAGAAACAGGCAAAAGAAAAGAAACCGGAATGTGAAATTATAATAAGCTTGGATTCCTATAAGCATTGGTTTCGGGAGCATGGAGAAGAAGGTACAGGTAAATTAGATACTTACCCGGATTTTCTACAGTTGACAGTACAAAGAGATGAAATAGAAAAAGACCGTGATATCCGGATTATGGCAAAGCTTATAGAATGCAAATTAGCCTTTGAAAAGGAAAAACATCTCCAGAAAGCAAAAGAACAGATTCAAAATGGATATGAAATATTAAAGAAGAAATTTGATGCTGGATCTACAATTGCAGGTCGTAAATATTGGTTTGCACAGTTATATCAACTGCTGGTATTTGAACAAATTAACAGGGCAAACAATGAGGATATATTTCTTGAATTGTCCAATCATCTTCTTGGCATTTTAAATGGAAATTTCTCTATAGAATGGGAAGGAGAAATTTATACTTTTTGGATTAACCGGGATAGTGACAAAGAAGAAATAAAGGAATTAGCAGATATTTCTGCGTTGCCAACAAAACAGGTTATCTTTGGGCAGCAGGGAATAAAAGAATTACTTACTGGAAAGACAGAAGGAGAAATAACATCTTTTGAACCGGTTTTTGAGGAAGAGGAACTAGAAGATGCCAAAGAGGATTTAGAAAGAGAAGAATTACAGAAAGAAGAATCTGTGATAATGAGAGAAGAGTTACAAGAAGAGCCATTGGCAACAACTTTCTTGGAAAAGAATGAAGTTTCTCCAAACAATAATTCTGCAGAGATAGCAACCCAAAAGGAGGAATACAGCCGAAAAAAAATAGGGTTTGGAAGTAATCAAAAAGTAGAGATTCTTCTAGGAAAATCAAAACTTTCCGGGGAACAAATTACATGGAATTATACCAATAAAGCCATGGCAAACCGTCACCTTTTAATTACGGGAAAATCTGGGCAGGGAAAAACTTATGCTATCCAGAGTTTCCTAATGGAATTTGCAAAAGAGGGAATACCAATTATAATTTTTGATTATACAGAAGGCTTTACCAATAAAAAATTAAATGATATTTTTAAGGAACAGCTAAAGGGAAAAATAAAGCAGAATCTGATTAAGATAAACAAAATGCCAATTAATCCATTTTTACGGCAGGAAATTAATATTCATGAAATTCTGGATGATGAGGTACTGGCAGAAATGTCAGAAGAACAAATCCGTCAGCATTCCAGAGAAGATTCTGTGGCAGTTGCCTCACGGATGGCAAGTATCCTCTGTCATGTGTACACCTTTGGCGACCAGCAATATGCTACTATATATCAGGCTTGTAAAAGTGGAATTGATGCTTATGAAGATACTATGAATTTTGAACAATTTCGTAGGATATTACAAGAGATGAATACCAAAGAAGCCAAAACGGTATTAAATAAGTTAACTCCTTTTTTAGACACCAATCTTTTTGATACAAAAGGTACTATGGATTGGAGTAAAATGCTTTACAATGATGGAATGGTAAATGTTATCCAGCTTACACAGATTCCCAGAGATATGCAGATTGTGGCAACAGAATTTATTTTATGGGATGTGTGGTACTATAGCCTGTTGCATGGAGAGGAGAGCAAACCATTTATTGTAGTACTTGACGAAGCCCAGAATCTGGACTTTGGAGAAAAGTCTCCTTCTAATAAAATCCTTACCGAAGGTCGTAAGTTTGGTTGGTCTGGCTGGTTTGCCACCCAATTTTTGAAAGGCCAGCTCAAAGAGGATGAGATTGGAAGACTCCAACAGACCTCCCAACGGATTTACTTCCGTCCACCGGATAATGAAATCACTTCCATGGCTACCAGTATTGACCAAGACCGCACCCATGTAGCAGAATGGGTGAATAAGCTAAAAAAATTGCAAAAAGGAAATTGTATTGTTGCTGGTGACAGCATATTTGGAGAACATGGACAGAAATTGGTGCCATTGCAGATTTCGGTAAACAGTATGGAAGAGAGGGTAGATAGGAAAAAAATTAGATAAGAAAATACAATTTCGTATGTTGAAATGTGAACATAAAACCAATATAATAAAAAAAGAAAGGAGGATGTTTGTAATGAAAGAGACCGTTTCTATTGGAATTCAAGATTTTGAAAAAATTCGCAACAGACATTGCTTTTATATTGATAAGACCAATTTCATAAAAGAATGGTGGGATTCAAAGGATGATGTCACTTTAATTACCCGTCCGAGACGTTTTGGCAAGACTCTTAACATGAGTATGCTGGAATGTTTCTTTTCGAACCGCTATGAGAAGAGAGGCGATTTATTTGAGGGGCTTTCCGTATGGGAAGATGAAGAATATCGCATGTTACAAGGAACATATCCCGTCATTTCCCTTACCTTTGCCAATGTGAAAGAAACCAACATTACAGATGTCAAAAAAAGAATTTCCCAAATGATTGCAGATTTATATACAAAACACCTCTTTTTAGTTAGCAGTGAGCATATAGAAGAAATAGAGAAAGAATATATCCATAATGTTGTCCGGTACCAGTCCCAAATGCCGGACGATATCGCAACTATGGCGATTCATAAATTAACAGACTTTTTATCCCGTTATTATAATAAGAAGGTAATTATACTCTTAGACGAATATGATACACCAATGCAGGAGGCATATATTAACGGATTTTGGGATGAGTTAATACCTTTTATCCGAACTATGTTTAACACTACTTTTAAGACAAACCCTTATGCGGAACGTGCCATTATGACAGGAATTACCAGAGTAAGTAAAGAATCTATATTTTCGGATTTGAATAATTTAAAAGTAGTCACTACTACTTCGGATGAATATGCAGATTCTTTTGGCTTTACTGAGGAAGAAGTTTTTGCTGCCCTTGACCGATTCGGTTTTTCTGAGGAAAAGGAAGACGTAAAACACTGGTATGACGGTTTCACCTTTGGCGATAAAACGGATATTTATAACCCATGGTCCATTATCAATTACCTGGATACTGGAAAATTTCAGACCTACTGGGCAAATACCAGTTCCAACAGTCTGGTTGGAAAACTAATCAGAGAAGGCAGTCCGGATGTTAAGAAGACCATGGAAGATTTATTGGTGGGAAAATCAACGATTTCAGAAATAGATGAGCAGATTGTCTTTAACCAGTTGGATCGTAACCAATCTGCTATCTGGAGCCTTTTTCTTGCCAGTGGTTACTTAAGGGTGGAGAACATAATTTTTAATAAACGAAAGAATAAATATTTCTACGAATTAGTTCTGACAAACAATGAAGTACTCTTTATGTTCCAAAATATGATTGATGGCTGGTTTTTGGATTATACAGAAGATTATAATGAATTTATCAAGGCACTTCTGCAAGGAAATAAAAAAGTGATGAATATTTATATGAATAGAGTGGCACTAAGAACTTTTAGCTTTTTTGATACAGGAAACCATCCTTCTGCTTTTTCAGAACCAGAACGATTCTATCATGGCTTTGTTCTGGGACTTATGGTGGATTTGCAAGACCGCTATGTGATTAATTCTAATCGGGAAAGTGGATTCGGACGATATGATGTCTTATTAGAACCACTAAATAATACAGATAATGCAATTATACTGGAATTCAAAGTGCATGATGCTGACGAAGAAGATACACTTGCAGATACGGTAGATGCCGCATTAGCACAGATTGAGGAAAAACAATATGCCCAAGCAATCATTGCAAAAGGAATACCAGAAGAACGGATACGAAAATATGGTTTTGCCTTTGAGGGGAAGACTGTGTTGATTGGATAAAATAGACAATTAGACAACTGTTCATGGTTCTAAACAATTACACAATTAGAAACATAAGAAAAAGGCAGAAGAATCAACAAATAGTTCTTCTGCCTTTTGTACTGGTAAACTTACTTCCTAATCTTTTTATATTATGTGGTAAGAGAAAGTTGGCATATCCACTGTCTGTATTCTTCTCCCAATTTTAAATCATAATCTGTAAACAATTCCCTGCGTTCTGTTATTACGGTTTCCTTATTCATCGGATTGTATCCTTCTTTACAGACAGTACGGTAATAGACACCAATACCACGTTTCTGCCAATTTGGAAGTGCATTATAATTAATTCCATGTTCAAATAACATTTCATTTTTATAAGCAACGGATTTTCCTTCTAATAACATTGTAGCTTCTTCTTTTCCCTTCCCTTCTTTTCTAAGTGTCCAATAGCAATAAGCATTCAGGGAATTTCTATGTGCATCTTCCTGCCGCCACATAAAATAATCCTGTACCCTTTCTATGTTGGGTAATGGAATAACACGGCAATCAAAGGTAGCTTGTTTTCCCAATGCCATAGAAAATGCAGCACTTGCTTCACCTGCTAAAGTTGTATTTATCTTTCTCACTTTTCGCCCAAAGGTATTGTCCTCCAAATGAAACAATAAAGAGATTTCATCGCTCTCCGTAAAACCATATACAATACGGAAACCACAGTCCATCAAATGCCGGAGAGTTTCTACCATATAGTCTCTAAAACAAATGTCAAAGGGAGCTTCAAACTGACAGATTTCTTTTGTTAATCTTGTAAATGATCTTCCATCTAATCTTGCAGCTATATATATATCAGGTAATATGATTTGGTCTAATGACTCTTCATATTTCCTCATTTTTAAGTCAAATTCATTAAATTTCATCGTCCTCTCTCCAATCTTCTACTTTCATTTCTGAACCTTCCATGTGTACATAATATAACTTATCAAACCCTTCACTCAAAGTTGGTATTTCCAGCTTTTTTGAAGTGCTTATCACTGCACATCTTGGAACTTTTGCTTTTCCCATACGTTTTTCGTTTCTTTCAATACACTTTCCAATGCTGGATTCAAAATAATAACCGATTACCTGATAATTATGTGCCTTTGCCATAGTGATATATCGTGATCTATCTTCTTTAGTGGGATTTGTGTTGTCAATAACTAAATTTTTCCCCTGTTGAATATAATCTTCAATGGCAAGGCGTTCTTTGTTTCTGGTATTTAAAATATCCAAACTAACATGCTCATAAGTTCCTTGAAGAAAGCTATGATAAAATGTTGTTTTTCCACTGGCTTGTATTCCACTGAATATAATCATGGTTAATTGCTTCATTTGAAAACCTCCCCAATTTATCATTTATGTAGAATGCTATATAACATTATATAATATTCCAAACGAAACAGCAATATTAATAAAATGAGAACTAAAAAATATATATATTATAGATGAATATCACAATACTATTTGGCATAAACACGACTTGAAAGGCAATTTTTTTTAATACATGTTATGATGATGTTTTTTTGTTAAGAGGTTTGTGGTATAATAATTCTAAAATAAACCTCAATTATTCACATCCTATATTGCAGACCAATGCTATGGCAGCTAGGTGCCACTTATTATATTACTTATAGAATAGTCCATAAATTTTTTATAAACATAAGGAAGCAGATGAAGTGCTGGGAAAAGAATTGATGAACTTATGCACAACAGATAAAGATATCTGGAAGGAGATAGAGTGATATGACAATAGAAGAAATCAAAGAAAAATTAGCAAAAAAAGGGATTATCTTTCAAACAGGAGGGATCCGCCCTACAAAAGAATTATTGGAAAGCTGGATTGGATGTGTTTGCTGGAAACGTCCAGAAGAGGAAATACCAATTGACCAGAATGGAAAGCCTATGTTTCCAATTGCAACTCTTTTTCTTAAAGATTTGCCATATATTCCTGATGCATTGCAAGGAATGGAATTAATTACTGTGTTTATGGCGGAAGACATCTATGATCATTTGCGGTTTGTGGAAGATTATTTCTGTATTAGGGTTTATGAAAATCTGGATGAATTGGTGGTTTGTGATTGGAAGTCTGAAATTATGAAAGCCTTCCCGTTAGTACCAAAACTTGTGGAAAATGATTATCCAACTTGGGATGGTGGAGGAATTCCAATGGATATTGAAGATGAAATTTTGCGTTTAGAAGATGAGGAAGATATTGATTATTATGGGGATATTTGTGAGGAAATATATAGAGAACATAAAATAGGCAGATATCCTGCTTTTTGTCAGCCGGGATACTGGTTTGAAGGCTACGATTTTGTGTTCCAGATATCATCAGATGAAAAAGCACAATTTAATATTGTGGATAATGGTAAGTTCTATTTCTTTTATCACAAAGAAAAGAAGGATTGGAAAGTAACCTGTGATTTTTATTAGGAAAAACGGATTGTATGAAATATGTTCAAAGGAACCCTATATAAAAAATATGTAACTATTCAGAACTATGAACAGTTACAATAAAAGTACAAAAGGAGAGGATAAGAATGATTTCTGACAAATTGTATGCACTTGCATTTGAATATAAGAAAACAAAATTATGGAACATACTAAACGAAAAAGAAGTGTTTGCTGTAAAAATGTCTGATGGCAAGATAGGATACATTAGTATTATGGGACTAATAGGACAACATTGTGCACTTGGATTGTATGTGGGGGAAGAGGGATTTGACACCTTCCGTATGATGATGGACATAACTGGGTTTATATTGCCGATGGAGGAAGCAAAAGAGATGTTTTTACAACAGAGGTGTCTGCAATGTGCATTTGAGGGGAAAGATGCATTGGGGGAAGAGGAGATAGAGGAGGTAAGGAAGTATGCCCGCACACATGGAATAAGAATAGCTGGGAAAAATGCATATCCACATTTTGTAAAATACCAGCCCAATTGTCTTCCATGGCATCTGCAAACAGAAAAGGAGGAAGAAGAACTTTGCGAAGCACTAGCTGCAGCCATTGAAATGGCAAAACTTCTAGAGGAAAAAACACCAGAAACATTAGGATTGACAAGATTTACAAATAAAACAAAAGAAGTTCCAATGCTGGAACAACAAAATGGTGTATATGTGCTGGGAAAAGCAAAGGTTCCAAAAGAAAAACCTAAGGAACTGCCAACACCAAAAGCTTCTAATGACATTGGCATTGCAAAGTTAAAGAAATTAAAAAAGATGGGAGTGTGGGAATGTGGGATTATTCGATATCCCCAGCCGGTTCAGAACGAACAAGACGAGATTCCAGTCTTCCCGGTAGTTTTATTAGCTGTGGAATCCTTTACAAATCATATTCTGTCAATAGAGCCGGTATCTGATTATGAAGACAATCCGGAAAAACTTTTGAATTTGTTCATAGATGCCTTTCTATCAGAACATATATGTCCAAGCAAAATAAAAGTACGGGATGAACGCACGTATGCATTTGCAAAGGCATTTTGTGACAGACTAAAAATTGCAGTCAGTATAGAGGAGGAACTTTCTGCTTTGGATGATGTAGAAGATTCATTTTATGAACATATTTACATGAGTGAAATGGAAGAGATGTATGATGAAATGGATATGGAGGATCTAATTCAGCAATTGCCGGATCATGAGCCACTGGAAGAGTTGCCTGCTGAGATAATAGAGATGTTTATTTCGCTGATGAAAGAAAGAAATTTACCAGAAGAAATGGAAAAGGAAATAGAACAAATCTTTCAGATTGAGAATACGAATAAGTCAAAAGTGGGAAAAACAGCTAAAAAGACAAAAAAGACTGCAGCGAAACAATCTTATGTAATCAGTGTATCATTAGGAGCCGGCTGCTATCGTCATATACAGATTTCTGGCGGCAGTACACTGTTAGAACTGCATCGGGCAATTATGAATGCATTTGAATTTGATGATGATCATCCTCATGCTTTCTTTATGGATAACAAAGTGTGGAGCGAATTCGATTGTTATTATGTAAAGGGAATTGAAGAATACTACCGGACAACCGATAGATATAACCTAAATCAGGCAGGTTTGTATAAAGGAAAGCAATTTAAGTATGTATTTGATTTTGGAGATGAATGGACTTTTCAATGTAAGGTACTCCGGGTTGTAGAAGAAAGTACGGACAAACCATTGATAATCAGAAGCAAGGGCGAAGCACCAGATCAGTATGGGTATTAAATGAAAGCAGGTAAAAGGATTATTGCTATATAGGTGATAGTCCTTTTTTACTATATAGGAAAAATCGTCCTATAAAGTAAAAACGCTCCGCAAGGATGTGTAAAAAGAAATAAACTACTAAAATTATAAGAAAGGAGTATCCTATTATTTATAAAACCTATACATCTGTTTTTAACTATTATCATAAATAAAAGCCGGTTGCAAATGTAAAACAGTAATATTTTTTTGGGAGGAGAAAGTTTATGGGTACAAGAAAAAAATATGGATATGTACGTGTATCAAGTATGGAACAAAACGAAGACAGGCAAATGATTGCATTAAAAAGAGTTGGTGTGAATAACACTAATATCTTTCTGGATAAACAATCTGGAAAAGATTTTCACAGACCACAATACCAGACATTGGTATCCAAACTAAAAAAAGGTGATTTATTATACATTATGAGCATTGACCGGTTAGGTCGTAATTATGAGGAAATACAACGGCAATGGAGGATTCTTACAAAAGAAATCGAAATAGATATTTGTGTTTTAGATATGCCACTATTGGATACCAGAAAGGGAAAAGACCTTATGGGAACTTTTATTGCAGACTTGGTTCTGCAAATACTTTCTTTTGTAGCACAAAATGAAAGAGAAAATATAAAAAAACGGCAGGAGCAGGGAATTGCCGCAGCAAAAGAAAGAGGTGTCCGTTTTGGCAGACCGGAAGTCGATGTTCCAGAAGATTTTGATAAAATTGTGAGAGACTGGGAAGAAAAGAAAATCAGCATAATACAAGCAATGGAAAGATGCCAGATGAGTAGATCAACTTTTTACCGAAAACAAAAGGAAATAAAGTTGAAAAAAGGCATATAAAGAAAAAAGTGTGCCAAAAAGTGTACTTTTTGACACAACCTGTCGCATGTATTTAGTATAGTATAATCTCATCAGAATTGCAAGGATAAATGGAGGATTTTAACAAAAAAATAATATTTTTTATACATATATTAGGAAAATATTACAAAGATGTAAAGGCAAAAAGCCAGGTTGTGTTTTAAAAGTTGATTCAGTAGAAGTGTCTCAAAAGGTACACCTTTTGAGACAGTAATAGTAAAAAGTCAGAAAAATTTTGACTATTATAATACAAAATATTTGAAGGAGTGATAGAATATGAAAGTATAGACAAAAGAGATGTTATTATATGTATATCACTATTTTTAAGACAAATTTGTAACCAAGGTAATAGTTCCATCTTTGATGAATGCACAAAAGGTAACAAGTAGTAAAGTTTATGGTAGTAATTACATCCTAAGAAGAAGTGATAAATGAAGAGTAATTAGGTGTGATTAAGCAGTATACACTTAACGACAACAGATATATACATCATTGCAAGACAAATGTGTAAATTAACAATTTGTAAACAAATCGCTTCTGTGAGCATTTTTTGAGTATGTTATCTTGATTTTATCAATTTTTTATTTAAAAATTACTCAGAAAATATTTTATATAGTATTTGTTTACAAAATGTTTACAGTTTATTTACTCATGAGTTTGTCCTGATATCGTTGAGTGAAATCTTACAAACAGAGTGAAGGGGTGTCAAGAGTATGAGACTAAGAAAAAGATTGATAAGCAGTTTGATTGTAATAAGTTTGGTGATTACTTCAATATTTACAGGGCAGATATTTTATAAAACATCAAAGGCAGCTGTAACATTGTACTGGCCTGTTCCTGGGCATACACATAGAAGTCAGAGATTGCATGATAATAATGCGATAGACATATCAGATGCAAATATTGGAGGTGCAACAGTTATTGCCGCAATTGGAGGAACTGTAACTTATAAATTTACATGTGGTTTCCAACATTATGGTTCGATGGGAGATTGTAACGGATTTGGAACAGGTCTTGTAATTGTAGGAACAGATGGAAGAACTTATCAATATGCACATATGCAGGCAGGAAGTATACCAAGCAATATTGTCAAAGGAAGTATTATTTCTAGTGGTCAAATGATTGGAAAGGTAGGAACAACTGGAAACTCAAGTGGTAATCATTTGCACTTTGGCATTTGTTATGGAAATTATTGGTCAGGAACAGGTAATCCAGATAATGAAAGCTATATATACAATTCGGCAAATAATTCACCTGCTCCAGTGCTTGATTCTCCATCTATAGCAGTGGATAGGTCAAATAGTAACTGGCATATAGATGACTATAACATTGTACCTTGTGCAAAAATTTACAATCCCAATCGTTCTCAAATAACAAGAGTTGGAATTCAAATTCGTGATGGAGAAAACATAATTGCCAGTAAGGAAGAGGATATGAATTCTGCATATCAATATGTCCAAACAACACATGCATGGTTTAATTGCGTTAGTGAGTGTGGTGTAAAGCTACGACCAGGGCATACTTATACATGGCAGATATATGCTTATGTAGGAGGTGCTTATGTATCCACAAACTGGCAGACAATTAAAACAACAGGTACAGAAAAACCAAGTACACCATCATTCAGCACATCTAAAAAAGACTATGCGGTTGGTGATGCTGTTACAGTAAATTGGGGAGCTGATGCCAATGCAACTCAGGGATATACATTAACCTTAACACAAACTAAGGGTGGAACATATACAAAAAGCTTATGTACTAACAGTTATAATGCCACTTCCTTAGCTTTTCCATTACCTGCAGCAGGTGAATATAAAATTACAGGATATGCAAAAGGAAGTCAAAATAGTGATACAGCAACTCTAAATAAAACGATTGTAGCTCATAATCCAAGTACTGTTCGTTTTGTAGAGGAAGATAAAGATGGTAAAGAAAATCTCCTATGTGAACAAGTAATAAGGTATGGATATTCTGCACAGGCACCTATCAATGTTAGTAGAAAAGGACATACTTTTATGGGATGGAAAGGAGAATATAGCAATGTAACATCTAATAGAACTATTGTGGCACAATTTAAGAGAAATACCTATAAAATTACTTTTTTGGATAAGGATGGGAATGTGCTAAAGACAGAATCTGTTTTATATGAAGATAATGCAACAGCACCAGAACCACCAGAAGCCGAAAAAGGGTATGTGTTTGCAGGATGGGATTCTGAGGATTATAAAAATGTTCAAGGAAATGCAAGTGTAAAAGCTTCGTATGTTTGGGCGAATAATGATCTTCCAGTGGTAATTACCCTGAATAAATGTGAGTTTAAAGACGATGGATATATTATTAATTATGATATAAAGAATAATCCAAATACAAGAACGAAAGGACGTGCACTTGTATCTTTAAAGACTTCAAAAGATAAACTTTTGGATACAACAGAATCAAATGCCTTTTCTTTAGCAAAAGGAGAAGTAAAAAAAGGAGTAGAAATGTATGTTCCTTATGAAGGCAAAGCAACAAAGGCAAATTTATATATTATCAGTGGCTTTTCAAAGGGAATTCCAATCTCTGAGGTAGAAACTGTAGACGTGGAGAGAAATTGGAGCGATTGGAGTGAGGAAAAACCAGATGAAAATAATGAAATAGAAAGCAGACAGGAATATAGATATCAAGACAAGCAGTTAACAACAACCAGAACAAAAAATAATGCTGGATGGATCTTATATTATACAGTACTAGACAACAATTGGACGTATGGGGAATGGAGTGGTTATTCCAGAAGTTCATATTCAGAATATACAAATGCCACATCCAAACGGGAAGTACAGACACAAAGTGTACAGGATTCTGCGGCATGTACATTATATAATTGGTATTATTACAGATATTGGAATAGTAGTGCAGGAACATATTACTATACATATTCATCTAGTATGGGTGGAACTAGATATGATTGGCAGACAAATTATTGCTTGCCACAGATTGGCACTTATTCGGGACATGCCGGATACAAGCCCGCAGGTGGTAAAAATTTTTCTGGTGAAATATGGTTTTTGGCATCAACACAAGACGTTGCTGCAACCTCTCATACAGAATGGAGATATAGGGATGCGACGAAAGGTTACACCTACTATTGGTATAAATGGAAAGATTGGACGGATTGGTCAACAGATAAGGTAGCAGAAAGTCAAACTCGTAAAGTTGAGACAAGAACTACATACCGTTATCGTACAAAAATGCAAGATATTGAAGATAATTCTGGTGATGTATATAAGACAGTGGGGACTGTTGACAAAGAACTTGCTGGAAAGCAGGCTGCATTATTAGTATATAAGAATGATGAACCATCAGATTCTAATAATGAATATGTTGGACAAAGTGTCATTGGTGAAGATGGTGGATATAATTTTGAATATATAACAAGAGAAACAATTAGTGCAAAGACTGGAGACTATACCGTTGCATTAGCAATTGAAGGTGCGACTGAACCGATTTTTCTTGAAACAATAGAGGCTCCTAAGCCAAAGTATACAGTAGTATTTAAAGATGATGATGGAAATATTATTGATACACAAGAGGTTGTAGAAGGAAAAAGTGCTACATCTCCAAAAGTTCCTAACAAAGAACATTATTATTTTGTCGGTTGGGATTATGGTTTTACCAATGTGAAAGAAGATATGGAGATTACAGCACAATATACAAAGAATAAATATAGTATTGCATTTGTAAATTGGGAAACAAAAGAAGTAGAAACTCAGGTGTTTTCTTATGATGAACCTGTAACTTATCCTGAAGAAACAACCATTGAAGGATATGATTTTGTAAATTGGACAACGATGGATGGCAACAATGTTGAAACAGTGACAGAGAACCTTGTGTTAATGGCAAATTATAAAATACAGACATATACAATCAATTTTTATGATAAGGATGAAAAGTTGCTTAGCACACAGCAGGTAGATTATGGAAATAATGCGAAAGAACCTACAGCACCTGAAATTGATAAAATGGTATTCAAAGGATGGAGTTCTTATAGATTTATACAAGCTAAAGAGAGTTTAGATGTATATCCTGTTTATGAATATATAGAAACTACATTAGATCCAAGCTGTGATACCCCATCAGGAGTATTTACAGAATCAAAAAAGATTCATCTTACTGCGGAAAATGGAGCTGTAATATATTACACGACAGATGGTTCGAATCCTACAATTACAAGTACTAAGTATAATGGAGAAATAGTTATCAGTAAGAATACATATTTACAGTATATTGCTGTAGCACCTGATAAAAATGTTAGTAAAATAAAAAATGTGTCATTCTTAGTCAGTTCTGGTGAAGACGATAAGGGGGCATTAGTTGTAAAAAAAGAAAATTTCAATTTGGAGAGAGGAACAGAAACTTCAATTACATATTTTCTTAGTCATGAAGATGAAAATATTGGTGTAAACTTCTATAGTTTAGACGAGAGTGTTGCTTCTGTAGATGAAAATGGCACAATACATGCAAATCAGGTTGGTAAGACACAAATTTTTATTAGTACCAAGGATCGAAAGTATGCAGATTATTGTAATGTGGAGGTAACATCGTCTGAGATTGATGTAGAATCAATTGTATTGAATTCCACATCGATTGTTGGCACGACTGATGAAAAAGTTCAAATGTCTGCTAAAGTGTATCCTGAAAATGCAACAGAGCAAGGTGTAGATTGGTACACAGATGATGCTACAGTTGCTAGTGTATCAGAAAGTGGAGAAGTACAAATTTTAAATAAAGGAGTTACCACATTAAGAGCATTTTCAAAGACTGGAACTTGCTTTGCTGAATGTACTATTAAGGGGGTATTAGAATATCCACAAGATAAACTGGAAGTTTCACCACAGATTTTAGTACTAGAAGAAGGTGAAGAAGGCAAGTTTATTACATATTATGGAGAATCAGATGTAGAATGTACATGGATAAGTGAAGATGAAGAAATTGCAGCAATTGTTGATGGGAAGGTAACTGCTAGAAAAGAGGGCTATACAATTGTAACAGCTACAACCGTAGACGGAATCCAAGCATCTTGTACAGTCATTGTTAAGAAGAAAAACGATTCAAACATTGCTGCCAAACCAACAGCAACACCAACAAATACAGATAATAATGGAGAAAGTCCTGTAAATACACAATTTCCATCTACAAAACCTGTAACAACACAAGAACCAAGTGATTCTACCAATAAAAATACAGATAAATCAAATAGTACATCAAATACCGTAAAAAAACCTAAAAGGATAATTGGATTGACTGTGAAAAGTGTGTCTAAGAAAAAACTTAAAGTGACATGGAAAAGAATGACAGGTGTTTCTGGATTTGAAGTACAATATGCAAAAAACAAAACTTTTACAAAAGGAAAGAAAATTAAGAAATATGGGTCTTTAACTAATGCCATCACTTTAAAGAAGTTAAAAAGCAAAAATATATATTATGTTCGTGTGAGAGCCTATAATCAAAGTGGAAGCAAAAAAGTATATGGTAGTTGGAGTAAAGTAAAGAAATGTAAGGTGAAATAGAAATACATAATGTATGAAGTAAAGTTTGAAAGTTCTTCTAAGCATTGCTTTATAGAAAGTAATGCTTAGAAGAACATAGGGAAACAAGGAGGAAAATATTATGAAAAAAAATACACAAATTAAATTAAGAAGAGAACAAAAAATAAAAAGATTATTTAAGGGAATTATCGCCATCTTTGTTATTGCAGTAATGGCATGTGAAACTTTTTGTGGAATTCAAAGTGCAAAAGCTGACACCATTGTATCTAATAAGATAATTTGCAAAAATTACTATCGTTATTTAAAGCAATATGCAGAGGAATATAATTATAAATATTTTGCACTGGTAGATGCCAATAAAGATGGAAAGCCAGAATTAGTAACTGCTGAAAAAAAAGTAAAGAAATCAGCACAAAATGCTATTGGTTTTGCATCATTTAATACGAAGACAGGAGAAACACATGCTTCAGGTGCTATAGGCAGCAAGGGCTTTGTTTATTATAATACAAAACAAAAAGGAATTCTAACTACATTGGGATCAAATTATTATTATGAATATATGAGGAGAAAATTTGACACTGTGGATGGAGGAAAAGGATTTGGAAGCTGGGGGAGAAGTTTGTGTAAAAATGGAAAGAAATATTCATATTACAAGGGAGATGCAGCAGGAGATCATGTAGCTGTTGAGTGGAAAACTATTTCAAAGGCTACATATAAAAAGTATAAAAAATCATGGGCATTTTCTCCATCAAATAAAACAACAAAAAAAGTAAAATTCTACAAAATAAATAAGAAGAATTTGAAAAAGTTAAAAAATGGAAAGATAAAAATTCAAAAGTAGAAGGAGAATGATAACGAATGAAAGTAAAGATAAAAGGTGTTTTGGCGTTATATATATGTCTTTCTCTTATTTTGGGTTTAATCTATTGTGAAGATACATTTGTACATACTATAGTCAAAGCTCAAGAAACAACCAATAATACAGTTTACTTTGGTAACTATATCCAAGAAGAAGTAACAGATGAAGAGGAATTAGAAGCAATTAAACAGTATGAATTTAAAGATAACAAATTATATGTGGATGATTGTCATTATGTGTATAAAAATAGAAAGTATTATAAAGATACACCAATTCAATGGCGTATTTTAAAAGATGAGGGTAATTCTTACCTGTTGATGTCAGAAAAAATATTAGAAAATAGACAGCTAAGCAGTTGGCTCATTGAGTGTTGGGAAGATGCTGAGTTAAGGACATGGTTGAATAGTGAATTTATTGAATATGCTTTTGGAGACGCAAAAGAAGACTTGATAGAAACAAATATAGCTAGCAGACATGTTGACTGGGATACACATAATATGTCAGGAAATACAAGCGGATATGGATTAGTTTATACAAAAGATAAGGTTTGGTTACTGGATGAAGATGAAGTGGTAGATACTTCATATGGATTTAAAGATAATTCTTCCAGAATTGCTTATGCATCATCTTATGTGGATCAAAATGAAACTGCACAAATGTGGTTTTTAAGAGGACATCCTTACTTTTTTTATGGTTTGGCACATATGAAAACAGTAGAAACAACTGGAGAGATTCATAAACAGGGTGGAGTAAGGGATCATGAAAATGCAGCATCAATGGCACATGGTATTCGTCCTGTTATTAGGGTAAAGAAAGATTCAAAATATTTATCATTTACAAAACCAATAGAAAAAAGTATTAATACAACATTTACAGATGGATCACTAGATTGGAATAAACAGGTGGCTAATTTATTTTCTACCTCATCATTGGGCAGTTTTGATTTGATAGGACCTGAAATACAACTTGGAAAAGAGAGCTTTAATATTTTTAAATGTGATGCGGAATTTAAATCACCATTTCTTTTTGATAATACAGATATTAATGTAAAATATAATGCAGCAGAAAATTCACTGCAGGTGTTGGTTGGGTATGATCGAAAATGGAAGAATGAATTAGATAAGGCAGAGGTGCTTTCGAAAGAATGGAAGGATAATTGGAAAAGAACAAAATCCATAGTATTAGGGGCAGAAAAAGATAAGTTAAAATTTGAATATGAACAGCCAGATAAAAGTTTTTTGGATAGTTATAAGGAAACAAAAGAAAAGCTGAAAGAAAATCGAACTAGTTTTGTTTTTGAGACTGGGTTTAAGGTTCTTGGATATTTTGAAATTGAATTAGATGAAAATCATAAAATATCAAAGCTTTTGGATGGAGGAGTTCTGTTTGATGGTGAAATTGGTATGAAAGGAAGATCTTACATTTGGACAATTATTTATTCAGAAGCAAGTCTTGGAAGTGAATTGTCAGCAAAAATTCATGCTCAATATGATGGAGAAAAGATAGAACCAAAAGGGGATATAGAATTAAAATTAAAAGCTTCAATTGCTTTGGGTGCTAATGCTATTGTTGTTGATGCACAAGGTGGTTTAAAAGGAACAATATCAGGAAAGGCATCATTCCCATACAAATCAAAAAGGGATTCATTGGGGTTAGGGTTAGATGGTTCACTTTTTTTTAAAGTAAATTCGATTATAGGATTAAAAGGAGAATATTCCTATAAATTTGCTAATGTAGAATTGTATCCTGAATTAAAGGTTAATGGCAACAATGTAAAATTGTCATATAAACCGGCTCAGATTTATACAAAAAAAGATGTAAAAAATATAGATAGCAGTGATAAAATTGATACAAATGTAATGGATTCTATAGTTAGTGATTTTGCCAGACCACAAACCATAAAATTAAATGATGGTACAGTGCTGTTGACATATTTATCAGATCAAGAAGAGGGAGCCGAGGGACAAAATACCTTGATGTATCGTACAAATAGAGATGGTGTATGGTCGGATGCCATGCCAGTGTATCAAACAAACCGAATGGATACAATGGCTAAATTGTTTGAATATAAAGGGAAAATATATGCAATTTATCAAAATAGTACAGAAGCATTATCGGAAGATATGACAGTAGAAGAAATTTCTAAATCTATGCAGATTTATGTTGCAGAATATAATGAATCAGCCTCTAGATTTAAAAAGCCTATTTTAGTTGGAAAGGAAAATGATTATTATAAATATAATTATCTGCTTTGTGAAAAAGATGGGAAATTGTGTGCCATGTGGGCAGAAAATACAGCGAATGACTGCCTGCTACAATCAGGAGAGACAAAAAGAGTAGGATGTGTATTGTCAGATTCTGATTGGGGGGAAGTAGAGCAGTATGGTTCGGGAAAGGAGGTATATGATCAGTTTGTATATTTTACCTATAATGATATCGAAAGAAAAATCGTGGTATCTAATGAGGGGAAAGAAATGTCTATAAATGATAGAACTTACAGAGCATCAGATACTATACAGGACATGCAGGTTGTAGGTAACAGAGTGTATTATCGTAAAATGAAAGAAAACATTCTTTGCTATTTTGATTTAGATACATCAAAATTCAGTAATACTGGTATACAAGTAGGTTCTAATTATTTAATCAAAGAAAATGGGGTTTATTGGACAGAACAAGATGGATTGAAAAATAATATTGTGTATCAGTTATGGGAGGCAGATTCCGTACCTGTACAAATTACGGATGAAGATGGTTATATTAGCGATTTCCAAATGATAACAATTGATGATAAGGAAACACTTATCTACACTCTTCAGAAAGTTGATGAGGATGCAGAGAATCTGTATGGGGCAACTGTTATGAAATCAAAATCAGATTTTAATCAAAATCGGATTCAAATTAACAGTGTTTCATATGATGTTTTGGAATATGTACCAGGAGAAGAAAACGCATTTGCAATTGAATTTGTAAATGTTGGAAATACAGATTTGCATAATGTAACTCTTACAGTAAAAGATGAGAATGGAACACAATTGTTACAAGAAAAAATTTATAATGAATTAAAAGTGGGAAGTTTACTGGAACATGAATTAGGCATTACTGTGCCATCTTTATTGAACAAAGGAGAACTCATATTTGAGATAACGGCTGATGAAACTTTGTCAGAAAAGGCAGTTTATAAAAAGGTAATCGAAAATTCAGATGCGGATATTACTATTCAAAAGCAAAATGATGATTCTGTAAAAATTACAAATATTGCTTCTAAAACAGCCACAGATGTATACATAAATGTATATGATAAAAATATTGGCGAAACACTTATAAAATCCTACCCAATAGGGAATATAGAATCAGGAATGAACAGCATACTGGATATATCAAAATGCTATGCCTTGGCTACGTTGGATAGTGAAACCAATGAAAAGATGCTATATTGTGAGGTAACACAAGCAGATATGGAATTTAATATTGGAGATAATGTGGTTGTTTTATATAAGAAAGCAGAAGCAGACAATAATGAAAAAAATCCTGTAACAACACAAACTCCAATTCCGTTACAAACAACGAAACCAATATCACTTCCGACAGTGAAACCAACAGAAAAACTTCCAACAGTTGCCAAACCTAAAAAAGTCTCTGTTACCAAGGCAAAAGCATCTGGTAAAGGCAATGTTAAGGTAACATGGAAAAAAGTATCTAAAGCAAAAGGATATCAAATTGCTTATGCAAGAAACAAAAAATTTAACAATCAGAAATTAAAAAATACCAAAAAGAGAACCTATATAATTAAAAAATTGAAAAAGAAAAAAATATATTATATTAGAGTAAGGGCATATACAGTAGCAAACGGAAAGAAAAAATATGGCTCATGGAGTAAAATTAAAAAGGTAAAAGTCAAATAGATTATAGAGATCTTATAGGTATGTGGCAGACCAGCGAAATTAGAAGAGTGTGGAACTGTGCAAGAGTAATGGATGATTAAAAGAACTTCATAAGAAAGCAGATTTTGGAAGGTGTAAAGCGATACTATTAAATGGTATCGCTTTTGTCATACTCAAATTTTTTTAGTTCCCATGACTAACCATGGTATCATAACTACGGTTCTGGAATTCGGTGCCAAGCTTCAGGGAAAATTTAGATACTTTGAAAAACATTCAATTAACAATCTTTAACTATTGCAGCTCATCCAGTCTTTGTACCACACACCGGTGGCTCTTGTTTTTAGTATCGTAGGTCATTCCCACAACTAATATATCCTGTTCACAGACAGGATTACCATCTTTACATTGGAGAAGTTTTGTATAATATTTCCGCTCCATAATCTGTGCAATAGCGTTTTCCGGTGTATCATCCTTTTTCAGTTCCAGAATAATTGCAGTATCAGAAGTGTTAAGGGGATAAAAAATAAAATCGGCAAAGCCTTTTCCTGTTTTTTCTTCCCGTTCGATGCGGTACTTATCCCTTGCATTGAGATAAATCAGGTTGACAATGCAGGAGAGGGAATTTTCATCATTGTACTGCAGAATTGGAACCTCTGTATTATGGACAAACTCCAGGATTTCTTCCATCTTTTTTGTATCTCCTGCCAGCGTGGCTTCCAGCATCACATTGGAGTTTTTGGCAAGCTCTGCAATATAGCCCATGCTGCTGTCTTCCAGAACCGTTTCAAATTTTGTCATTAGTTCTTTATTTGGAATATTTACATAATCTTTATAGTAGGACAAAAAGCCGTAAATAATCATAATGGATAAAATATCTTGTCTGGTTCTTAAATTCGCAAATTCCGTTTTAAAATAACGAAATGGAAAGTATATTTTTTCACCGGACACCATCTTTAAAATATCTTCTTTTACCGCACCGACATTATTCTTTATGAGTTCCAGAATCTCTGTTCCCGGTCCGGTTTCCGTCCAATAATCCTTAACAGTGTTCTGGTTTAGTGCCTTGTTAATGGAACGTGGATTATATAGACGGCTGCCCAAAGAAGTATAGTAACCGTTGTACCACTGGGCAAGCTGTTCATATTTAATACTGCCTCCATTCTGTTTGTTCCGCTCACAAAGTTCCTTCACTTCTTCCTCACTAAAACCAAAAAAGGTATCATAAATGGTGTCTGTGGGGAAATAAAATTCATCAAACATATTTAATTCTGAACCACTGGAATATTTTTTTATGGGAAGGACCCCTGTCATGTAGGCAAGTTCCACATAAGGTTTGTCTTTCAGCAGGTTTCTTAGGAAGGTCAGATAGCTCTTTGCACCTTCCTCCGTATAAAAATCGCTGTGAAAAAAGCTGTCCCATTCGTCCACAATAAAAATAAAACGTTCTCTGGTCTCATAAAAAATGTCATTCAATGCATCCCATAATTCCGTTTCCATATCTAATTCACAATGTGGATAGCTTTTCTCTAAATCTTTCAAAATCTTGTGCTCATGGTAGGCAAGATAGTCATTTACATCATTACATACTCTTGGCTGTTCAGACATATAAAGAGAAATTACATTATGCTGGTTGAGATGTTGTTTATAGTCTTCTATGTCCGCAACCTTTAGCTTGTCAAAAATCTCTGCCGAATCCAGCCCTTTGGCATAGTAAGAACTAATAAGATTCGTCATGACCGTTTTTCCGAAACGTCTCGGTCTGGTAATGCAGATATAGTTGTTCCCGGTATTGATACTTTCATTCAGCTTTGTAAGGATGGAAGATTTATCTACAAAATACTTGTCATTATATAATTTCTGAAACTGCACCAGTTGTCCGACTGAATTTAATATTTTTCCCATATCGTTCCCCCATTCTATTTCAATTCCCCCAGTTTTTGTACCACACACTGGTGGCTCTTGTTTTTAGTATCGTAGGTCATTCCCACAACTAATATATCCTGTTCACAGACAGGATTACCATCTTTACATTGGAGAAGTTTTGTATAATATTTCCGCTCCATAATCTGTGCAATAGCGTTTTCCGGTGTATCATCCTTTTTCAGTTCCAGAATAATTGCAGTATCAGAAGTGTTAAGGGGATAAAAAATAAAATCGGCAAAGCCTTTTCCTGTTTTTTCTTCCCGTTCGATGCGGTACTTATCCCTTGCATTGAGATAAATCAGGTTGACAATGCAGGAGAGGGAATTTTCATCATTGTACTGCAGAATTGGAACCTCTGTATTATGGACAAACTCCAGGATTTCTTCCATCTTTTTTGTATCTCCTGCCAGCGTGGCTTCCAGCATCACATTGGAGTTTTTGGCAAGCTCTGCAATATAGCCCATGCTGCTGTCTTCCAGAACCGTTTCAAATTTTGTCATTAGTTCTTTATTTGGAATATTTACATAATCTTTATAGTAGGACAAAAAGCCGTAAATAATCATAATGGATAAAATATCTTGTCTGGTTCTTAAATTCGCAAATTCCGTTTTAAAATAACGAAATGGAAAGTATATTTTTTCACCGGACACCATCTTTAAAATATCTTCTTTTACCGCACCGACATTATTCTTTATGAGTTCCAGAATCTCTGTTCCCGGTCCGGTTTCCGTCCAATAATCCTTAACAGTGTTCTGGTTTAGTGCCTTGTTAATGGAACGTGGATTATATAGACGGCTGCCCAAAGAAGTATAGTAACCGTTGTACCACTGGGCAAGCTGTTCATATTTAATACTGCCTCCATTCTGTTTGTTCCGCTCACAAAGTTCCTTCACTTCTTCCTCACTAAAACCAAAAAAGGTATCATAAATGGTGTCTGTGGGGAAATAAAATTCATCAAACATATTTAATTCTGAACCACTGGAATATTTTTTTATGGGAAGGACCCCTGTCATGTAGGCAAGTTCCACATAAGGTTTGTCTTTCAGCAGGTTTCTTAGGAAGGTCAGATAGCTCTTTGCACCTTCCTCCGTATAAAAATCGCTGTGAAAAAAGCTGTCCCATTCGTCCACAATAAAAATAAAACGTTCTCTGGTCTCATAAAAAATGTCATTCAATGCATCCCATAATTCCGTTTCCATATCTAATTCACAATGTGGATAGCTTTTCTCTAAATCTTTCAAAATCTTGTGCTCATGGTAGGCAAGATAGTCATTTACATCATTACATACTCTTGGCTGTTCAGACATATAAAGAGAAATTACATTATGCTGGTTGAGATGTTGTTTATAGTCTTCTATGTCCGCAACCTTTAGCTTGTCAAAAATCTCTGCCGAATCCAGCCCTTTGGCATAGTAAGAACTAATAAGATTCGTCATGACCGTTTTTCCGAAACGTCTCGGTCTGGTAATGCAGATATAGTTGTTCCCGGTATTGATACTTTCATTCAGCTTTGTAAGGATGGAAGATTTATCTACAAAATACTTGTCATTATATAATTTCTGAAACTGCACCAGTTGTCCGACTGAATTTAATATTTTTCCCATATCGTTCCCCCATTCTATTTCAATTCCCCCAGTTTTTGTACCACACACTGGTGGCTCTTGTTTTTAGTATCGTAGGTCATTCCCACAACTAATATATCCTGTTCACAGACAGGATTACCATCTTTACATTGGAGAAGTTTTGTATAATATTTCCGCTCCATAATCTGTGCAATAGCGTTTTCCGGTGTATCATCCTTTTTCAGTTCCAGAATAATTGCAGTATCAGAAGTGTTAAGGGGATAAAAAATAAAATCGGCAAAGCCTTTTCCTGTTTTTTCTTCCCGTTCGATGCGGTACTTATCCCTTGCATTGAGATAAATCAGGTTGACAATGCAGGAGAGGGAATTTTCATCATTGTACTGCAGAATTGGAACCTCTGTATTATGGACAAACTCCAGGATTTCTTCCATCTTTTTTGTATCTCCTGCCAGCGTGGCTTCCAGCATCACATTGGAGTTTTTGGCAAGCTCTGCAATATAGCCCATGCTGCTGTCTTCCAGAACCGTTTCAAATTTTGTCATTAGTTCTTTATTTGGAATATTTACATAATCTTTATAGTAGGACAAAAAGCCGTAAATAATCATAATGGATAAAATATCTTGTCTGGTTCTTAAATTCGCAAATTCCGTTTTAAAATAACGAAATGGAAAGTATATTTTTTCACCGGACACCATCTTTAAAATATCTTCTTTTACCGCACCGACATTATTCTTTATGAGTTCCAGAATCTCTGTTCCCGGTCCGGTTTCCGTCCAATAATCCTTAACAGTGTTCTGGTTTAGTGCCTTGTTAATGGAACGTGGATTATATAGACGGCTGCCCAAAGAAGTATAGTAACCGTTGTACCACTGGGCAAGCTGTTCATATTTAATACTGCCTCCATTCTGTTTGTTCCGCTCACAAAGTTCCTTCACTTCTTCCTCACTAAAACCAAAAAAGGTATCATAAATGGTGTCTGTGGGGAAATAAAATTCATCAAACATATTTAATTCTGAACCACTGGAATATTTTTTTATGGGAAGGACCCCTGTCATGTAGGCAAGTTCCACATAAGGTTTGTCTTTCAGCAGGTTTCTTAGGAAGGTCAGATAGCTCTTTGCACCTTCCTCCGTATAAAAATCGCTGTGAAAAAAGCTGTCCCATTCGTCCACAATAAAAATAAAACGTTCTCTGGTCTCATAAAAAATGTCATTCAATGCATCCCATAATTCCGTTTCCATATCTAATTCACAATGTGGATAGCTTTTCTCTAAATCTTTCAAAATCTTGTGCTCATGGTAGGCAAGATAGTCATTTACATCATTACATACTCTTGGCTGTTCAGACATATAAAGAGAAATTACATTATGCTGGTTGAGATGTTGTTTATAGTCTTCTATGTCCGCAACCTTTAGCTTGTCAAAAATCTCTGCCGAATCCAGCCCTTTGGCATAGTAAGAACTAATAAGATTCGTCATGACCGTTTTTCCGAAACGTCTCGGTCTGGTAATGCAGATATAGTTGTTCCCGGTATTGATACTTTCATTCAGCTTTGTAAGGATGGAAGATTTATCTACAAAATACTTGTCATTATATAATTTCTGAAACTGCACCAGTTGTCCGGCTGAATTTAATATTTTTCCCATACCATTCCCTCCGTTTCATTGCTTTTTCTTTATTGTATCAAATCTATTCCAATGAAACAAGAAAGAAGTTTTGAAGGTTACATTTCTTTTATGTTTTCTGGACATACAATTGTCGTAATTATGATAAAATTTTTCTTATAAAATATTTAGATAAATAATTATATAATAGAATAAGTTGCTTTTTCTGAAAATTATGTATACTATAATTAAGAGCAGAAGATGACTTCCCATTTTATCAAGAGAAAGGCAGGTGGGTATCAATGCAATATTTTCAAACAGAAGAAGATTTAGAATTGGTATTAACTGAAAACATGAGAAATACTTATGAGATGCACAATCATATCTCAAAACATATAGTCGGAATGGTATTAGAAGGCACTGTTTGTCTGGAAAATCAATATGGCAAAGCAACCTATCAAAACAATGATATTTTTTTCATACCAATTGGTCAAGTACATGCTTTATACATATCAGACAAAACAACAAAAGTGTTATCTATATGTATAGGTACAAATCTTATTCAAAAATATCCAAGAAAAGAGACATTAGATGCCTTATTGAAATATTTAAATGAATTAGTAAAGCAAGAAATAATAAAGAGCAATCAATGGAGGATACTTAAAAAAGCATTAAGTGTTATTTTGGTTGAAATGTATTCAGAACTTAAAGTAAATACAAATAATAGCACGAGTAAAGAAGATATATCGCAGATTAAGGCGTTGATTATAAGGAAACCAGAGCAGGAACTGGATATAGACTATCTAAGTAAGCAGGTACATTTAAGCAAATACTACATGATAAGAAAATTTAAAAGCCATGTAGGATTAACACCCCATAGATTTTTAATTCAAAATAGAATCCGTAAGGCACAACACTTACTACAAAAGGGTTTACAGGCAGCAGATGTAGCAATAGAATCAGGATTCTGCGATCAAAGTCATTTTATAAAAAGTTTTAAAAAGGTTGCAAAAGTAGCACCAAAAGAATATGTGCAATCATTAAAACAGTTAGAGGAAAGTAAACTGGACAAATAAGTAATGTTCTATATATTCACTATCTTCAGGTAGAACCTTGCACTTTGCTGCAAGGTTCGTATAAGTGCCAAGTGCTGTCTTTGCACTTGTGTGCATCATCGTTTACAAAACTCCCATGCAGAATATATTTATAGTGGTGCCTAATTATGCAAGGCATGGGAGTTTTGTAGCTATTCATGATTCTGAATAATTACGCAATTTTTTACAATCTTTCAGGAGTGGTTTTTGTTATCCTTTTCTATAGAAAAAGCTTTTTCAATATGTAAATAGGAGATGATAAGAATGGATATTTTTGAAAGTTTTAATCAGGGTACACTTGTTTTGCCTGATAGAGTGAAAGAGTTTCAAGAGGTGGAATGGTCAAAGCATTCCACTTTCAAAGGAGTAGAGCTAAAGCACATAGTTACTGCCAAAGACACAGATGGAAAGTTCAGCTATCATTTGGTAAGAATTGCTCCTAAGTGCAGCATTAAAAATCATATTCATGAACAGCAGTTGGAAACTCATGAGGTAATTGCAGGTTCAGGAGAATGTATAAATGAAGGTACAGTTATTACTTACCAACCTGGAATAATATCAATTATGCCAGCAGGCATGGAACACGAAGTAAATGCTGGCATAGAAGGATTGTATTTGTTTGCAAAATTTATTCCGGCATTATGTTAAAATTTTCAAGAGAAGGGCATGCAGGGTAGCACATGCCCTTTTTGCATGAAAAACAGCTTTAAATTTTTAGTATGGAGTTGATGTCTTCAGATGTTGCCATATAGTAAAGCTGGCTGTTTCTTATCCAATTAACACTGTCTTCCACTCAAAGGCAAAACCATTCTTCTGGTATTTCTTTCGCAATCAGTGTCCGGGCATACTTTTTTTCTTCAATCTGTGAAAGAGCAGAGGGGAGCAGACAGAGATTGTTTCTTTTGTGGATGAAACACATTGAATTCAATTATGATAGCGTTACCCGTAAAAGAAAAGTAACAGCAAAGGAAGTCAGAGAAGGAAAAAATAGTGACAAATATTTGTAATAAAAAGGTGTAAAGTCATGAAATCTAATAGACTTTACACCTTTCCTATAATATAAAAATAATGTAACTATTCAGAACCCCTCATTCGGATTTTTCCAGAATATACATAATACCTAATAATTTCCCATAATGGCTGGTAAAAATCCTCATGTGGGCATCAGCCCAATAAAAGTGAGTATACAAATTGCATTTAATAAATAAATTTATGCAATTTGTATATCACTTTTGCAGGTTCTGAATAGTTACAAAATAATTATGTGTACTGGAAGAGGTAAATATTGCTTTGTTTTTATGTATTTCCTATGCAATTTTATTTTTTAGTTTTGCAAGTTCTTCTTTAAGACTTTGTACTTCTTCAAGAAGATAATTTACCTTTACCTCATAGGCAAGATTCTTGTCAGCGACTGGAATAGCTTGATTTAATTTCTTGGTAAGTTCAACAAAGTTTTCTGCTAACAATTGAATATTTTTGTCAGTGGCATTTTCAATGTGTAATTCAAGACTTGTAACTTTTTGTTTTAATTCTTGAATTTCGTTTGTTATGCCCAGAATCTCATTTTTCATAATCTGCATATCTGATTCTATTTTGTCAAGTTTTTCAAGTTTAGTAAGAATCAAGTCAAGTTTTTCATTTTCTGTCATTCTGCATTATCCTTTCTATGTATCAAGGTATAAGTTTGTAGATAGTTTATTGTAATACTTTTCTATATAGAAAAAAACAAAACCCATAGGTTTTGTTTTAAATGATTGCCATACGCAATCGCTACACAATAAACGTAGCATTTAGTTTGAAAATTTATTTTAACTCGTTGTGTTATTTTGAATGGAAATAACATCTTTATTATACCTCATTACATAGAAAAACGCAAGAGGAAAATAACACAAACTTAAAACAAATAGTAAGAGTTGTTACTGTTCACTCACAAGCTTGACACTTGCTGTCAAGCTATGTGCCAAGAATATAAAGCAGTCAAGAATCCAGCCTTTTACCGAAGGTGAACTCTTAATAGGCTGGATTCCGTTACAGTTTGCACCGTAGGTGTGAACTGTAACTAAGAGTTCAGTTAGGTTCATTCATAAAGTGCCAGAATATACAAATTGGCTAAAAATATTTTTTCTGGCTGGACACTTTATTTATGAATGGCGTTAAGCACATAAAAGTACATGCACAAATTGCCCTCTATGGGCAAGATCCCTCGTGCAATTTGCACATATACTTTTACCCAGCTGAACTGTTACGACAAATAAACGAACAAATGTTGTTTTTCTGTTATTCTAGGATCAAAAGAATAACATGAAAAACAATATGGTGTCAAATGAAAAATTTGACAAAAGTTAATTACCGATATAAAATATTATATATAAAAAATTTGTAATTATTCAGGTAGAAACATCCATGCCTTGTGGACTGTGGCATCACCATAAATATATTCGTATGAGTGTTTCGTAAACGAGGATGCACACAAGTGCAAAAGCAGTACTTGGTGCTTTACGAACTTTGCAGCAGAGTGCAAGGTTCTACCTAAAAGGAGTGAATATATAGAAAATTTTATTATTTTATATAATATAACTGTAGATGAAATCAAAAATATACAAAATTTGAAAGGATGGGAATGTATGAATAGTGATAAGATACAATTAAAAGAGGACTACAACATAGGGCTTGACATTGGCACTAATTCTGTGGGATGGGCAGTAACTAACCAAAATGGAGAATTACTAAAATTTCGGAAAAAGAATATGTGGGGAGCCAGACTTTTTGAAGAGGGGAAGCCTGCTGCAGATTGCAGAGTGTACCGAAGTACAAGAAGACGTTATGAGAGAAGAAGACAAAGGATTCATTTGTTACAAGAGATGATGGAACCAATCATATTACCAATAGATGATACATTCTTTATACGATTAGAGGAAGCCTTCTTATGGAAAGAAGATAAGAAGGTACAAAAAGATTATATCTTATTTAATGATAAGGATTATAGTGATAGTGATTTTTACAAAGATTATCCAACTATTTATCATTTGAGAAAGTATCTGGTGAAAACTAAGGAAAAAGCAGACCCAAGAAAGATTTATTTAGCATTGCACCACATGATAAAGTATCGTGGCAATTTTCTATATCAGGGACAAAGTCTGGATACAGTGGACTCTGTGCAGAAAGCCTTCCAGTATTTAGTGGGTGAACTATATGAACAATTAGGGCTTGAATGGGAAATGGGAGAACACTTTTATGAGATTGAGAGCATATTAAAAAATAAAAGTATTAAAAAGCAAAAACAAGAGAAAATTGTTGCCATTTTAACAGAACATTATGTAGATAAGAAAGAAGATAAGAAATATGTAAAGGAAATTACAAATGCTTTTTTGGGATATTCTTTTAATCTAACTGTTGTAATGAAAAATGAAGGCTTAGTAGATGAAAGTGGAAAGCCAATTAAAGTTTCTTTTTCCGATAGTAAATATGAAGAAATGGAAGTTGCATTACAAGACCAATTGGCAGAACAATTTACTGTAGTAGAAGCACTAAAACAAATATATAGCTGGATAACCATGAAAGATATACTAAAAGGTGAAAAATATTTGTGTAAGGCTATGGTAGAAAAATATGAGACACATAGAAAGGAATTGAAAGAATTAAAGGGGTTATTCAGAAAATATTTATCTACAAAAGAATATCGGGAGTTTTTCTGGGGAGAGAGAAAAGAAAAAGATAAGGAACAGACAGAAAGGGATAAGAGGCAAGAAGAAAAGGAAAAAGAAAAATATTTACCATGGTACATCAATTATATTAAAGGTACAAGAAGATGTTCCAAGGAAGATTTATATAAGGAAATAAAAAGATTATTAGATGATGTGGCAAAGGAAGACCCAGTTTACCAAAATATCTTGGAAAAAATGGACAGAGAAGAATATCTATCAAAACAAAATGAGGTAGCAAATGCTTCTTTGCCATATCAGTTAAATCAAAAAGAAATGGAGATTATTTTAGAACAACAAGGAGAATTTTATCCGGAATTAAAGGAGAATAAGGACAAGATTATGAAACTTCTCACTTTCCGAATACCTTATTATGTAGGACCATTAAATCCACAAAAAGAAAAATTTTCTTGGATGGAGAAAAAAGCAGGCAAGGAAAACGAGAAGATTTATCCATGGAATATGGAAGAAGTGGTGGATATAGATAAAACAGCAGAAAAGTTTATTACCAGAATGACCAATTTCTGTACTTATTTGCCAGAGGAGAAAGTATTACCTAAATGCTCGCTTTTGTATTCTGAATATGAGTTATTAAATGAATTAAATAAAATACGCATCAATAACAAATTGATTCCGTTAGAGACTAGGAATAAGCTAATTAAGGAAAAGTTTAAAAAGACAAAAAAGGTAACCAAAGAGAACTTGCAAGAATGGTTGGAAAAAAATCAATTCCCAATAACGAAAACTCAAGATGGTTCTGTTAAGATTGATAAAAAGAGTTATGAAATTAGTGGCTTTCAGAAAGAGGATGAGTTTGCTTCTTCCTTAAGTTCTTATATTGATTTTACTAGAATTTTTGGCGAAGTCACAGAAGAAAATAGGCAAATGATAGAGGAACTTATCTATTGGCTGACTGTTTTTGAGGAAAGAGATATTGTCAAAAGAAAAATAAAACAAAAATATGGAGAACGAATTAATGACAGCCAAATGAAACAGATTTTGAAATTAAGATACACTGGATGGGGAAAACTTTCAAAGAAATTTTTAAATGGGATTAGAGGAACTTATAAGAATGAAAAGAAAACCATTATGGAGATTCTGTGGGAACATAGAGGAAATCTAAATTTAATGCAAATTATTAATGATGAGGAATTGGGATTTAAGGAAATTATAGAAAAGAATCGAAAAAATCTTAATGGAGATGAAGATTTACTGGAACTGGTTCAGGAACTTCATGGTTCTCCTGCACTCAAACGTGGAATCCGGCAGAGTATGCGTATTGTGAACGAGTTAATCCATATTATGGGAAAAGAGCCAAAGAATATTTTTATTGAATTTGCAAGGAAAGAAGGAGAGAAGGTTCGTACCAAAAGCAGAGCAAAACAGTTAGAGAACTGTTATAAAAAATTGAAGGAAGAAATTAGTGATTATAATGTAGGATTAGAAAAAGACTTAAAGGATATAAAGACACAAAATAAATTGTATGATGAAAGAGTATTTTTGTACTCTTTACAACATGGAAAAAGTCTCTATTCTGGTGAAAAGTTAGATATTGACATGTTGGATAAATATGAGGTTGACCATATTATTCCACAGTCAGTAATTAAGGATGATAGCATTGAGAATAAGGCATTAGTTTTAAAAATTGAGAATCAGAAAAAGGGAAATGGACTGGTACCGTCTGAATATCAAAACAAGCAAAAGGCAACTTGGAAAAAGTTATATGATAGTGGTTTAATGACAAAAAAGAAATATGATAATCTTTTAAGAGAAAGTTTAGGTTCCAAGAAAGAACAGAAAAACTTTATCCGCCGTCAATTAGTGGAAACAAGGCAAATCGTTAAACATGTAGCTAATTTATTGCAGGAGTATTATAAGAATGCTACAGTTGTAGAAATTAAAGCAGGTTTAAACAGTGATTTACGGGAAATGTATACACAAGAAATAAAGGACGATCAAGGTATTTTTACAGAAAACAGAGACTGCTATACTTTGTTAAAGAGCAGAATTTTAAATGATTTTCATCATGCTCATGATGCTTATCTTACTTCTATTATTGGATTGTATATTAAAGCAGCTTTTCCAAAGATGGAGGAGGAAATTGATTATAAGGACTTTAAAAAGTATTATGGATCAGACAAAAATGTTAATAAGAAAAAATTTGCCTATGTATTGTCAAAGTTTCAGGAAAGTATACCAGATAGAGAAACTGGTGAAATTCTTTGGGATGGAAGCAGGAAGTTGGAGTACATAAAGAAAATATTTGGCTATCGGGATTGTATTATCACAAAGAAATTAGAAGAAAATACAGGTGCTTTCTATAATGAAACGATTTATCCAAAATCTGGTGAAAAAGAAAATACAAAACTTGTACCTCTAAAGAAGGGATTAGATGTAAAGAAATATGGAGGTTATCAGGGAGGAGAAGCAGCCTATTTTGCTTTAGTGTCTTATCAGGATAAGAAAAAGAAAAAGGTCGTATTGCAAGGTATTCCAATTATCACAGCAAAGCACATTGAAAAGAAAAGTCTGCAATTAGAAGATTATTTAAAAGAAGTATTAGGGGTATCAGAGTTAGAAGTGATAAAGAGAAAAGTGCAAAAGAACCAACTAATAGAAATTAACAACAGTCGTTTTTATCTGACAGCGGCAACGGAAGTCGTAAATGCAAAACAATTTATCTTGGATGGAAAACATCAAAATCTTATGAGAATGGTTTGCATAATAGATAAAGAGAATTATTCTGGTTATGATTTGAAAGAATTAGAGAAGTCTATGAATGAACTTTATACATATTATAAAGAAAAAATAAAAACGCAGTATAAGGAATATGAAAGTATTGTAGAAAAAATAGACCAGTCGGATGTTTTCCAGAGTATAGAGTGTGGCACTGTGGAAAGATTAAAACAAAAAGGTCAATTTTTGAAGGAACTGTTAAAGATTACGAAAGCAAATCCAGAATGTGCAAATTTAAAGAAATTTGATGGGAAAAAATTGGCTGACCGTATGGGTAGAAAAGGTGGCTATACCATAAAACCAGGGACAACCTTTATTGAACAATCCATTACTGGACTTTACGAAAGGAGATTTACCATTTGAGTTGGAGAACAGTTGTTATACAAAGCCATGCAAAATTAAATTATAAAAATGATTTTCTTTTGGTGAGGACAGATGATGTGAAGATGATTCATTTGTCTGAGATTCATACCATCCTTATAGATTCCACACAGGTATCTTTAACTTCTTACCTATTGTGTGAACTGATGAAACGAAAGATAAAAGTGGTGTTTTGTGACGAAAAGAGAAATCCGCAAAGTGAACTAGTTCCATATTATGGAAGTTTTCATACCAGCAAAAATATTGCAGAGCAGATACATTGGGATAATGCCTTTGCAAAGCTGGTGTGGACTCACATTATAGGACAGAAAATTACAAATCAGGCAAATTTGTTAGAAAAACTGGGATTTGAAACCCATAGAAAATTGCGGGAATATGTGGAACAAATGGAATATTTTGATGAAACGAATCGGGAAGGTCATGCAGCAAAGGTGTATTTTAATTCTTTGTTTGGAAAAGATTTTTCCAGGGAGGATTACAATCACATCAATGCAGCCTTGGATTATGGATATGCTATTTTGCTGTCAACATTTAATAAAGAAGTTGTGAGCAATGGATATTTGACTCAAATTGGAATTAAACATACAAATGAATATAACTATTTCAACTTGTCTTGTGATTTTATGGAGCCTTTTCGCATTATTGTGGATGCGTTTGTCTATGAAAATATGGGGCTGGAATTGACACCAGAACTAAAAATGAAGTTAGTTGATTTACTAAACAAAAAAGTTCTTTATTGTGGGAAAGAATACTATTTGTCAAATGTAATTCAAATGTATGTAAAGAAAATTTTTGATACACTAAAAAATTCTAATATGGAATCTTTAGTGCTATATGAATTTCAATGAGTTACCGTTTTATGAGAGTAATTGTATTTTTTGATTTGCCCACACTTACAGTAGAAGATAAAAAAGAATATTTGAAATTTCGTAAATTCCTATTACGGGAAGGATTTATTATGATGCAGGAATCAGTGTATACCAAACTGGTTCTAAATGGAAGCACTGCCAATCTTGTAAGAAATAAGGTGAGAAAGAATAAACCAAAAGCAGGATTGGTGGAGATGCTTACCATTACAGAAAAACAGTATAGTAGTATAGAATACATTTCTGGAACGGCACAGCAAATGGTACTAGAGACAGATGAAAGGCTGATTATTATATGAAAATGCGTATTTTCTCCTTTGAGACGGAGATTTGCTTTACAGATGATTTTGTTGATGTGATTCAGGTGAAAAATCATAAACTGTTTGGAAACTTGGTGAATAGTATATACAAAATGTCCAATGGAGTGGAGGAAGGGATTCAAGAGCAGATTGTTTTGGAAGAGGATGAGAAAATATTGAACTTCTCAAAGGAAACCATGTTTATTATGGACTTTATGAACTTTGACTTCAATCAACGGAAGATTCAAAATGCATTATATCGCTATGTGGAGGAGGTATATAATTTAGAATATGAAAGGTTTGATAGTTTTCAGACTTCTTTTTACAATTTGAATTTGGATATGTTTGATATTTTGGTGGAACTTCCTTTTGAATATGAATGCAAAGAAAATATTGAGGTACAGGACTATCTGAAAATGATTGGATTGAAAATTAAACAGCATGGAGAACAAACTGTACTGGAGAGATTACTACTTATTATGGATGTGATACATTATTTTCGACTAGCAAAGGTATTATTTTTAGTGAATGTAAAATCTTTTTTAGAAAAAGAAGAGTTAGTGGAGCTTTATAAATATTCGAAATATAAAAAGATATCTTTAGTCATACTAGAATCAGGGATAGAGGTAAAACCGGTTGATTATGAAAAAATTTTGTTCATAGATAGTGACTATGATGAAATTTTATTGTATAATAATAGGTAAGTAGTATATTTCTTTTGACAAGAATATTAAAAATAATTTTTTGTTAAAATGTAATAAAAAAATGGAAATATCCTATTCAAAATACAGGGATTTCGTTGGATTCTTAGGACTTAAAAACAAATTGAGGTTTTGTTTTAGAGTTGTGTTATTTTGAATGGGAATAAAAC